>NZ_CP013342.1:3545000-3845000 GCF_001610975.1 Sphingopyxis terrae subsp. terrae NBRC 15098 | reverse complement strand
TTGCATCAATTCTGGATGGACGCCTGGTTGATCGATTGCGCTAGGTGTAAGATTCGGCTTCATCGAGTATCATTTGCGCCCCTTTTTCGCCGATCATGATGGTAGGCGCATTTGTGTTTCCCGATACAATAGAAGGCATGATCGAGGCATCCACATCAGGCGGATTGGTAAAATCTCGCCGAAAAATGCGCGTCAGGTCCTTGAAGCTCTTGCCGTAGGAATGAGAAACGCGATCCCATTTGTCTGAATTACAAAAAGACGACAAGGAAGCAGGGATGGAGATCCGCGATTCCCTCAACTCGATTTCCTCGAGCGTTGGATCAGACAAGACCACCGGCTCATCAATGCCCAGGCGTTTGCCAACGCGAACGGCCATTTCCTTGACCTCAGCCTGGGAAATGACCTCGTCTTCGTATCCCCAGCTATGCCATTTGCGCCTCTTACCATAGTAGCCAGCTTGCTCAGTCATGATTCAATGCCCTCAGAAATCAGTTTGAGCACCAGAAGTTAACGGGTCGACGAACCTATTCTATTGCCATTGAAGTCAGTTTTTTGACAGATTCATTCAACTTCGTGCGCGGCCGGGATCTCCCTTGGATTGGAAAATTCAGACAAGAACCTCGGCTATTGCGGGCTGCTACAGGCCTCATGTTCAGGCGCGAGAAGCCCATCAGCCAATTCAACTGCTCGCGGTCGCTGCCTGCGAAGTGATTCGTTGTTAGGAACCGTTGCATGTCTGGCTCCAGCGTCGATCCCGAGACACTTCCCAGCCAGGGTCAGGTCTCATAAGTTGATTCAGAGGGCGCAGGAAGATGCCCGACAGACCAAGCTCATCCACGAGGCACGGGAAGAGTGGCAGGGTGTACGGCAACCGCATCTGCATGATGTTCTGCTTGATCAGGGTGAGCAGAGCTGTCCCAACCGTGTGGCTCGCCTTGCATGGCAAGCCGGGATCAAAGCTCAAGTTGGCTATAAGCGGCGTCCAGACAGCTATTGTGGCACGCCATCAGTTGTGATCGACAATACGTTGGATCGCCAGTTTGCAGTGTCAGCGTCCGACGCAGCATGGGTAACAGACACCACCTTCATCAGAACGCATGAGGGCTTCGCTTACCTCTCAGTGGTGATCGATCTCTATTCACGGCGGTGGTTGGTTGGCAGATACAAAGTCGGCAGACCGCTGATCTGGTCTGCCAGGCACTGCTGATAGCGGTGTGGCGCAGAAAGCCGAAGAACGTAGTTCTGATCCACTCCATCAGGGCTCACAGTTTATCTCCCGCGAATGAACCTGGCTCCTCCATGCCCACAATCTCAAGCACTCAATGGGCAGGCGCGGGAACTGCCATGATAATGCGTTCGCTGAGAGCTTCCTTAACCTGCTCAAACGCGAACGGATCCGAAGGCGGACATAAAAAACCCGCGCAGAAGCTCGGCAGGATGAGTTCGACTACATCGAAATTCTATAACCCCGTGCGAAAGCACGTGACGTGACCCCCTGGTTTCCACCAGCGGGGATTAGAGCCCAGCAGCTTTGTTGCGCATGAGCGCAGTGTAAGCAATGGCCTGTGCAGCGGAGCCCGAAGGGCGTAGCTGCACAGGCCATTGCTTATGCAGTTCGGCGGCGAACGCCGCCGGTGTCTCATATCCAAGGGCCGAGTGTGGCCGCGCCTGGTTGTAATCTTCGGCCCAGGCCGCGATCACTGTGCGGGCATGATCGAGGTCGAGGAACAGCGTCTCGTTCAGAAGCTCATCGCGCATCCGGCCATTGAAGCTCTCGACATAGCCGTTCTGCATCGGCTTGCCCGGCGCGATATAATGCCACTCGACCCCGACCTCACCGCACCATGCGAGCACCGCGTTCGATGTCAGCTCGGTCCCATTGTCGCTGACGATCATCCCCGGTCTGCCGCGCTCCTCGATCAGATCGCTGAGCTCGCGCACGACCCGGCGCCCGGAGATCGACGTGTCGGGCACCGCGCGCAGGCACTCCCGCGTGACATCGTCCACGATGTTGAGCACCCGGAACCGCCGACCTGACGCCATCTGATCATGCACAAAGTCGAGGCTCCACCGCTGGTTCGGCAGCGCGAGCACCGGTGCGGGCGCCCGCGCACCGATCGCCCGGCGCCGGTTGCGTCTTCGTCGGACCATCAGCCCCTCCTCTCGATACAGGCGCTGGGTCTTCTTCCTGTTGATCATCACGCCCTCCCGGCGCAGCAGGATATGCAGGCGCCGATAACCGAACCGGCGACGCTGCTGCGCCAACTCGCGCAGCTTCTCCCGAACCTCGGCATCGTCGCCACGCTGCGACCGGTAGCGCATGCTCTTCCGATCGGCGCCTGTGACACGGCACGCCCGCCGCTCGCTCATCCCATGGCAAGCCTGGAGATGGGCGACCGCTTCCCGCTGAACGGCGGGCGTCACCATTTTTTTGTGAGAAGATCCTTCAGCGCCGCATTGTCCAGCATCGAGTCCGCAAGCAACCGCTTCAGCTTCGCGTTCTCGTCCTCGAGCGAGCGTAGCCGCTTCGCCTCCGACACCTCAAGGCCGCCATACTTGGCCTTCCAGTTGTAGATCGTTGCTTCCGACACCCCGTGTCGCCGCGCCAGCTCGCCGGTCTTCGCGCCCGCCTCCGCTTCCTTCAACACCCCGATGATCTGCTCTTCCGAAAACCTCAAACGCTTCATCTGTCCGTCCTTCCTTCAAGACCGGACTCTAATCACTGTTGGAGGAAAATCAGGGGGTCACGTCACACGCCACAAACCCCATGTTGTCACCTGTGAACTTCGAACGACAGCAAAAAACAAACAATGAAGGCGTCTAGATCACTAGGCGCTATTCACTTCAATGTCTTCAATCTCAATGTTCCCCGTCAGCGCCTATGGCCCAGTTCATCGATCCGAAGTCAGGTGAAGTCTTGTCATTGCCGCTCCAATCGGAGACAAGTGGTCTCAACTTTGGTGACGCGAAAATGACCCACATCTCATACAAAAAAGAATTTTCAGATATTCGACAAGTTACATCGTTGAGACTCCTTGTTTATTTCGCGCGCGAACACGACATTCCAGCCCTCGAAATCCTGAAAGGAACGGAATTAGATCTGGATGATATTGAAGACCCATATTGCGAAATTCAGGTCTGGCAAGAACTCCGAGCAATTCAAAACTTGCTGGAGATAGACGATGATCCTGCCAACGGCGTGATTTTGGGAATGCGCCAACACCTGACCTGTTATGGAACACTAGGTTTCGCCATGATGGCTAGCCGCACGCTGGAACAAGCGCTAACGATTGGCGCCAAATTCTACAAGATATCTTTGTGGATCAACGAAGTTTCCGTTGTCCGAGATCCTGACACCATCAAATTCGTGATTCTTGGGCACAAGCTGCCACCATTCAGTCAACACTTTCTAGCTACAAGAGGCATGGCTGCCCTGGTTACCTGGGTCCAAGAGTTAACCAATTCCGAAGTATATCCATGCCAAACTTCATTCAAGAACGATAGACCGGACAATATGGATGAGGTTGGAAAGGCGTTTGGAACAGAAACGCTATTTGGGCAGAAAAACTATTCAATTTCATTCAATCGCAGCTTGTTTCGTATGCAATTGAAATTCGATGACCGTTGGTCACGCATGAGATTAGAGGACAAGCTGAGCAACACCCTTGAAAGGCGCCACTCAAGTACAAAAAACAGAGTCAAGGAAATGCTTCTGCAGATGTCAAATGAAAAGCTGTCCACTGAGCCAGAAATTTGTCGAGCTTTAGGGTGCTCAATGAGTACTCTGAGGCGTCGTTTGCATACAGAAGAAACAAATTTTCGACAAATCCAGTCCGAAGTTATTTTTGAACGTGCTTGCCAGCTCTTATTATCATCAACCATGACATTAGAGCAGATCGCTTACACGCTTGGATACTCTGAAGCAGGTAGTTTTTGTCGAGCTTTTAAACGGGTCGGTGGAATGGCACCCGGTCGTTGGCGCAAAGCGAATACATCCTAGCGATTCCACTGCTCAAGCTACAACCTACTCGGCAGGGCGCTTCGACCTCGACTTTTGGTTCTCATGTTCGTTCCTTCGTCACTACGACGAGAACCAAAACCCTCCTAAACTTCAACCGCTAATCTGTCTCATGAACGCTGACGGGGAACAGTCGCAGCTCTCATAAGCCTCTCTGTTGCGCCATCGCGTGATTTCATACTCGGCCGCGCCGTCAAAATAATCGAACACTGGAAATGGAATTCGACGCTGGGCGAGACGATGAAAATCAGTCACATTGTGACAGCCTGGAATATTCATCTGCGTCACTCCAAATCTAGGAGTTTTTGATGATCTTTTTGGATCGTCTTCTTATCAATCTTACCGGACGCGATACGAACCAATGGCTCGGTTGTGACCCGGATGTGCTTTGGGATTTTGAAACCGGCAATCTTGAGCTTCAGATTTGATCTTATGGCGTCGACGTCTACTTCCCGATCAACATATATTGTCGCCGCAACATCCTCGCCCAGCCTTTGGTCGGCTACGCCGTAAACGCTGACCTCAATAATTGCCGGATCGTTTAACATTGCCGATTCCACCTCGGCGCAACCGATATTTTCACCACCCCGAATGATGATCTGTTTCAACCGATCTACGATGTAGAGATATCCATCTTCGTCGAGATAAGCGATATCTCCCGTCCTGAACCAACCACCTTCCAGAAAATCGCCGCTCGAATCTGGTCGGTCCCAATATTTGTGAATCACCGAGGTTCCTCGAACAAGCAATTCTCCGCGCTCTCCGGCCTTTACAAAGTTATCGTCGCTGTCAACAATTCCGAGCTCAAGAACCGCGCTCACCCTGCCCGAACTGGATGGTCGCATTAGATATTCTTCGCCACCGATCGACGTGCCGATCGAGTTGGTTTCAGTCATCCCCCATCCGGTGTACGGCTTTGCATTCTTGAATGTCTCGTCAATGCCCTTCACTTGAGATTCAGCGCGCGCCGATCCGCCGCCACCCACGGCGAGCAAGCTGCTCACATCTTTATCCTGCTTTTGCGCCGCCAGCATAAGGTCTCCCGTCATTGCGGGCGTTCCAACAAAGCTGACAATTTTTTCTGCCTCAACCAACTCGACAGCGACATTCGGGTCCCATTTGTACATCGCAACAGTCTTCCGCTTTCTGCGGAAACTGGTCAGCAATACAGCAAGAAGTCCGTTGACGTGAAAAAGCGGCATGCCAAGCAAGGCTGCGTCCGGATAATGCGGCTTCGATTGCCCTTTGGGCGCGCCACCGTGGATTGTTGCCAAAACTGCCAGATCAAGCTCCTGGGACAAGAGCGCCGCAATGATGTTGCGGTGCGTCGAGACGGACCCTTTGGGGTGGCCAGTCGATCCCGATGTAAACAAGATGACCGCATCATCATCGGGTTCGATTTGGATATCGGGAAGCTCGCCGTGCTGACGCAGAAGCTGATCGATGGGTGTGGCACGGTCACATGGCTCTGAACGGACCGAAATAAGAGTCAGAAAATCAAGACCACTTTGGAGTTTGACTCTGTCAAGCCGTTCCTGGTCGACTATGGCCACCTTTGCCCCGATATGCCTAATGCCATACTCAAGCTCGTCCGATTCCCACCATGCATTGAGCCCCGCGACGATCCCTCCGATAGAAGTTATCGCCGCAAATGCGAGCGCCCATTCAGGGTAGTTGCGAAGGCCAATTGCGACCCGGTCGCCAGGTTTGACTCCATAGTCATCGATCAGGCGTCTGCCCAGATTTGACGCACGCTGATAGAATTCCTCAAACGTGTAGCGCTCATCATTATAGACAAAAAATGTCTTCTCGCAGCGCGCTTCGCTAATCAGCTGTCTGAGCGAGGTGGGTGCGTTTACGAACCACTTTACCTCGTTTCCATTCACACAGACATTTTGCAGTTCATACTTTCTTCCGGGTGCCGTAAGTTTTGCAATAGCTCTTGCCCTATCCACGATCCCAACCTTTCTAATCCTTCGCTGCAACTTTTGCTCAAATCGGCACAAGACTAATACGCTAACCTGGTGTCTGTGATTGCGCCCACACGATCACGACCTTCCAGCGTTCAACTCCACACCCGGCGTCTGCACATTGTCCTCAAGCCTGATCTGCGGCGCGCATTGCACACCGGGGCGTTCCTTCAGCTTGCATCAATTCTGGATGGACGCCTGGTTGATCGATTGCGCTAGGTGTAAGATTCGGCTTCATCGAGTATCATTTGCGCCCCTTTTTCGCCGATCATGATGGTAGGCGCATTTGTGTTTCCCGATACAATAGAAGGCATGATCGAGGCATCGATAACGCGTAGGTTCCTGATGCCCCTCACCCTAAGTGATGAATCGACAACCGCCATCGGATCACTGTCCGGACCCATCTTGCAGGTGCCAACCGGATGATAGATCGTATCGGCACGGTTTCGAATGTCCTCGATCAATTCATCATCATTATTGCTGGCGGTCGCATATACCGGCTTGCCTCTAATCTCATCGAATGCAGGAGCCTGTAAGATTTGTTGCGCGCGTTTGACTCCGGCAAGCAACGTTGCGACGTCACGCTCATCCTTTAGAAATGCTGGATCGATGAGCGGCGGCGTTGCCGGGTTTGCGTCGGCTAAAGTCAAATTACCATGACTCTTGGGTCTGAGGACACAAACGTGGCAGCTAAATCCGCCGCGGCCGTGCCGTTTTAGTCCGTGTTGATCGACCAATGTGAAGGCAAAATGCAGCTGAATATCCGGCGAACGCTCATCCGGATTGGTGAAATAGAAGGCACCAGATTCATTGAAGTTCGTCGTCAAAATACCGCGCCTTCCGGCAAAATATTTGAATTGGTTCCACGCAACACGAAACACCGAGCGCGCATTTTTGCCCAGAACATGCTCGCTGTCAGATTGGTACATTAAGCAGAAATCTACATGGTCGTAGAGGTTCTCTCCGACACCAGGAAGTTCATGAACCACCTTGATTTTATGCGGATCCAACTTGTCCTTGGCGCCAATGCCCGAAAGCAACAGCAACTGTGGGCTTTGGAACGCGCCGCAAGAAAGAATGACCTCCCGCCTGGCTTTGATTAGCTGCAAGTTGCCGTTTAACTTGACCATCACGCCGGTCGCCTGACCGTTTTCAACCAGAACCTTCTCGACAAATGCTTGTTTGAAGATGGTTAGATTCTTGCGCTTTTCAGCTGGCGTAACATAGGCGAGCGCGGCTGAGCAGCGCTTGCCGCGATCCTGCGTCAACTCATAATAGCCAATGCCTTCCTGAGTTTCGCCGTTGAAATCCTCATTGTAAGGCAGCTGGCAATCCATGCCAGCCTTAATGAACATGTCGTTGAGCGGGTTGGGGCTGCGCGGAGGGGACACGGTTAGGGGGCCGCCCTGCGCGTGATATTCGTTCGCACCCTTAACCCTGTTTTGCGCCTTCTTAAAGAATGGCAGCACCTCTTCGTATGACCAACCCTCATTCCCCAATGCCGCCCAGTGCTCATAATCTTCCTTGGCGCCGCGTATGTATACCATCGCATTTATTGAAGAAGAACCACCCAACACCTTGCCGCGCGGTTGATATCCGCGCCGACCATTCAGCCCCTCCTGTGGCACGGTTTCGAAGCTCCAGTTATGCGGGCCTTTGGGGACCGTGAAGGCGAAGTTGAATGGAATCGAAATCAGCGGATTATTATGAGATCCTCCAGCTTCGAGGAGAGCAACTTGATACTTTCCATTCTCTGACAATCTACTGGCAACTGTGCATCCCGCAGATCCAGCTCCCACCACGACAAAGTCGAATTTGTGCATCCCTCGGTTCCTTACCCATATTGGTGTGCAGCGATACAAAGTCACTAGGCACACTTGCGCAGCAGTCCAAAATCCCAATGTTGGGGCTAATCTGGCACTTCATTTTGACAACTCAAAATAGTCGCAGGTGAGCTAGATGGTCACTGACATTCTTTTTCGAATTATGTGCAATTTCGCTCAAGCGCGATGAAATGATTGAGAAGTGCACGGATCAGTGTTGCCACTTTCCCGGCACCTCGACAGCCGGTAGGTAAACGGATCCACCACGGTTACACACTTGCTATTGCGGACGTTGGGCGGCAGTTCACAAGGACTGTAACTGATATAAATCCAGCCCTCGTCTCGTATCACGCTTCGCAACGCCTGGGCTTGAGAAACGACCCGTCGAACCTGCCAATCAAGTTGCGGCCAGTTCGCTAGTCTTGGCAGAACCGTGTGGTCATAACTTGGCCGCTCAAGCGCCAGTCACTTTCCTGCGGCTGCACCCTTGCCATCACTGCCAGCATCTGGATGAGCGTCGTACTTCGGCGATTCAGGGCTACTTGCAGCGGCTCTCATTTTCAGTTCTCGCAAATTTTCCTCGTGGGATTCCCTACTGATATTGTAGTTCATCAGCACAGCAAGCATGACGAGATAAATACCCGTCACTATGGGCACATAATACGCACCCAAACTCCAGATGGCTTCGTCGGGGACTGCGCTCGCGTCGACCTGTCTTGGAAAGCTCGCCAGATAGAGCACAAAAGACGCGATCAAGATCCCAAGCCCCTGAACACTCTTTTTTGCAAAGGTGATGGACGCAGCCAAAACCCCTTCTGACCGACGCCCAGTTTCCAGCTCGCTTTGTTCAGCGAGATCGGCAAGCATTGAAGCGACAAGGATGTTGAAGCAGATGATGAGGCCGAGATCGACAATTCCAAATATCAGGTTGAACCAGAAAATGAACGGATCGCCATTTGGCGGCAATAGATCAAGCAGCCTGAGACAGATGGGTATCGGGTGCGCCAGAAACGCCACCATACCCAAGATGATGGCAGCCCTCTTCTTGCCAAGATGTCTTGTCGCTACGGGGGCAAGCGCAAAACCAATCGCTGCCGATACAAATATTCCCAGGGACAGATAGCCTGTCTCGGACGCTGTGAATTCCCAGAAATAGGAAACGAAATAGAGGTGCAAGGAAGCCTTCAGCCCCAATGCAACCGCTCCCAAAATCGCCGCCAGAAACACTGCAAGGAAGGCGCGGTTGGACAGGGTTTCGAAAATCTCCTTGGATATCAATCGCAGCGTGATGTTGCGCTTCGGCGGCGCCTGATTGAGGTAGGGAATTCGCGATTGAGTGCCGAACGCGGCTATCAAGATGGCAACCAGAATCAGTGCCGAAGCGAGCATCCCATAGATCTCATAAGGTTTTCGCAGGCTAACAGCCTCGGACATGGCTGCTGATGCAAACATCGGAAATACGACAAAGAACATTGCGACATTCATGAGATTGCCGCCCGACCAGGCGAAGAAGTGCCCTAGGCTAATGAGCTTGCTTCTTTCTGTGTAGTCTTCTGTCAGTTCCGGAGCCAAGGCGACGTTCGGCGTTTCAAAAAAGGATATTGCAGTGCGGATAATGATTGACAGGACCAACAAGTAACCGACCATTGCCAATTCCGACCAACCTTCTGGGGGCGACCAGACCAAAAGAAAGCTCAATGAGACAGGGATTGCAGAGGCAAAAAGAAATGGGTGGCGCCGCCCCCAGCGAGATTCGGTGTTATCTGACCAATAACCCACGATCGGATCGCTGACGGCATCAAACACTAGTGAGATTAGCAAGGCCATGCCGACCAGCCTTGCATCCAGACCTAGAACTTGACTGTAATACGCAAGCAAATAGTAATCAAAGCCATTGGATTTGATCCCAAATGCCATGTGCCCGATACCGTAAGAGATACGGGTGCCAAACGGTAATTTTGGTTTGCCTACAACGCTGCCCCCAAGCGAGGGATTGTCATTTCTCGATGGCAATTCCTGCGCCCCAGCTTCAGGCACCAACTTCTGCACCCAGAACTGCCTTGTACTCCAAGAATTCGTCAAAACCAACTTCGCCCCATTCTCGCCCGTTGCCCGACTGCTTGAAGCCGCCAAATGGAGCATTGAAATCAGCGTGTGCGTTGTTGATGAAAACCTGCCCCGTTCTGATCCTGGATGCGACCTCAACCGCCTGCTCATGCGGCCCCTGGACGTAGCCGGAAAGACCATATGGTGAGTCATTTGCTATCTGAACAGCTTGATCGACATCTTCATAGGCGATGATGACTAGAACCGGGCCAAAGATCTCCTCTTGAGCGATAGCCATAGCATTGTTTACATTGGCAAAGATTGTAGGCTTAACAAAAAAGCCCTTGGTTGCGCCCGAAGGGCTCTCGACGCCGCCAGTTACGAGCGTCGCTCCTTCGTCAATGCCAACGCCAATAAGCTTCTTGACTTGCTCATATTGCCGCTGAGTGGAAATAGGCCCAATTGCCGGAGCGTCTGCATCAGCAGATAATGCGACCGGTATTGACTCTGCCGTTTGCTTGGCGATCGCAATCGCTTCTTCTTGCCTGTCTGCTGGCACAAGCAACCTTGATCCGGCACTGCAGGTCTGCCCAGCATTTGACATCAAACTGCGCACTGCCCGCACGACTGATTCTTGCAAGTCAGCGTCGGGCAAGACCAGATTGACTGATTTTCCGCCGAGCTCTTGCGAAACGCGCTTGATCGAATCTGCGGCTGCCTTGGCGACCATTGCCCCAGCCCGCGTCGATCCGGTGAAGCTGACCATGTCGACTTCGGGATGGTCCGAAAGCGCCGAACCAACGACTGATCCTGAACCCGTGACAAGATTGAAAACGCCGGGGGGGGCACCAGCGGCATCAATGACCTCAGCCAGCAAAATAGAATCGAGCGGTGTTTGCTCGGCAGGCTTAAGTACAACCGTGCATCCCACTGCCAATGCCGCGGCAATCTTGCATGCGACCTGGTTGAGCGGCCAGTTCCAAGGTGTAATCATGCCGCAAACACCGATGGCCTCACGTCTGAGGTGAGTGGTGCCCTTCGCTTCCACAAATTTGAATTTTTCCAGAACATCAGCCGCTGTGGCGAAATGGGCAATTCCAGCTGGAACCTGAGCCTGCTGCGCCCACCATAAGGGTGCGCCCATCTCCTGATTGATTGCCTCAGCAAATTCGTCAGCGCGGCTCTGAATGCCCGCTACAACATCTCGCAACAGCTTGACGCGCGATTCCCTGCTTGATTGCGAAAATGAATCGAATGCCTCCCGCGCAGCCCTAACCGCAGCATCTACATCGGCTTTATCACCGCTGGCGATCTTCGCACAAACTTCTTCCGTCGACGGATTTATGACAGTCGACATATTGTCGGAATGCGGCGACACCCATTGTCCACCAATGTAGAGGTTTGGATACTCTTTCACGTAATATTCCAGTTGTTCTTGAGCAAACTCGATTGAGCCAGCAGTTGTAATAAAGCGAGAGCCAGACAGATATTGCCCAATATCAACTGGCTCTCGTTCCTCTTCATTAATGGATCGGCTAGAATTTCGCGCGGGCCGTTACGCCATAGGTGCGCGGTTCTTGAACAAACGCACCACGAGCTCGCGAGCCGCCAAATCCTCTTAGCGGGATATTGAACGTGACAAACCGGGTGCGCGTGTCAAAAACGTTCCTCGCCCAAGCTTCGATTGTGAACTGCCCGTCGGCAGCGCCGAAACCGAATCTGAGATCGACTTTCGTGTTACCGGGCTGAATGTCCTGCGGCAAAGGCAGTGCTGCTGCTACCGCAGCGCGCACATCATCCTCTGTCAACGCCCCTGCCGTGGCCGGCAATTCGGTCGGGCGGGTGCTGGTACGACGCTTGGACTCGTACCGCACCGTTGCGCCGCCAAACACTGACATACCTGCATTGCCAATCTCGGTGTTGAAATCAAGTCCTCCGATCAGCACCAGTTCAGGCGCATTGGTCAACCTGGTCCCGCACAGCGAAGTCGCCGCCGGTGTGAAATTGGGATCCGTGGGGTCAAAACTTGCGCAATCGCTTGGATAGCGCGCGTCCGTATAGGAACCTGCGAGGTTCAAGGTCACTGCGTCTGAAAGGTCAAAGCCAGATTCAATTTCCACCCCCGTGCTTAACGCCTTGTCGGTGTTGAATGTATTGAACCGAGTCCCATCAAATTCTAACACCTGAAAATCTTTCAGATTGGTATGGAACAACGCAATATTTGCCCAGGCCCTGCCACCCAGGAACCTTGACTTCAAGCCAAGCTCAAACGCGTCAACTTTCTCAGACCGGAACGTCGGGTCAGCTCCGCCAGATGCTGAAGATACATCAAGATTGAAACCGCCTGATTTGAAGCCTTGAGAGTAGCCACCATAAAGAAACGTCCGATCGGCAACTTCATACCTGACATTTAGAGTATAGGTTAGACGGTCATCACCGAACTTCTGGTCAAATGGTTGCGGGATGAATTGAAGAAACGGACTAGTGACCGGATCGCCAACGAATTGCTGGAAGAAACTATTTGGATCACTTGGATCAAAGAATGGTGAAGTGAAAATCCAGCAATTGGTCTGCACAGCCGCTGCCAGCCGACCCGGGCCACCAGCACCAAAGAAACCATCAGTTGGGTGATATGCCCCGCCTGGCGCCAGATAGCCTGCCAGACTGTTGAAGGTCCCGAAACATGCATTGTGTTGACCGGGCACTTGCTCTGAAAGTTTAGCATTCTTGGATTCATCCACGTATCGAGCGCCAACAATAAGGCTTAGCCTATCGCTCAATTCGATGACATTGTGGGTAAAAATCGAAAACGATTCGCCCTTCTGCTGCGCACGCGGCGCAGCGTAATCGAGCACGGAATTCGCTCCGCCCGCAGCGAAATTCAGTTCATTGAATACAGGCTGACCAAAAGCCCCAACGCTAACCGCTTCCTGCATCTGATCTAAGAAAAAAACGTGTATTTCTGGTCGATTTTTTCATGCGAGTAGTAGGCGCCAATGATCCAATCCAAAGCGCCGTCAAATGACTCGCCTTGCAATCGCAATTCGTGTGACGTCGACTTGATGCTGGTCCCGTTAAGTGGATCCAAATCTATTCCAGGATTGAGGGCTCTGATTTCAGGGCAGTCGCCGACCGCATAGACATTCAATGCGGTATAGTCACCGCGACAACTGTCGGCAAATGAGTCCCCGTAATAGCCAAGATAAGACAGCTCACCAAATGGCAATGAAACATCATAGTGAGCCGCAATACTCCAACCGTGGAACGGATTGACAAAATTTGTATTGTCGTTGGCGAGGTAAGGATCGACCGCATCTGCCCCTACGTTAGGAGCACCGGCTGTGGGTGCGAAAGCAGAGAATGGCGCAGAGTTCGCCTCGATGAATGGCGAGCGCTGCGTCCAGATTGCCATACAGCAATCATCTTTGCCTCTGTTATAGCCCGCGAGTAACCGGAGTTCGCCCGCATCCTCAAGGTCGAACAGCAACTGTCCGCGGATCGAAATCCTGTCTCTTGTTTGCGATTCATCACCAACGACATTGGTGATGTAGCCGCCTCTGTTTCTATATGCGCCAGCAATGCGCAAGCCAATCTTGTCCTGAACCAGAGGCACATTGAAGCCAGCCTGCACACCATAAAGATCATAATTGCCAATGGTGGCGTTGACGAAGCCCTCCACTATGTCTGTTCTGGGCGGATTGGTCTTGATCACCATTGCGCCTGCTGAGGTGTTCCTGCCAAACAGGGTGCCTTGCGGCCCCTTTAACAACTCAATTTGCTGCACATCGTAAAGATCAGAGAGAGCTGCACCCGGCCTCGGTAGATAGAATCCATCGATGAATGCGCCTACGGAGCTTTCTAGCCCGATGTTGTTGCCCGTGGTCCCTACCCCACGCAAACGCAGGACCAGACCGCCTGTCGCCGAATCAGACGTACTGACTGCGTAACTCGGCGCTGCGCGCTCAAGGTTGGTAATGTCTTCAATACCCTTTGAGATCAGTTCTTCTTGACCGACAACAGTCACAGCAATTGGCACTTCCTCCAACGTCTGGTCGCGCTTGGTCGCGGTGACAACGATATGCCGTTCACCTTGCTCCACCTTCTCGACTTCAGCTCCCCCTTCTTGCTGAAGCGCCAAAGCCTGACTTGGCAGTCCAAAACACCCGACCGTAGCAACCACAAAGGCAATCCGCGAAGTCTGCCGAACTAGCTGCGGCAATTCTACACTAGATTTCACCTTCCTCCTCACACCTGCCACAATTCTATCTCCCTTCCCTCCACTTTTCCCTATTCGTGAACTTATCCTGTCGTGCTTTGGAAGCGATATGATAGAATCGATCAATTATTGACAGATTCATTCGTCGGTGTTGTCAGTCTAACGCGAACTCGTCTCCGACCGACGCAACTATCCTTGCCCGCTTAGTGCTTCAGGCCATAAGGTTCTGCCACTCATGATCTGCCCCCCGCTGAGTGGCCCAGAGACTATGATAGTCTGGACCATGAAAGGGACATTGAATGCCGAGCAAGAAGCACAAGCCGGAAGAGATCATCGGCAAGCTGCGTGAAGTTGAGATTGTGCTGGCGCAGGGAGCGAGCACGGCTGAAGCCTGTCGCCGGATCGCGGTCAGCGAGCAGACCTATTATCGGTGGCGCAAGGAGTATGGCGGCCTGAAGACCGACCAGGCGCGGCGGATGAAGGATCTGGAGAAGGAGAACCAGCGGCTGCGCCGGGCGATCTCGGACCTGACCTTGGACAAGCTGATCTTGCAGGAGGCTGCACGGGGAAACTTCTGAGCCCCGCGCGGCGGCGGCGCTGCATCGATCAGGTACGACGGGATCTGCCAGTCCGGGTATCCGAGCGACGGATATGCCGGGTGCTGGGTCAGCATCGATCGACGCAGCGCAAGATGCCGCGCGGGGCGGATGACGAACAGGCACTGACCGAGGACATCATTGCATTGGCGAAGCAATATGGTCGTTACGGCTACCGCCGGGTCACGGCGTTGCTGTGCCATGCGGGATGGACGGTGAACCATAAACGTGTCGAGCGGATATGGCGGCGTGAAGGACTGAAAGTCCCGCAGCGCCAGCCAAAGCGCGGGCGTCTATGGCTCAATGACGGATCGTGCATCCGGCTACGCCCCGAATATCCGGGGCATGTCTGGGCCTACGATTTCGTCGAGGGGCGGACGCATGACGGTCGCAAGTTCCGCATCCTCACGATCATCGACGAGGCCAGCAGGGAATGCCTGGCGCTCATCGTTGCACGGCAACTCAAGCATGAGGATGTTCTGGCGGCCCTGGCCGACCTGTTCATCTCGCGTGGGCCGCCAGCGCATATACGATCCGATAATGGTAGCGAGTTTATCGCGACCGCCGTCCAGAAATGGCTGGGGCAGATCGGCGTAAAGACCCTCTATATCGCGCCGGGATCACCATGGGAAAATGGCTATAACGAAAGCTTCAACGGGTCGCTTCGCGACGAACTGCTCAATGGCGAGATCTTCTACAGCCTCGCCGAGGCCAGGGTGCTGATCGAGGCATGGCGGCGGCATTACAACACCGTCCGCCCGCATAGCAGCTTGGGCTACCGGCCACCGGCACCGGAAACGGCGACACCGCCATATCCGGCCTCCGGTTCCGCTTCGCTCCACCTCCGTCCGGATATGGCGGCGATGAGCTTAATGCACTAACAAACCAATCGGTCCACTCGGTGGGGGCAGACCAAAACTCCGCCTATATCCAGCAATACATCAAGCGCGGCACGCCCGCGCGTCTCGATCAAAGCGACATCGCTCAGCTGGCTCTGCATTTCGATGTTCCTGCCAAATTGCTCGGGGGAAAAGAGAGCCCTTCAACTCCGCGACGTTCGGTCATCACTGTGCCGGTAATTGAGGCCAAGGGCTTGGAAATCCCACAGGAACGATCTCGGATCGTAGATGAAGCCTGGCTAAGACGCCTATGCAACAGGCCTGCAGGTTTGGCGATCTTACCCATTGCTGGTGAGGCTATGCAGCCGACCCTGCAGAATGGCGACGAAGTCATAATCCAAAGGCTGCGCTCTCACGATGCCCTTCAAGACGGGCTCTACGCTGTCCGGGGATCGTCAGAGACGTTCGTCAGGCGGATCGCTCTGGATCCGACCAAAAATCGCATTTCTGTCCTGACCGACCATCCCGCTTATCCAAGCTGGAACGGTGTTCAGCGAAAGGCGATCAATGTCGTCGGCAGAGTGATCTGGATTGGTTCTCAGGTGTGGTGAGTGGGAGCTATGCTGCCTGCGACATACGCCAACTTGCGCAGTGAATGCCCACTGCTCGGGATAAGTCCAACGGTTTGCCGCGATCGAATTTCCGCTCATCGCAAAGGTCCCAAGATGGGGGTATTGCAGGGGGTATTTTTGGCGAAGCTAATAGAGAACTGCCAATTTAACAGCTGCTTAAGTGAGGTTGGTGGATCCCTCCTCCGCTACCAAGTCCAAATCATCTTCAAACCTAGCATTTCCGGCAGTTTTCTGCCATTCGTCGAAGTGCTGCCAATGGCGACACATCTTCGTCCAAAAGCGCGTTGCCTGGACAAATCACATCGGATTTGAACCTGCTTGGACACATCTTTTGCGAGAATTCTTACGAATGTTCCATGGCCTCGATTCCTTCGAGGTCATCATGGACAAACCCGTGAAACTGACTTCCGCTCATATCGAGCGGCTCAAGGGTGGCGCGCTAGCCGACCGGGAAGTCCCGAGCCTGTCTGTCGTTGTCGCTGCACATGAAAGAAAGCAGCGGCGCTTCAAGCGCCTTGGGGCCGGAACGAAGAAAACCGTCGAACTGATCTTGGGAGCTCACCCGGCATTTTCAATCGACGAAGCTCGAGAATGGGCCGCGTCGCTCAGCAGGGTCAAAATGGTCTGGCCCCTTCGCCGTCTTGGTACGCCGTTGGGTTGCGTTCCGAACCCGGGGTCCTGACCCTAGCGTAGCGCCTCGGCGGCAAGTGCGCGGCAGTTGACCGTTCCGGGCTTGGGAAGCGGCGCATCGCGCTGCGGGTCCTTATGCAGGCCGAGCGCCGCGCCGATCGACCGCGTCACAGCCCCGAATAGACCGCCGCCCGATTTCTTTCCCGGCGGCGCGAAATCGATGGTGGGCTGCGACAGCGTTCCCTCGACCTTCACCGGGTCGACGAGCTTGAGATCCGGCTTTTCGCTCCCCGCGCCATTCATGGCCAGCGCGATGCGCTCACCATCGAGGTTTATCTGGCCGCGCCCGCGCGCCCGGGCGATGGTGGTGTCGATGACCAGCGGGGCGGGCGTCAGCAGCCCGTCCTTGGCCGAGAAGGCGAGGATCGCGCACCGGATCGGTGTCATTGCCTCGTCGTCGCCTAGTTTCTGTCCGATCGCTCCGCCAAGATCCTGCGCCATCACATAAGCCGCAGCGCGGTTCATTGCGCCGCCACTGGCAACGAACGCGATCTTCCCGTTCCCCGAAGCGAAGGCCTGGCGGACGGTGTCGCCGCGTCCCGAAATCCGAACCAGCCCGCGCACGGGGCCGCGGATCATGTCGGGCTGACCGACAAAATCGTCGAAGCTGGCTCCGTCGATACGCAATTCGGTCGTCAGCAGGGGAATCTTGCCGCGGGAATCGACCTTTACCCGGCCGCTCATAGTGCCGCGCCCAAGCTGTGCGACGGCCTTGTCGAGCGTCAATATCCGATGGTCGAGCGACAGCTGGCCCTTGAGGCTTTTGAACACCGACCCGCCCTTCACGAGCAACTGATGGATCGTGATACGGATGACACCGTCGGTCGGCCCCATTTTCGCAAGATTGATCCGCGTGTCGGGAAAGATGCGCGGGCCGATGCGCGCTTGCTGCGCGCGTGCTGCCGCAAGTCCGGCGTCGTCGGCCAGATCGTCGAAGTCCAGCCGGGGCGCATCGATGCTGGCGTCGATCCTGGTACGACCGCCGCGCTTCAGTATCTTCGCCGTGGCGGCAATCGTCGAACGACCGATGCGCCCGTCAAGCCTGTCGATAAACCAGTCGGTCCCGTCGCGGCGTACCGCGCCGTCAAGATCGATCGCCTGGGTGCCGAACAGCCCGGCCTCGATGATATAGTCGAGTTGCTTGAGACTGGTGCCATGCGCCGTCATCCGCATCGTCATATGCGCGGTGTCGAGGGGGGCGGCCATCGTGCCCGAGGCGCTTAGCCGGAGCAGGTCCGATGTCAACTCGGCAGAAAACGGCCAACGGCCCTTGGCGTCCTGCGCCCAGCTTGCCGCCGCGCCGAGCTTCGCGGCCGCGCCGTTGAATTGCCCTTCGGCGGCGATTGCGAGGCCCTTCGCATCCTTGGCTTCGATCGTTCCGGCGATATCAAGGCGGCGCTTGGCATCCTTGAGCGTAAAGCGGCCCTCATTTATCCGAACGGTGCCGATGGCAGGCGGCGGCGAACTGTCCGAACCGCCGGGCCGAGGGCCACCCCAATTGCTCCGTCCGTCGGCATCGCGCACCAGCGCCAGCGACAGCCCGTCGATATCGATCGAGCGCGGCGTGATCGTGCCGGTCAAAAGCTTCAGGATGGGCAAGCGGATGCGCAGGCGTCCTATCGTCGCCATGTCGCCGCGTCCCGCCCAGGCGGGCTGCCCGATGCGGACGCTTCGGGCTTCAATCTCGGGCGAGAAGGAGAAAACATCCCTTCTCTCCAGCGCCCCGATATGAACGGGCGCGCCGAATTTTTCGCTCAGGCGCGCCTCGGCCGTCCCGCGCAGCATTCCCACCGGAAAGGTCGCGAGCAGCAAAGCGGCGAGAAGAACCACTCCCGCGGCGACGACAAGGGCCACGCGCGCATTGCGCGACAGGTGCGGCAGGGCGGGGCGGTTCACGCGGTTCGCTCGCAAGCGCGAACGGTCGGGGAGGTTATCGAAAACATGCGTCTTCGATATGCGGGAGCGAGCGCAAGGTTCCTTGCGCGCCATTGATGGTCGTTCGCGGGCCCCGGCGCCGTTCCCCACGCGCCGCGGTGAGGCGAGGCGCGCGGGGAGGTGCGACTATTGCTTGTGCGCGGCGATGTAGCGCTCGACCTGTTCCTCCAGGATGTCGAGCGGCAGCGCGCCTTCGCTTAGAACGGCCTCGTGAAAGTCGCGAATGTCGAAACGCGGGCCGAGTTCGGTTTCGGCGCGTTTGCGAAGTTCGGCGATCTTGAGCTGGCCGACCATGTAGCTCGTCGCCTGGCCCGGCCAGTTGAAATAGCGATCGACTTCGCGCGCAATGTCGGTGTCCGATACCGAGCTGTTGGCCTTGAAATAGGCGATGGCCTGTTCGCGCGTCCAGCGCTTCGAATGGATGCCGGTGTCCAGAACCAGCCGGATCGCGCGCCACACCTGAAGCGACAACATGCCGAAGCGGTCATAAGGCGTCTTGTAAACGCCCATCTCGTCCGCAAGCCGCTCCGAATAGAGGCCCCAGCCTTCCATATAGGCGCCATAACCGCCGAATTTCCGGAATTTGGGTATGCCGGTCAGCTCTTGCTGGCGCGCGATCTGGAAATGATGGCCAGGTGCCCCTTCATGCGCGGCGATCCCGGCGACCTGCACCTTCTGCGTCTGGTTCATGTCGACAAGATTGACATAATAGATGCCAGGCCGCGTCCCGTCCGCCGACGGCGGGTTGTAGAAGGCGGTCGACGCCGTGCCCTCACGCCATTTCTCGACCGCCCGCACTTCGAGCGGCGCCTTGGGCAGAACGCGGAAATAGCGCGGTGCGGCCTCCATTACCGAGGAGATGACGGCGCGCGCATCGGCCAGATAGGTTTCGCGGCCCGCATCGGTATTCGGATATTTGAACTTGGGGTCGGTGCGGATGCTGTCGAAAAATTCGGCGAGCGTGCCCTTGAAGCCGACCTCGCGCATCACGGCTTCCATCTCTTTGTGGATAGCCGCGACTTGTGCGAGGCCAAGTGCGTGAATCTCGTCCGCGGTAAGATTTGTCGTCGTCGAGCTCTTGAGGCGGTCCGCATAATAGGCCGCGCCATCGGGAAGGTGCCAGGCACCGAAATTGCCTGTCGATTTGGGTTCGATCTCGTCGATCGCGGCGATCAATGTCTCATAGCCATGCTTGAAGGGGCCGGTGAGGGCCGCGCTGGCATCCGCGAGCAGTTTTTCCTTCGTCGCCACCGGCGCATCGAGCGCGCTGACTTTTTTGCGGAAGTCGGCCATCAGCGTTGAATCGCCGCCGCCGTCGAACGGGGCACCGGCAAGGATTTTGAGTGCATCAGCGCGGGCGGGAGCGAAATTGACCTTGTTGGGGATGATCCCCGCCGCCGCCTGGTCGCGCATTCGCGCCGCGACTTCGCGCATGACGCGGTCGGTGTCGCGCAGTCGTGCGATATAGGCTTCGGCGTCTGCCACGCTGTCGATCTTGTGATTGTTGATCAGCAGAACGGGGATGTCGCCCGCGGGGCTGCCATTGGTCGACACGGGAAAACGCAGTTTGCGGAAGCGAAGCGATTCGCGGCCGCGCTCGACTTCATACTCGAACAGTCGATAGCTCACCCGCGCGCTTTCACCGAGCTGGTCGGGCTTGAAATGGGCGTGCATGGCTTTGAGCTGCGTTTCGGCCAGCGCCTGCTCCCGCAATGCCGCCGCATCGCTATAGTCATCGAGCCGGTCGTAGTTGGTTTTGAGGCCAAGCTGCGTTTGCGATTCCGGGCTGAGCGCCAGGCGCGCGTCGAAAGCCTGATCGAGAAATTGCAACAGCGCGGCATCCTGCGCTCGGGTCTGTGACGCGGTTTGGGCAAATGCCGGGGCGTTGACGGCGATCGGGACGACGGGCAGCAGCATCAGGGCAACGGCAAGGCGCATCATATTCTCCTGTTGAACGAAGGACCTTGTTGCCCAAGGTCCGAGGATGCGCAATTATATTTCCGTTGGCGGTGAAGCGGTGCAGGTGTTGGCGTTCAGAAAGATCGGTGAAAGCTGAACAGGTCGGCGTCGGGATCGCGATCGCCGCAGATGGTGCTGCGCAGGATTTGAGCCGCCATCATCGAAAAAGTGATTCCGTTGCCGCCATAGCCCATCGCCGCATAGCAATTGGGCATGCGCGGTATGCGTCCCACCGTCGGGATACCGAGCGGACTGTTGCCGAAGCTTCCGGCCCAGGCATAAGCGGGCGTGGGGTCGATAGCGGGAAGCAGCGCCCCGAGCTTGCGGGCGAGCGTTTTCGCCTTGTCCGCAATCTTCGCGTCGCGCGCCGTCGCATCGGAAATATCCTCGTCTTCCCCGCCGCAGATGACGCAGCCGTCAGGGGTTGTGCGAATGTAGAGATAGGGGTCGGACGCCTCCCATATCATGGCCGCGTCGCGCCAGATCCGCTGCGGTTGCGGACGCGTCGCGATCGACCAGGTCGACATAATGTAATTTCCCTTTTTCGAGATGCCTTTCAGCATCTCGTAGCCGGTTGCGAAGACGGCGTGCGCCGCGGTGATCGTGGCCCCGCCGTCGATCTGAAGCTGGACGCCGCTGTCGTCGCTATCCACGCCGATCACCTCGGCAGGCGCGTATAGGCGCATCCCGCGCTCCTGCGCGACCTGCAGATAGGCCGCGGCCAGGCGCCGCGGATCGGCCGAATAATTGCCGTACCCGACGATCGCATGGCGCCTGCTGATCCCGTAGCGTCGCTCGACCTCGGCAGGGCCGATATATTCGATCTCGAAACCCGCATTACGCCGGGCATCCGCTTCGACGGCGAGCGCGGCCGGGTCGAGAATATTGCCGTCGAGATACAGCGTCGAGCGCGTGGCAGCGCCGACATCGAGACCAAGGCGTTCGGTTCGTTCGCGCAAGGCGTCGACCGCCAGCCGCGAGCGGCGCCAGATCCGCGTTGCGCGTTCCGTGCCGATCCGCCGGGCCATTTGCGAGAGCGGGAGGTCGATCTCATATTGCAGCATCGCGGTCGACGCGGCGGTCGATCCTGCGGCGGGGCCGCGACGATCCAAGACCACCACGCCGAGCCCGGCGTCGCTGAGCGTCTCCGCAATCAGCGCGCCCGATATGCCGGCGCCGACGACCGCCACGTCGCAGCGCAGCGATCGCGCAAGCTCTTTGATTGCGAGCGGGAGGCGACGGTGGCGGAGCCAGATCGGGCGCCCCGTTCGCAGATCGCGATGCCGGGTGACCGAAGTCTCGGACACGCGGGTCATCGCGCCATCGCCCTGAGCGGTTGGCGCTTGATGGGGAAGGCGACTGCCGAACGGAGGTTGACCAAGAGTCCGACGAGGCGAAGCGAGGGGTGCATAACCGTCGCATACTCGCGGCCGCGCGCGCTGGTTCCCGTGGGCGGAGCAATGGCGCGCAGATGCAGCGAGCGCTTTGCGATATGGTTTTGCAGTAAATTTGGTCGGGACGAGAGGATTCGAACCTCCGACCCCCACACCCCCAGTGTGATGCGCTACCAGGCTGCGCTACGTCCCGACCGGCCCTTTCGGGCAGGCGAGGCCCCTAGCGCGGCTTTGCTGGCGATGCAAGCGGCGATGGGCATTTGCCGGTGTTTCTTTCGGCGGGCTTGATCGCGCCGCCGTCGACCCCATCTGGCGGGGAGCTTGCCGTGGGGGAGGGGCGCAGCGACGGTTGCGCGGGACGCCCCTGCGTGATAGGCGCCGCGCTTATTTTTGCGCGGTCCTTCCATTGGGAAAGGCCGCGCCATGGTAACGGAAAGTCTTTCATTCATGTCGACCCAATTGCTTCTGACCCAGGCGGCCGGATCGGGGGGCGGGGCAGCCGGCTTCATCATGCTGGTGCCCTATCTTTTGATCTTCGTCGTATTCTGGTTCTTCCTCATCCGTCCGCAACAGGTGCGCATGAAGGAGCATCGCGCCAAGATCGCATCGGTGAAGCCGCGCGATCAGGTCGTCACCGGCGGCGGGATTGTCGGCAAGGTGACGCGCGTCGACGATGATTTCGCCGATGTCGAAATCGCCCAGGGCGTGAAGATCAAGATCGTGAAGTCGACGATCTCCGACGTCCTCCAGCCGGGCGCCAAGCCCGCCAACGACTGACGCGCCGGCGTCGGGGAACCGGCGCCGCTCAGACCATCGGAACCCCGTCATGCTCGATTTCCCGCGCTGGAAAGTCATTGGCATCAGCGTCATCCTGGCGCTTGGTGTCATCTTTTCCATTCCCAGCTTCCTTCCCCAAAAGCAGTTCGAAAGCCTGCCGTCCTTCGCGCAGATGAAGGTCAATCTGGGCCTCGACCTTGCAGGGGGCAGCCACTTGCTGCTCGAGGCCGATCTTGGCGATCTCCAGAAGACGCAGCTTGCCAATATGGAAAAGACCGTGCGCACCGCGATGCGCGGCGAGCGGGGACCCGATGACGATATCGCAATCGGCGAATTGTCGACCGCGGGCGGTAAGATCAGCTTTCTGGTCCGCGATCAGGCGCAGCTCGACGAAGCGCGCGAGCGGCTATTCCGCGAGACGCAGGGTGCGGGACTGACCGGCCAGCGCGACTGGACGATCGATGTCGTCGATACGACGCGCATCGTGATGACGCCGACCAAGGCGGGGCAGGCGCAGGCGATCAGCCGTGCGATGGATACCGCCCGCGACATTATCGACAAGCGCGTCAACGCGCTCGGCACGCGCGAGCCGACGATCATCCGTCAGGGCGACGACCGGATCGTCGTGCAGGTGCCGGGCCTTCAGGACCCGCAGCAATTGAAGGATCTGATCGGCAAGACCGCGCGGCTCGAATTCCGCATGGTCGATACCAATGCCGATCCCAACGAAGTCGCCGCGGGGCGCGTCCCGGTCGGCAGCGAGGTCGTTCCCTATTCGCCTGACGCCGGCAATGGCGTGCCGTTCGAAGTATTGCGCCGCCAGGTCATGATCAGCGGCGACCAGCTTATCGACGCCAAGCAGAGCTATGATCCGCAGAGCGGCCTGCCGGTCGTCACCATCCGCTTCGATTCGGGTGGGTCGGCGACCTTCGCCAAGGTGACGGCGCAGAATGTGGGCAAGCGCTTTGCCATGGTGCTCGACGGCCGGGTGCTGTCGGCGCCGTCGATCAACGAGCCGATCCTGGGCGGTAGCGCGCAGATTTCGGGCAATTTCACCGTCGCAAGCGCAAATGCGCTGGCGATTTCGCTGCGATCGGGCGCACTGCCCGTCAAGATGGCCGTCGTCGAAGAGCGGACGGTGACGCCCGAACTCGGCGCCGATTCGATCCGCAAGGGCGCGATCGCCGGGATCATCGCGACGGTCGCGGTGCTGGCGTTCATGATCGTCGTCTATGGCCGCTTCGGCATCTACGCGAACGTCGCGCTCTTCTTTAACATCTTCCTGATCGTCGCGATCATGGCCGCCTTCAACGCGACGCTGACGTTGCCCGGTATCGCGGGTTTCGTACTCACGATCGGCGCCGCGGTCGATGCCAACGTGCTGATCAACGAACGTATCCGCGAAGAATTGAAACGCGGGCGACGCGTTTTTCAGGCGGTCGAGCTGGGCTACAAGGAGGCCAGTCGCGCGATTTTCGACGCCAATATCACCAACGTCATTGCCGCCGCGCTGATGTTCTGGTTCGGCACCGGGCCGATCAAGGGCTTCGCGGTTGTGCTGACCATCGGCATCGTGACCAGCGTCTTCACCGCAGTTACCGTGACCCGCATGTTCGCCGCGCACTGGGTGCACAAGACGCGTCCGGCGTCGCTGAATATTTGATAGAGGGACCGATCCCATGCGTCTGCTGAAACTCGTCCCCGAAGACACCAACATCCATTTCCTCAAGTGGCGCAACATCGCCATGGGGATCAGCTTCCTGATGATCGTCGCATCGATCGCGCTTGTCGCGGTGCGCGGGCTGAACCTCGGCGTCGATTTCGTCGGCGGCCAGTCGGTGCGCGTCGAATTTTCGGGCACCATGCCCGAAATCGACGAGATCCGCGAAAAAGTTAACGACATCGGCCTCGGCGAAGCGACGATCCAGCAATTCGGGTCCGATCAGGCGGTGGCGATCCGTACCGCGCTGCCCGAAGGCGACAAGGCGGCCGCCGACCGGGCCGGCAAGCAGCTTGTTGACGGCATTCACAAGGCCTTCCCGACCGCCAAGACCGGATCGGTCGAAACGGTGTCGGGCAAGGTTTCGGGCGAGCTGCTGCGTACCGGCGTGCTCAGTCTCGCGCTCGCGATGATCGCGATTTCGATCTATATCTGGATCCGCTTCGAATGGCAGTTCGGGGTGGGCGCGCTGTTCGCGCTGTTCCACGACGTCATGCTGACCTTCGGTTTCTTCGCGCTGACGCAGATGCAGTTCGACCTCAACATCGTGGCCGCGCTGCTGACGATCATCGGCTATTCGCTCAACGATACGATCGTGGTCTATGACCGCATCCGCGAAAATCTGAAGAAATATCGCAAGATGGAGATCATCCCGCTGCTCGACCTCAGCATCAACGAGACGCTGGCGCGCACGGTGATGACGAGCTTCACGATGCTGATCGCGCTCGCGGTGCTGCTGTGGGTCGGGCCGGACGTGATCTTCGGCTTTACCGCTGCAATGCTGCTCGGCATTTTCGTCGGCACCTATTCGTCGATCTACATGTCGGCGCCGATTCTGGTGTGGCTGAAGGTCGGTCCCGACAGTTTCGTCCCGCGGACCAGCGCCGCGACGCAGGGCGCCGAACGCGTGACCAGCAAAGAGGACGACGACGGCGCGGTCGTCTGATCGCTCAGCGGCCCGCGCAGCGACGGAGATGCTCCGCGAGCTCGCGGCCGTTGCGGTCCCATTCGAAGCGGCCGGCAAGGCTCGCCGCGACCGCATCCGGCGCGGCGGGCGCCGCCAATAGCGTTCGCACCGCATCGGCGATCGCCGCTGGTGTGCGCTCGACGATTTGCCCTGCCGCTGGCGAGGTCACGAGTTCGGCCGCGCCGCCGGCATCGCTGATGACGATCGGGGTGCCGCAGGCGAGCGCCTCGACCCACGCATTGGCGAGCCCCTCGCTGACCGACGGCATCACCACGGCATCGACCGCGCGATAGAGCTGCGGCAAGTCGGCGTTGGCGACGGGCCCCATCAGGTGAACCCGGTCGGCGACGCCGAGCCGCTGCGCCAGTGCGCGATATCGCGCGTCCTCCTCGCCCGCACCCGCCAGCCAGTAATGGACACCCGGCAGGGCAGGCAGCGCTTCGATGACGAGCGCCTGGCCCTTGCGGGGGATCAGCGCGCCGACGGTCGCGATGGCGGGCGCGTCCCCCATGCCGAGCGCCGCCCGGGCGGCAGGGCGGTCGCCGGGGTGAAAGCGCATGGTGTCGATGCCGGTATAGTGGACCATCGTCTTGCCCGCATCGATGCCGATCGCCGCCATGTCACCGCGCATCGCCTCCGACACGGCAAGCAATCCTCCGGCGCGCTCGGCGGCGGCGAGCAGTTGCGGGCGGGTCGCCGGATCGTGGCCGAAATGGCTGATGTCGGCGCCGCGTGCCTTTACCGAAAAGGGAATGCCGAGGGCGTCCGCGATATTCATTGCGGCGGGACCGTCGGGATAGAAGAATTGGGCATCGACGACGTCGAAGCTGCCTTGCTGCGCAATCGGCAGCACGGCGTGCGCGATCGCCGCCGGATTGCGCGCTGCGCCGAATTTCGGAATCAGCGTGAAGCGCGG
Source organism: Sphingopyxis terrae subsp. terrae NBRC 15098 (assembly GCF_001610975.1). NCBI lineage: Bacteria > Pseudomonadati > Pseudomonadota > Alphaproteobacteria > Sphingomonadales > Sphingopyxidaceae > Sphingopyxis > Sphingopyxis terrae. Next base: position 3,818,502 of record NZ_CP013342.1, on the reverse strand, counting down.
CCGATGGACGGTGAGGCCCCGCCACGCCTCGCGCTGCGGCAATCGGCGCAGCGCCCGATATCGTGGATGAAGCGAAAGCGGGAAGGGCGGAAGGCCGATGGGGGCGACGATGGTCAGCATGACGCCCGGCTGCGCGGCGAGCGCAAGCAGGCTCTTTTCGACGAAAAGGCCGAAATTGGGGCGCGCCGCATCTGGAAAGAGCGTGGCGACCGACAGAATGCGGAGGGGCTTCATGTCCGCCTCATCGCGCCATCAAAGCGTCCGGATGAGGCGGACCGCGACCGCGGCCCATGGCGGGTTGCTCACCACCTGCTGGCGCTGACCGGCTCCAAGCGGCAGCAGGTGCAGCTTTTCGCGATCGACGTTGAGCAGCCGCGCAAAGATGAAACGACCCGCGGGGCGCGGCACGAGCAGGTCGCGGTTGAGCGCGCTGGTCCAGTCGCCCTCGACCTTGCGGCACCATATCTCGTCGCCCGCGCGATAGTCGCCGATCGATGAGGTGACGCGCATCGCGATCATGTCCTCGGTCGGACGCGCGGTCAGCGCCTGTTCGACGCGCGTCGGCGCGTGGGCGCCATCGGCGCCGAGCAGCGCGGTAATCGCAAGCTGGGTATCCTGCGGCAGCTGGACGAGATCGGCAGCATCGACGCCGAGCGCCTTGGCGATGCGGTTCATCCAGCCGAGCGACAGGGTGCGCGTTCCCGTTTCGAGGCGCCCGATCGTCTGGGCGGTCGTCGGCGGGTCGCAGCGCTGCGCAACCTCTTCGAGCGTGAGTCCCTTGGCGCGGCGCACGGCGCGGATGCTGTTGATCAAGACGAACCTCCGATAACCAAATCGGTTTTTTCTTTCCTGCAAAATATTCCAATGTCAAGCCGGCACTCCCAGCAGGAGAATCGCATGACGACGCGCCATTTCGTAACCCCCTGCATCCCGATCGGGTTGATCCCGGCAAGGCGGGGCCGCAGGTGATGCGGCATGTCACCGTCAGTGTCGCGGAAAGTCCGCTGACATGGCTCGCGGCGCGCGGGATGGTCTCGGACGCGCAGTATCGCGCCCGCGAGCGGCTGCGGACCGATTATGAGCGGGCAGGGCTGGCGGGACGGGTGACGATGCGCTGGTACGCCGCGCCGCCGTCGAAAAGCCGCGGAGGTGCCCGGGCCACCGATGCCTCGCTGCCGCGCATCGACGCGCATCGGCGCTTCCACGCCGCGGTGGAGCATGTCGGTCGGGGTTGGCCGACATCTGCTGGGGCGTGATTTGTGCGGGCGAGGGGATCGGCGGCGCCGAAAAGGCGCTGGGGTGGCCGTCGCGATCGGGGAAGCTGGTTTTGACGCTGGCGCTCGACCGGCTGGCGCGCTTCTATGGAACCGGCTGAGCGGGGCGGCGCAACTTCTCGCTGGACCCTCGCGCACCGCACCGCCTATAGGCTTCGCCGATGTTTTCGCCCGAACGGGCAGGGGAAGGACAAGAGCATGAGCGTAACGACGGTTCCATTGCGCCCGGTGAGCAAGGGCGGGCTGTGGCTGCTGTGGATCGGCCTGATCGCGCTGCTGGGCATCGGCGTCGCGTTCGCCCTGACGCACACGCCGCGGATCGGCTTCGAGGTCGTCAAGGAAGGCAGCGGCCCGAGCCCGACCAAGGCCGACATCGTGCTCATCAAATATGAAGGCAAGCTCGACGACGGCACCGTGTTCGATTCGAACGAACAGGCGCCGCTCCAGGTATCGCAGGTCGTCCCCGGCTTTGCGGATGCGCTGACCCGCATGAAAAAGGGCGGCAAGTACAAGGTCGTGATTCCGCCGGCGCTGGGCTATGGCGACCGCGCCGCCGGGCCGATCCCCGCGAACAGCACCTTGCACTTCGACATCGAGCTGATCGACTTCCGCAGCGAAGCCGAAGTGCGCGCGATGCAGCAGATGATGCAGCAGCAACAGATGATGCAGGGCGCCCCCGGCGGCGCACCCGGAGCGTCGGGCGCCGCGCCGCAGCCCTGATCGGGATTTTCCGTTTTGAAGACGCGGCGGTGAGCTAGGCGCTCGCCGCCGCCTTTTTCTTGGGGGCGGCGCCCGCGTTCCGTTCGGCCTCGCGCTCCAGTGCGACCTTGATCATCGCGACGATCGGGTCGGCGAGGAACAGCCCCATGATACCGAGCAAGGTGCCGAGCAGGATCTGCGCGCCGAGGACGAGCGCCGGGGCGAGGTCGACGGTCTGCTTCGCGACCATCGGGACGATGAGATAGCCGTCGACGGTCTGCACGAAGAAATAGATGCCGATCGCCCACAGGCCGGTGTCGGTGCCCGCCGAAAAGCCCACGAGGACGAGCAGCACCCCCGACACGATCGCTCCGATGTTGGGGATGAAGGCAAGCAGGCCGGTGAGCAGCCCCATGAGCGCCGCCATCGGTATCCCCACCGCCATGCAAGCAAGCCAGGTGCCGACACCCTCGACCGCCATGCCGAGCAGCCGTCCCGCCATCAGGCGGCGCAGCGTGAAGGCCATGCGCGCGGTCGTCACGTAGAAATCGTCGCGGTTCTTCATCGGCAGCAGCCAGGCGATGCCGCGTTCATAGAGTCGCGGTTCGATCGCAATGAAGATGCCGAGTACGACGACCATGACGAGGCTGGTGAGTGCGCCGAGCACCGACCCGACCGCTGCGGTAACGCGCCCGACGGTGCCTGCGAGATTCTCGGTGATCGTCTTGGTGTCGATGTCGATCGTGCCCATGCCATGCTCGCTCGCCCAATTGGCGGCGCGCTCGACCTGGCTCATGATCACCTTTTGCAGTGTCGCCGCCTGATCGGCGATCTGCGAGCCTGCGAACATCGCGGTCCAGGCAAGAAATGCGACGAGCGACAGGCAGATGATCAGCAGGCGCCAGCCGCGTCCTATCGGCAGCACGCGGCCAAGGAGGCGGGTGCCGCCATCGAGCATCGCCGCCATCACGATACCGGCAAAGATCAGCAGAATGGGCTGGATCAGAATGACGCAGACGCCGACGAGCAGCGCGACGCCGAGCCACACGCCGGCCTTGAGCAGTTCGGTACGAACGAGCTGGCTGCGGATCTCGGTCGGGCCGGGGGCTTCGATCCGCGTTTCCTTGTCGGCCATCGCTTCGCTTCCCCGCTGTTGCGCCTCAGTTCTTGCTGGCCTGACGCTCCGGCCGGAGATTGGTTCCGGCGCGGCCGGGGCGCAGCGCCTCGAACCAGCTCAGCGGATTATACCATTCGGCGGTACCATCGGTCGAAAAGCTGATGATCTCGGCCCGGCCGGCAATCGCGTCGAAAGGCACCGGGCCGCCAAGCCCCTTGCGGTCGACCGGCACGCGGCTGTCGGCGCTGCCGTCGCGATTGTCGCCCATCAGGAACAGGTGGTCGGCGGGCACCGTGATCGGCCCGTAATCGTCGGTCAGATAGCCCGGCCCCATGTCGATCGTGTCGAAGGTCGCTCCGCCGGGCAGCGTCTCGCGCACGATCGGCAATTCGAGCACCGCCTTGCCGGCCGCGTCGCGGGTGACGAAGCGGCCGAGGCTGCTGTCCGAACCCGGCATATTGGCATCGACAGGCACCGACAGCATCGGCTGCACCTCGCGCTTGATCGGCTTGCCGTTGATGATCAGCGCGCCGCCACGCAGTTCGATCGTGTCGCCGGGCAGGCCGATGACGCGCTTGATATAATCGACGCGCGTCACGGGATGTTCGAGCACGACGATGTCGCCGCGTTCGGGCAGCTTGCCGAACCAGCGCCCCGGCTTCTTGGGTGCGAGGTGAAAGCTGACCGAGGCGTAGGACCAGCCATAGGGATATTTGCTGACGATCAGCCGGTCGCCGTTGCGCAGGATCGGCATCATCGAATCGGACGGGATGTAAAAGGGCTTGGCAACGCAGCTATGGATGCCGAGCACCAGGATCAGGATCACGACGATGTCGCGCAGCAGTTTGAGCATGCTGCCTTCGTCCGCGGCCTTGGTCTTTGCCGTCTTGTTCTTTGCCATGGTCAATCCTTGATGGCTTCGATGATTACGAAGGCCTGCGCCCAAGGATGGTCATCGGTGAGCGTGAGGTGGATGCGCGCGCTATGGCCGTCGGGCAGCATCGCGGCGAGCCGCTCGGCGGCGCCGCCGGTGAGGGCCAGTGTCGGTGCGCCCGAAGGGGCATTGACGACGCCGATGTCCTTCATGAACACGCCGCGTTTGAAGCCGGTGCCGACGGCCTTGGAGAAAGCCTCCTTAGCGGCGAAGCGCTTCGCATAGGTGCCGGCGCGGGTGAAGGGCCGCCGGGCCGCCTTGGCCCGCTCGACTTCGGTGAAAACGCGCAGTTCGAAACGCTCGCCGAAACGGTCGAGCGAAGCCTGAATGCGTTCGATGCTGCAGAGATCGGAGCCCAGGCCGATGATCATGACGACCCCAAAAGGCCGTCATTGCGTGGAGCCGAAGGCGACGCCGCAATCTCCAGCCATCGGCCTCGCGCAAGGCGGAGGGCTGGAGATTGCTTCGCTTCGCTCGCATTGACGAAATTCTTCATCCGCGCGCCTCGTCCATCAGGTCGCGCATGCGGCGCACCGCGGTTTCGAGCCCGGTGAAGATAGCCTCGCCGATCAGATAATGGCCGATGTTGAGCTCGGCGAGTTGCGGGATGGCAGCGACAGGGATGACATTGTCATAAGTCAGGCCATGGCCGGCGTGCGGCTCGATCCCGTTCTTCCACGCCAGTGCGGCGGCGTCGGCGAGGCGGCGGAGTTCGGCGGCGCGTTCCTCGCCCTCCACATGCGCATAGCGGCCGGTGTGGAATTCGACGACGGGGGCCTTCAGCCGCATCGCCGCCTCGATCTGGCGCGCGTCGGGTTCGATGAACAGGCTGACGCGGATTCCCGCGTCGGACAGGCGCGCCACGATCGGGGCAAGATGGTTGTGCTGGCCGGCGGCGTCGAGCCCGCCCTCGGTCGTGCGCTCCTCGCGCTTTTCGGGTACGATGCAGGCGGCGTGCGGCGCATGGCGCAGCGCAATCGCCAGCATCTCGTCGGTCGCCGCCATTTCGAGGTTGAGCGGCAGGTCGGTCGCGGCCTGGATGCGGGCGAGGTCGTCATCGCGGATGTGGCGGCGGTCTTCGCGCAGATGCGCGGTGATGCCGTCGCCGCCGACCGACGCGACGATTTCGGCCGCGCGCACCGGATCGGGATGGTCGCCGCCGCGCGCGTTGCGGATCGTCGCGACATGGTCGATGTTGACGCCCAGGCGTAGCCGCCGAGGGGAGGACGCGCTCAATTCGCGCGGCTCCCCGGCTTCACTGCGGGAGTCGCAGCGAGTTCGGGCGGCAGTTCGTCTTCGGCATAGGTCGGAAAATTGATCGCGACGAGCGGGTAGAAGGGAACGCCGAGGTCGACGCTGCCCGCCGAACGATCGACGAGGGCGGCTTCGGCGATCACGTCGCCACCCGCAGCACGGACCGCCTCCATCGCTTCGCGCGACGACAGGCCGGTGGTTACGACATCTTCGACCATCAGGATTTTGGCGCCGGCCGGGATCGCGAAGCCGCGGCGCAATTCGAAGGTGCCGGTCGGCCGTTCGACGAAGATCGCGGGCTTGCCGAGCGCGCGGCCCATTTCATGGCCGATGATGACGCCGCCCATTGCGGGCGAAACGACCATGTCGATCGCCGCGCGCAGGTCGCGCGGCAGCTTGGCGGCGAGGGCGATCGCCAGCCGTCCGGCGCGTTCGGTGTCCATCAACACCCGTGCGCATTGCAGATAATATTCGCTGTGGCGCCCCGAAGAGAGCAGGAAATGCCCCTGCAGCAGCGCGTCTGCGGCACGGAACTCGGCCAGAATTTCGTCGTCGGTCATGGGAGGTTCGGTCTTTTGTCCATCAAGTCGCCCGCGTCGGATGAGCGGGTTTCGGGCACGAAGATTATCGTGCTGCAAAATAGTGTTAGAGATGCTTGAGGCAAGCGGCAAGCGGGTCTATAGCCCCGGCGAGTTTCAGCCTGTTCGCGGGCTGTCCGGGCCTGCGCCCGGCTGCCGAGACGGAGAGGTTGGGGGATCGAGAACAGCAACAGGCAACGGGCGGCACTATCCTTATGAAGAGCTTGAAAACCCTTGTAATTGCGGCGGCTTTGTCGCTCGGCACCGTGGGCGCGGTGCAGGCGCAGGCCCCGGCGGCAGCTCCCGCTGCGGCGCCGGCCGCGACGACGAACGCGACTCCGGCCGCGGCGACCAGCGATGCGGCGGCTCCCGCCGGCGACAAGGCTGCGGTACCGGCCGGCGATGCGACCTATGTGCCGATGAAGCCGACCGCAGGCATCGGTCAGCCGGTCGAGGGCGGATGGAACTTCCAGGAACAGGAAAGCCCGATCGGCAAGCGCGCTTACTGGTTCAACCATTATATGCTGCTGCCCGTCATCACCTTCATCTCGCTGCTGGTGCTCGGACTGCTGCTGTGGGTCGTCGTGCGCTACCGCGCGTCGGCCAATCCGGTGCCGTCAAAGACGACGCACAACACGTTCATAGAAATCATCTGGACCGCGATCCCGGTCCTGATCCTTGCGGTGATCGCGGTTCCGTCGATCCGTCTGCTCGCGGCGCAATATGAGCCGCCGAAGAAGGATGCGCTGACGATCAAGGTCACCGGCTATCAATGGTATTGGGGCTATGCCTATCCCGACCAGGGTATCGGCGAATATGTCTCGAAGATGCTGCCCGAGGACAAGGCCGTCGCCGCCGGCGAGCCTTATCACCTCGCGGTGGACAATCGCATGGTCGTCCCCGTCGGCAAGCAGGTGAAGCTGATCATCACCGGCGCGGACGTGATCCACAGCTTCGCGGTTCCCGCGCTGTGGACCAAGATGGACGCGGTTCCGGGCCGCGCCAACGAAACGACGTTCACCGTCGACAAGCCCGGCGTCTATTACGGCCAGTGTTCGGAACTGTGCGGTGTTGACCACGGCTTCATGCCGATCGCGGTCGAAGCGCTGCCGATGGACAAGTGGAAGGCGTGGGTCCGCTCGAAGGGCGGCAATCCCGACGGCGCCCAGGTCGCCGCTGCGGCAGCGCCCGCTGCCGCCGCTCCGGCCCCGACCGGCCCGATTCCGGCGACGACTGTCCCCGCCGCCGACACGACCACAGCGGCTCCGGCTGCGGCGCCCGCCGCCGCACCGGCCGCCAAGAATTAATCAGGGGGTCTGACAGATGACCGATATCGCAGCGACTGCACCGGCGCATGGCCACGACCACGCGCACGACCACGACCATGACACGCCCAGCTTCTTTGTCCGCTGGTTCATGTCGACGAACCACAAGGACATCGGCACGCTCTACCTGATCTTCGCGATCATCGCCGGCATCGTCGGCGGTGCGCTTTCGGGGATGATGCGTCTCGAACTCGCCGAACCCGGCATCCAGTATCTTCCGGGCTGGGCGCATATGCTCGGCGGCGCGGCGGACGCGACCGCGGGCAAGCATTTCTGGAACGTCATGATCACCGCGCACGGCCTGATCATGGTCTTCTTCATGGTCATGCCCGCGATGATCGGCGGCTTCGGCAACTGGTTCGTGCCATTGATGATCGGTGCGCCGGACATGGCCTTCCCGCGCATGAACAACGTGTCCTTCTGGCTGACGGCGGTTGCGTTCGTCATGCTGTGCGGCTCGATGTTCGTTCCCGGCGGCAGCGGCCTCGGCGCCGGCACCGGCTGGACCGTCTATGCCCCGCTGTCGACCAGCGGGTCGGTCGGCCCGGCGGTCGACATGGCGATCTTCTCGCTCCACCTTGCGGGTGCGGCATCGATCCTCGGTGCGATCAACTTCATCACCACGATCTTCAACATGCGTGCACCGGGCATGACCCTGCACAAGATGCCGCTGTTCGTCTGGTCGGTGCTCGTCACCGCCTTCCTGCTGTTGCTCGCGCTTCCGGTCCTCGCCGCCGCGATCACCATGCTGCTGACCGACCGTAACTTCGGCACCACCTTCTATGACGCCACGGGCGGCGGCGATCCGCTGCTCTATCAGCACCTCTTCTGGTTCTTCGGCCACCCCGAAGTATACATTATGATCCTGCCGGGCTTCGGCATCGTCAGCCAGATCATCTCGACCTTCAGCCGCAAGCCGGTGTTCGGCTATCTTGGCATGGCCTACGCCATGGTCGCGATCGGTGTCGTCGGCTTCATCGTGTGGGCGCACCACATGTTCACCGTCGGCATGAGCGTGAACCTGAAGATGTACTTCACCGCCGCGACGATGGTCATCGCGGTCCCGACCGGCATCAAGATCTTTTCGTGGATCGCGACGATGTGGGGCGGTTCGATCAGCTTCAAGACCCCGATGGTCTGGGCGATCGGCTTCATCTTCATGTTCACCGTGGGCGGCGTGACCGGCGTCGTGCTCGCCAATGGCGGCGTCGACACCAACCTGCACGACACCTATTATGTCGTCGCGCACTTCCACTATGTGTTGTCGCTCGGCGCGGTCTTCTCGCTGTTCGCGGGCTTCTATTACTGGTTCCCGAAGATGTCGGGCCGGATGTACAACGAGTTCCTCGGACAGTTGCACTTCTGGATCTTCTTCATCGGCGTGAACGTCCTGTTCTTCCCCCAGCACTTCCTGGGCCAGCAGGGCATGCCGCGCCGCTATCCCGACTATGCGGAAGCCTTCGCCTATTGGCACTATATCTCGTCGTTCGGCTATGTGATCATGGCCGTGGGCATGATCTTCTTCTTCGTGAACATCGCCTGGTCGCTGTTCGCGGGCAAGAAGGCCGCCGACAACCCGTGGGGCGAAGGTGCGACGACGCTGGAATGGACGCTGTCGAGCCCGCCGCCGTTCCACCAGTTCAACGAACTGCCGCGTATCGCCTGATTGCGCTGCGCCCCCTGCTAAGAGCCTTGGCAGGGGGCGCCCCGCTTTCCGGCCTGGAGTTAGCATGGCGCAGAGCCTGACCCACGGCGAGATGTCGCTTCCCGCAGATTGGCGCGACCTGTTCGCGCTGACCAAGCCGCGCGTGATGTCGCTCGTCGTCTTTACCGCGCTGTGCGGTTTGCTCGCGGCGCCGGGCAGCGTTCATCCGGTGCTTGCCTTTTCGTCGATCCTCGCGATCGCGCTCGGGGCAGGCGCATCGGGGGCGCTCAACCAATGGTATGAAGCGACGATCGACGCGAAAATGAAGCGGACGGCGAACCGCCCGCTGCCCGCCGGTCGTCTCGACCGCCAGACGGCGTTGCAGTTTGGCGTCGGACTCGCTGCCTTTTCGGTCTTCCTCATGCTGTTCGCCGCCAATTGGCAGGCGGCGGTACTGCTGACCGTCTCGATCCTATTCTACGTCTTCATCTACACCATGTGGCTCAAGCCGCGGACGCCGCAGAATATCGTGATTGGCGGCGCGGCGGGGGCATTCCCGCCGCTGATCGGCTGGGTCGCGGCGACGGGCAGCGTCGCACCACTGCCGATCGCGCTGTTCCTGCTGATCTTCCTCTGGACCCCGCCGCATTTCTGGGCGCTCGCGCTGTTCGTGCGCTCGGACTATGCCGCAGCGGGAATTCCGATGATGCCGGTGGTCGCAGGCGAGCGCGCGACGCGCCGCCAGATTCTGTTCTATGCCATCGTGATGGCAGCGGCGGCGATCGCGCCGTGGCCGCTCGGCTACACGGGCGCGCTCTATGGCTGGACCGCGACGATCCTGTCGGCGCTGTTCGTGCTGCTGTCGGCGCAGGTCGGCTTGCGCAGTGCGGGCGCGGACGACCGGATGCAGCCCGAAAAGCGCCTCTTCGCCTTTTCCATCGCCTATCTCTTCATCCTCTTCGGCGCGGTGGTCGCCGATCACTGGTTGCCGCTATGACCGACGAAAATCCGCAACAGCCGTTCGACGAAGCCGAATATCGCCGCCGCCAGCGCGTGCGCGCCAACCTGATGGGCTGGATCCTCGGCGGGCTCGCTTTCCTCTTTTTCTTCATTACGATGGCGCGCATGGTGGTGCCGACATGACGGACGAAGCGACACGCCGGAAAAATAGCCGCACCGCGGCGCTCGCGGCCTTGCTCGCGGCAGCGATGGTCGGGCTGGGTTTCGCGGCGGTGCCGCTCTACAATCTTTTCTGCCGCGTCACCGGCTTTGGCGGCACGACGCAGCGTTACGACCCGGTCGCCGCGGCCGAGACGCCGAAGGTGCTGAGCGACACCGTCTCGGTGCGCTTCGATGCCAATGTATCGCCCAAGCTGCCGTGGAAATTCTATCCCGAACATCCCACCGATACGGTCAGCATCGGCGCGCGCGACATGGCGATCTTCATCGCGCAGAATAATTCGCCGCACCCGATCACCGGCACCGCGACCTTCAACGTGACGCCCGACCAGGCGGGGAAATATTTTACCAAGATCCAGTGCTTCTGCTTCACCCAGCAGACGCTGAAGCCGGGCGAACAGATCCGCATGCCGGTGCTGTTCTTCGTCGATCCCAAGATCAAGGACGATCCCGACGCGCGCGACATTCAGGAAATCACCCTCAGCTACACCTTCTACCCAGTGGACGAGGGCAAAAAGGCGAGCTAAGGCCGCAACCAATAGAGTCTTACCAAGGACCGGCAGATGATGGGGATCATCGCGCTGGGGCAAAAAACGGGAACTGTGACATGGCCGGTGCCAAACATCATGATTATCACCTCGTAAATCCCAGCGTCTGGCCGCTTTTCGGCTCGGTCGCCGCGCTGGTGATGTTCTTCGGCCTCGTCATGGCGATGCACGCCGACCATTTCGGCGGTGCCGGCAAATGGGTGCTGGGTCTCGGTTTCATGGGTGTGATCGCCACCTTCTTCAGCTGGTGGGGCGAGGTTATCAAGGAAGCGCATGCCGGCGATCATACGCCGGTCGTTCAGCTGCACCTGCGCTATGGCATGATCCTGTTCATCGCATCGGAAGTCATGTTCTTCGTCGGCTGGTTCTGGGCCTGGTTCGATTTCTCGCTGTTCCCGGCGCCGGTCGAGATCGTCGACGGTGCGGTGACCTCGTTGTTCGGGCAGGAAGGCGCCGTTGCGGCGTCGATCTGGCCGCCGAAGGGCATCCATGTCATCGACGCCTTCTCGCTGCCGCTGCTCAACACGCTGATCCTGCTCTGCTCGGGCACGACGATCACCTGGGCGCACCATGCGCTGATCCACGGCGATCGCGAAGGGCTCAAGAAGGGTCTGTGGCTGACCATCATCCTCGGCCTGACCTTCAGCTGCATTCAGGCTTACGAATATGCCGAAGCGCCGTTCCCCTTCGGAACGATCAACTATACCTCGGCCTTTTTCATGGCGACCGGCTTCCACGGTTTCCACGTTCTGGTCGGCACGATCTTCCTGATCGTGAACCTCGTCCGCGTCTACAAGGGCCATTTCACGCCGACGCAGCACTTCGGTTTCGAAGCCGCTGCCTGGTATTGGCACTTCGTCGACGTGGTGTGGCTGTTCCTCTTCATCATCGTTTATGTCTGGGGTGGCTGGGGCGCACCGGTCGCCGCGCACTAAATTGCCGGACAGCGAACAGCATCAAAAGGGGCAGCCGCCGGTCTGGCGCGCTGCCCTTTTCGGTCTCTGCCCCGAATGCGGCGCGCCGACGCTGTTCGACGGACCGACCAAATTTGCGCCGCGCTGCCGCGCCTGCGGACTGGACTATTCGACCTATAATGTCGGCGACGGGCCGGCGGCGTTTCTGACCATGATCATCGGTGCGCTGATCGTTGCCGCGGCGATCGCCGTCGATTTCGCATTCGAGCCGCCGCTGTGGGCGCATGTGCTATTGTGGGTGCCGATAACGGCCGCCGCAGTCATCTACGGCCTGCGGGTTGGCAAGGCCGCGCTGCTCGCGAGCGAGCATCAGCGCAAGGCGGCGGAAGGGCGCCTGGTGGACCGGCATGACGACGACGCCTGACGCTCCTTCGCCCGGCGAAGCCGCCGCGCCGCCGCCGCGCGGCTGGCCGGTGATTCCGACGATCCTGGTTCTCGCCGCCGTGGCGACGATGATCGCGCTCGGCGTCTGGCAGTTGCAGCGCAAGGGAGAGAAGGAAGCGCTGATCGCGCTTTACGAGCGCAACGGGGCGATGTCGGCGACGGTGACTTATCCGAAGCTGCCGCCGGTTCCCGACGCGATGCTCTATCGCAAAAGCAGCGTTATCTGTCTCGAACCGGTGCGCTGGGATCCGCGCAGCGGCACCGATCGCAAGGGCGGAGGCGGTATTCGCATGATTGCGGATTGTCGCACCGGCGCCGAGGGGCCGGGGGTGCTGGTCGACATCGGTATCGCCGACGATTTCACGCCGCCCAAATGGGCGGGCGGCGCGGTTCAGGGCACGATCGTACCGGGCCCCGAGCAGCCGAGCCTTATCGAGCGGCTGACCGGCCGTGCGGGGCCGGCGCGCGCGATGCTGGTCGCCGACCAGCCCGCCGTCGGACTACGGCCCAGTGCGGTGCCATCGGCGGCGGACATGCCCAACAACCATCTCGCTTACGCCGTGCAATGGTTCCTGTTCGCGGCGATCGCGCTGATTATCTATATCATCGCAGTGCGCCGCCGCTTGCAGCGGTGACGGTGCGCCGCTAGGCGCTTTTCCGTCATGGACTATATCAGCACCCGCGGCTCCGCGCCGACCCTCGACTTCCGTGCCGCTACCCTCGCCGGCCTTGCGAGCGACGGGGGACTCTACGTTCCCGCCGCCTGGCCGCAGATGTCGGCGCAGGATATTCGTGCGCTCGCGGGGCTCGACTATGCCGAAACCGCGGTGCGCGTGATGATGCCTTTCGTCGCCGGCGTGCTCGACGAGGCCGAACTGCGCGAATTGTGCCAGGCCGCCTACGGCCGCTTCAGTCATGATGCGGTGACGCCGCTCGTCCAGCTTGACCATCGCCACTGGCTGCTCGAGCTGTTTCACGGTCCGACCCTGGCTTTCAAGGATGTCGCGCTGCAACTGCTCGGTCAGCTGTTCGAAAAATTCCTGAGCGGCGGCGATACCGATCTGACCATCGTCGGCGCAACGTCGGGCGATACGGGATCGGCGGCGATCGAAGCGGTCGCTGGGCGCGAGCATATCCGTATCTTCATGCTCCACCCCGAAGGTCGGGTCAGCGACGTGCAGCGCCGCCAGATGACGACCGTGCTGGCGCCCAACGTCCACAACATCGCGATCGACGGCAGCTTCGACGACGCGCAGGCGATGGTGAAGCGGCTGTTCGGCGATGCCGAGGCGCGCAGCGCGCTGACGCTGTCGGCGGTCAACAGCATCAACTGGGCACGGCTGATGGCGCAGGTGGTCTATTATTTCTATGCCGCGGTCCGCCTCGGCGCCCCCGACCGCGCGATCGCGTTCAGCGTGCCGACGGGCAATTTCGGTGACGTGTTCGCAGGCTATGTCGCGGCGCGCATGGGGCTGCCGGTGGCGCGGCTGGTCGTCGCCACCAACGTCAACGACATCTTGCACCGCGCCCTGTCGAGTGGCGATTACAGCGCGGGCAGCGTGACCGCGACCGCGACGCCGTCGATGGACATTCAGGTGAGCAGCAATTTCGAGCGGCTGCTGTTCGACCTCGCGGGTCGCGACGGGGCTGCGATCGATGCGATGATGGCCGAATTTGACCGCAGCCGAGCGATGACGATTCCCGAGGATATGCTTGCCGGCGCCCGCGACCTGTTTTCGAGCGCGCGCATCGATGCCGATGGCATGACGCTGGCGCTGCGCTGGGCGCAGGAACATGGGGGGCAGATCATTGATCCGCATAGCGCCGTCGGGCTGGCCGCGGCGCGCACGCTCGATATCGATGCCGACGTGCCGGTGGTGACGCTCGCGACTGCGCATCCCGCCAAGTTCCGCGATGCGGTCGAACGCGCGACAGGCGTTCGTCCGGCGCTGCCGGCCCGCCTCGGCAATCTGTTTGACCGCGAGGAGCGCTATGAAAAGCTGCCCGGCGACTATGACGCGGTAAAGGCCCATATCTTGCGCGAGGCGGCCCGTGGCTGATCTGCTGCCGCTCGCGACGCTCGTCGGCGAGGGGTGGGACGATTACGGGCTGGTCGACAGCGGCGGCGGGCGCAAGCTCGAACGCTATGGTCCCTATCGTTTCATCCGTCCCGAACCGCAGGCAATGTGGCAGCCTGCGTTGGCCGAAAGCGAATGGGATGCCGCCGACGGCGAATTCATCCCCGCATCCGACGAAGATGGCGGCGGCCGCTGGTATTTCCATCGCCCCGTGCCGGCCGAAGGGTGGCCGCTCGCATGGCGCGAAGCGCGCTTCACCGCGTCCTGCACCCCGTTCCGCCATCTCGGTTTCTTTCCCGACATGGCGCCGGTGTGGGACTGGCTGCGCGGCTGCGTCGCCGACAAGGCCGATCCCGCGTTCCTGAATCTGTTCGGCTATACCGGTGTCGGCAGCCAGGCGCTCGCCGCGGCGGGCGCGGCTGTCACGCATGTCGATGCGTCGAAGAAATCGGTGGCGCAGGCGCGCGACAATGCAGCACTTGCGGGCATGAGCGACCGGCCGATCCGCTGGATCGTCGACGATGCCGGCAAGTTTACCGCGCGGGAGGTGCGGCGCGAGCGGCGCTATGATGCGATCCTGCTCGACCCGCCGAAGTTCGGACGCGGCCCCGGCGGCGAACGCTGGCAGATCGAGGATGGGCTGGCGCCCTTGCTCGCCGATTGCCGCCAACTCCTCGATGCCGACAGCCGCGCCCTGTTCCTCACCGTTTATGCGGTGCGCATGTCGGCGCTGGCGATCGGCGAACTGCTGGCGCAGATTTTTGCCGATTTGCCGGGCAAGGTCGAATGCGGCGAGCTTGCGGTGCGCGAAGAGGCGCGGGGGCTGCTGCTGCCTACGGCGATTTTCGCGCGCTGGAGTCGCTGACTCTCGATTTGTGATCGATGGGCAGGGGGCCTCAGATCCCCGCCAGCTCGATCCGGTTGCGGCCGCTTTCCTTGGCGCGGTAGAGCGCGTCGTCGGCGGCTTTCAGCGCGTCGCGCGCATTATTGTAACCGAAAACGTCGGCGACCCCGCCCGAGAAGGTGATCTGGCCGAAAGGCTCGTCGGTCTTGCGGTTGATAAGGCGGCGGCCCGCGAGTTGTTCGCGTGCCTCGTCGAGACGTGCGGCGGCTTCGCTGGGCGGCAGGCCGCGGAACAGCATGACGAATTCCTCGCCGCCGTGGCGTGCGACGTGGCAATGATCGTTCGAGATATGCGCAAGCGTATCGGCGATCAGCTTGATCACGCGGTCGCCCGCCTCATGGCCGTGGGTGTCGTTGACCAGCTTGAAATTATCGATGTCGCAAAAGGCAACGCTCAGCGGCTCGCAGCTCGCGCGCGCTTCTTCATAATGGCGCTCGAGCAGCACCTCGAAGGCGCGGCGGTTGGGCAGGCCGGTCAGATAGTCGACCTCGGCGTCACGCTTGGCGCGGGCGAGGCTGCGGCGCAGCGATTTGGCTTCATCCTCGCTGCGGCGCATTTCTTCTTCGGCATGGCGCGTGCGGTCGAGCATGGCCTTGGCGAGATCGGCGAGATGGGTGACGAGTTCGCCGGTGACCTGCACCTGCTGAAGGTCGGTCACATGTTTTTCGAGTTTGACGCCATAATCGCTCGTCGCGTTGCGCGCGGCCTTGGTGTTGGTCTGGAAAGTATCGAGGTTGGTTTCGAGGCGGGTGACGAGGCGATCGAGTTCGGCGCGGTCGGGCTGGATCGGTTCCTGCTGCGCCAGTTCGTCGAGCCATTGCTGGGTGATGCCGTCGGCGGTCTGCGATCGCGTCGCGATCTGCCGCGCAAGCCTTGGATTGATCCCCGAAAAGGCACTGTGCGCGATCAGGAGATTGGCCGCCGATACATCGAGATCATGGTCGAGCAGGAAGGAAGCGATAGCGCCGACGAGCTGCTGACGGGCTTCGGTCACCATGTCGCGCGGGGTACGCCCCCCGGGCGATGCGGCGTCTCCTGCCTGGGCGCCGGTTTTTCCGTGGCGGAGCCCCAGCCAACCAAGGAGCCGCCCTACCGGCTCGTTCGATGATGTAGCATGTGTGGTCATACCCGCTTTAACGGGCGCTCGCTTCGGCCTTTAAGGTGGCGCGGCGCGTCTTTTGTACCGGTACGGACAAAAAATTTCAGGGGATCACGCGGCCATCGTCGCGGCGGGGCATCGGGGCGATGAGCGGGAGCAAAAGACCGGTGGCGGTCAGCCATCCGGCAGCGGTGAAAAGTGCCGTCGGCAGGTCGGTGAGATCGGCGAGCGTCCCGAGCAGCCAGGCGCCGAGCGCCATCGCGCCGAAGGTTACCGCCTGATAGATCGACAGGCAGCGGCCCAAAATCTCTTCGGGCGAGCGGAGCTGCATGGCGACGTTGAGCGTGGTCAGCGTCGAAACCCAGGCCGCGCCGGCGACGAAGGCGGTCGCCAGCAGCGGCGGCAGCGTCAGCGCCGTGGCGGCGGGTATCATCGCGGCGGCAAAGACCAATGACGCAATGCTGACGACGCGGTCGCTGCCCCAGCGTTTCCGCGCTTCGCCGACCCAGAGCGCCGCGAAGATCGATCCTGCGCCGAACGCGGCGAGGCAGAGGCCGTAGATGATCTCGGTTCCGTGCAGCCGATCGCGAACGAGCGAGGGCAGCAGCGCCGAAAAGGCAGCGCCGGCGATGCCGAAGGCAAAGCCGCGCGTCAGCACGCGGCGCAGCGGGCTGGAGCGGGCGCAATAGCCGATGCCGATCGCGATCGCGCCCAATATGGGGGTGCGCCGCGGCGGCGTGACTTCGGGGTGCCAGCGCAGCAGGACGACGATCAGCGCCAGATAACTGAGCGCATTGATCCCGAAGGCCGTGGCGGGGCCGGTCAGCGAGATGAGCAAGCCGCCAAGCGCCGGGCCGGCGCTGCGCGCGAGGTTGAAGGCGACGCTGTTGAGCGTGATCGCCTGCGGCAGATCCTTCGGCCCGACCTGCAATCGCACCGATGCCTGCCACGCGGGGCCGTTGAGCGCGGTACCGCACCCGACCGCGAGCGTGAAGCCGAGCAGCAGCAGCGGCGTCAGCGCCCCCATCCAGGCCGTGACGGTCAGCGCCGCCGACACGATCAGCATCGCGCTTTGCGCCGCCAGCATGATCCGGCGGCGATCGAAATTGTCCGCGATTGCCCCGGCAAAGACGCCGAGCAGCATGATCGGGATCGTCGCGCTCGCCTGCACCAGCGCGATGAGCAGATGCGAGCCGGTGAGCTCGGTCATCAGCCAGGCGGCGCCGACCGACTGGATCATCGATCCGATATTGGACGCCAGATTGGCGATCCAGATCGCGCGAAACGCAGGATAGCGAAAAGGCGCGAAGGGAGAGGATGCCCGGGGTGTCGTTGGCGCGTTCACCCCTCCGCGCTAGCTTTTGCGGCCGCGAGACGCAATATGGAGGCGATGCGGATGTTCGATTCCGACCTGCGCCACCGCGTTGGCGTCTTTCTGGCGTGGCTGGCGCTCGTTGCGCTCGGCGCGGGCGGCCTCGTGCGTGATGCCTCGGCGCCGGCGCGGCTGGTCGATCAAACCGCCGCCGCCATCGCGGGAGCGCCCTATGATGGCGGGCATCCTTTCGTCCGTGCCGGCGGCCTTACGCTCAGCGCGCATTATCGCGCCGGCGAGGACGACCGGCATCCGGTAGGCGGCGATCTCGCCAAGCTGTCAGCCGCGCCGCCGGCATTGCCCGCCGTCGGGCTATTCCGGCCCGACTTCGGCCGGGTCGCCGCCGGCTGGACGCGCAGTGCTGCTGCTACGCCCTATTCGGCGCGCGCACCGCCGATGATTGCCATCTGATCGACGGGCCGTGCGCGACCGTGCGCCGGCCGATCCTTGCCCCCTGTGCGGAGGGCGATCATCGATGGAATTTGAACATGACCGAACCAATTGCCGCCGGGCCTCCGCTCGGCGCCGACGCGCTGCGCGCCGAGGACATATTTCGCCGTTATCCCGATGTGTCCGAAGAGGAAGTCGCGCACGCGCTCGCCTTTCTCAAGACGGGACGTCATCTTGAGGTCGGACGCGTCACCGGAACCCCCGATCTGCGCGCCAATGTCGCGGCCTTTCGCGCCCGGCACGGTGCGAAGCTCACATTGGGCGTTGCCGACTATCTGAAGTTCGCGGTCGGCGTGACGCTGTTTATCGGCGGGCTCTTCCTCGTGCTCGGGCGCTGGTAGGGGCAGGGCGGCGGGAGTGCGGACAGTTGGCCGCAAACCCGCCGCCCTTTCGCGCCGCGAACCGGCGCAAATATTCCTGCGCCGCCCACTGGCGCGCCGGGAATTGACTGGTTACATGGGCCGCCACCGAACGAATCGCGTGTGCCGCCCGCCGCCGCGGGGTCAGGCGACGCCCGCACCAGAAAGTGGCACCCATGGAAATTTTCACCGGCCTGACCTTCGACGATGTGCTGCTGGTGCCGGGCCCCTCGGACATTCTGCCCTCCGACGCCAATCTGTCGACCCGGCTGACCAGCGAGATCAGCCTCAACATTCCGATCCTGTCGTCGGCGATGGACACGGTTACCGAGGCCGACATGGCCATCCTGATGGCGCAGATCGGCGGGATCGGCGTCCTCCACCGCAATCTCACCATCGAAGAACAGGCCGCGGCGGTGCGCCAGGTGAAGCGCTTTGAAAGCGGGATGATCGTCAATCCGATCACTATCACGCCCGACGCGCCGCTGTCCTACGCCACCGCGCTGATGGCGCAGCACCGCATTTCGGGGATTCCGGTGGTCGAGACCGGCGGGAAGCTGGTCGGCATCCTCACCCACCGCGACGTGCGCTTTGCCGATAATCCGGGCCAGCCGGTGCGCGAATTGATGACCGCGGAGAATCTGGCGACGGTCCGCGCGGGCGTCAGCCAGGAAGAGGCGCGCAAGCTGCTCCACCAGCGCCGCATCGAAAAACTGCTCGTGGTCGATGAAGATTATCGCTGCATTGGCCTGATCACCGTCAAGGATATGGAAAAGGCGGTCAACTTTCCCGACGCGACGAAGGACGAGAGCGGCCGGCTGCGCGTTGCCGCCGCGACTAACACCGGCGACACCGGGGTCGAACGGGCCGAGGCGCTACTTGACGCCGAATGCGATCTGATCGTCGTCGATACCGCGCATGGTCACAGCAAGATGGTTGGCGCGACGGTCGAGAAGATCAAGAAGCTGTCGAACCGGGTCCAAGTGCTGGCGGGCAATGTCGCGACCGGCGAAGCGACGCGGGCGCTGATCGACGCCGGCGCCGACGGGGTGAAGGTCGGCATTGGACCGGGATCGATCTGCACGACGCGGATCGTCGCCGGGGTCGGCGTCCCGCAGCTCACCGCGATCCTCGACAGCGTCGAAGTTGCCGCCAAGCATGGCGTTCCGGTCATCGCCGATGGCGGTCTGCGTACCTCGGGCGACATCGCCAAGGCGCTGGCGGCCGGGGCGTCGAGCGTCATGGTCGGATCGCTGCTCGCCGGAACGGCCGAGGCGCCGGGCGAAACCTTCCTTTACCAAGGACGCACCTACAAGAGCTACCGCGGCATGGGCAGCGTCGGGGCGATGGCACGCGGCAGCGCCGATCGCTATTTCCAGCAGGACATCAAGGACCAGATGAAGCTGGTTCCCGAAGGCATCGAGGGCCAGGTACCGTTCAAGGGCGCGGCGAAAGATGTCATCCACCAGCTCGTCGGCGGCGTGAAGGCGGCGATGGGGTATACGGGCAGCCGCACGCTGGCCGATTTCCGAGAGCGCGCCAAATTCGTGCGCATCACCAATGCGGGCCTGCGCGAAAGCCATGTTCATGACGTGTCGATCACGCGCGAGGCACCGAATTATCCGGCGGGCTGAGGCCATCGCATGACCCCCGCCGCCCGCGTCCAGACCGCAATCGAGATTCTCGATACCATCGCCGCTGCGGCGCGCGAGGGCGGGGCGCCCGCCGACGCTTTGTTCGCCGAGGCGATGCGGGCACGGCGCTACGCGGGATCGAAGGACCGGCGCGCGATCCGCGGTCACGTCTATGACGCGATCCGCGCGGTGCGGTCGGTGCCGGCGTCGGGGCGCGCGGCAATGCTCGCGCTCGCCGACCGTGATCCGGCGCTCGCAGCGCTGTTCGACGGATCGCCTTACGGGCCCGCGCCGATAGGCAGCGACGAGCCGCGCGCCGAAACCGGCGTCTCCGCGTCGGCGCTCGCCGAATTGTTCGATCCGCTGATCGAGAGCGCCGAAGAGGGGGCGATGCTCGAGCGCGCACCGCTCGACTTGCGCGCCAACCGCCTGAAGGCGTCGCGCGACGGGCTTGCCGAACTTTTCCCCGAGGGGCGCGCGATCGAGGGTGCGCCCGACGGCTGGCGCCTGCCGCCTGAAACCGCGGCGATCCAGCATCCCGCCCATGAAAACGGCGCGTTCGAGGTGCAGGATGCCGCGAGCCAATATGCCGCCGCAGCGCTGGGTGCCGCTGCGGGCGCGCGCATCGTCGATCTGTGCGCCGGGGGCGGCGGCAAGACGCTCGCCATCGCCTCGCTGACCGGCGATGCCGCCGACATATTGGCGTGCGACGTCAATCGCGCGCGGCTCCAGCAATTGCCGCCCCGTGCGGAGCGGGCGGGGGCAACGCGCATCGAGACGCGCCTGCTCGATCCGGGGAAGGAATCGGCGATGCTCGCCGACTGGCGCAGCAAGGCGACGCATGTTTTCGTCGACGCGCCCTGTTCGGGCAGCGGCACCTGGCGGCGCAGTCCCGAACTGCGCTGGCGGCTGACGCCGGCGCGGCTCGAGCGTCATCTGGCCGATCAGGCGAACCTGCTCGCCATCGGTGCCGATATGGTGGCGCCGGGCGGTAAACTCCTTTATGCTGTGTGCTCAATCATCGCGCGCGAGGGGCGGGCACAGGTGCAAGCGTTTCTGGACCTACGTCGGGGCTGGACCGCCGACAGCGGGTATTTGCCGGATGGCATCGCGCGCGCCGCGGGCGCGGGCTATCTGTTCACCCCGGCGCACGACCGATGCGACGGCTTTTTCCTCGCACGGCTGACCGCGCCATGTTAGCGTCGCCGCAAATGAAGCGATGGGAGAATGCGATGCGCATCAGTTTACTGGCCCTTGGCGCCGGTCTCGTTCTGGCCAGCCTGCCTGTAGCCTCCGATGCGCAGCGTGCCGACAATGATATCCTGCCCCAGTCCGTCGCGCTGATGAACCAGGGCCAGGCGGCGCAAGCGAAGGGCGATCTCGACGCCGCAATCGACGCCTATGAATCGGCGCTCGCCGCCGACCCGCGCAACCGTTCGGCGATCGTCGCGCTGGCGCAGGTCGCGCGCGCTCAGGGCCTGCCGGGCAAGGCCATCGGTCTTTATCGCGAAGCGCTGCTGCTCGAACCCAACGACATCGCCGCGCTGGCGGGGCAGGGCGAAGCGCTCGCCGACAAGGGCGCGATCGAACTGGCGCGCGAAAAGCTCGCCGACGTGCAGCGGCTGTGCAAGGATAAATGCCCGCAGGTCGCGGCGCTCGAAAAGGCAATCGCCAATGGCGACACGAAGCGCGTCGTCGCGGCAGAGGCGATCACGCCCAAACCCGTCGTCGCGACCGTGACTCCCAGCCAAAACTGAGGCAGCCAAAACTGAGGCAGCCAAAACTGAGGCAGCCAGGACTGAAGGCGGCGCGCCGCTTGTGCTGTCCTATTTATAGATGCACGCGTCCAGACCATCGCGTCGGACCTGACCGATGCGCGCCGCGATCATATTGCCGTAACGGCGTGTGAACCCCGACGGACTGATCGCCTCGCGCTTCTTGGGGAGCGGCAGGATCGCGGCAATGCGCGCGGCCTCGGCCGGGCTGAGGCGGTTCGCACCATGGTTGAAATAACGCCGGGCGCCCGCTTCGACGCCATAAGTGCCGATCCCGGTCTCGGCAACATTCAGATAGACTTCCATGATCCGCCGCTTGCTCCAGAAGGTTTCGATCAGGAAGGTGAACCAAACTTCCGGTACCTTGCGCAGATAACGGGTCCAGCCGCTGCCCTGCCACAGAAAGACGTTCTTTGCCGTCTGCTGGCTGATTGTCGAGCCGCCGCGCAGCCGCTTGCCCTTGGCGTTGCGCTCGATCGCAGCTTCGATGGCTTCGGTATCGAAGCCGTTATGGGTACAGAATTTTCCGTCTTCGGCGGCGATGGCGGCGCGGACCATATTGCGGTCGATCGCCGAAAGGCTCGTCCAGTCCTTGGTGATGCCGTTGCTGTCGGCGAGCATGGTGAAGGTAATGGGCGGCGGCACCACCGCATAGACAAGCACCCACGCCGCCGTCCCTATGGCGAACCATATCAGCCATTTGAAGGGGCGCAGATACCAGGGGAGCTTGCGCTTTCTTGCGCGGGATCGGGATGCCATGGCGGGCAAATTAACCGCTCGCGCGCCTGAGGCAAGCGCGCGATCGGAACAAGACCTCTAACTGCGCCCCCAACCGGGGCGGGAGCAAGGATTAGCGTTCAGGCGCCGATAAGTCGGCGTTCGCCGGCAAGCTTGAGCATCGCCTTCTGCAGCTTTTCGAAGGCGCGGACCTCGATCTGGCGGACGCGTTCGCGGCTGACGTCATAGACCTGGCTCAGATCCTCGAGCGTTTTCGGGTCGTCGGTCAGACGCCGTTCGGTCAGAATGTGGCGTTCGCGCTCGTTGAGTGTCGCGAGCGCTTCGGTGAGCAGTTCGTGCCGCACGTCGCGTTCTTCGGCCTCGGCCACGCGTTCGTCCTGAAGCGGGCCTTCGTCGCCGAGCAGATCCTGCCACTGGCTGTCGCCATCCTCGCCCATGGGCACGTTGAGCGACGTGTCGCCGCCCATCGCCATGCGGCGGTTCATGCTGACCACCTCGTCCTCGGTGACGCCCAGATCCTTTGCGATCTTGGCGACGTTTTCGGGGCTGAGATCGCCGTCCTCGAACGCTTCGAGATTATTCTTCATGCGGCGCAGGTTGAAGAACAGCTTCTTCTGGGCCGCGGTGGTGCCCATCTTCACTAGGCTCCACGAGCGCAGGATGAATTCCTGGATCGAGGCGCGGATCCACCACATCGCATAGGTGGCGAGACGGAAGCCGCGTTCGGGATCGAATTTCTTCACGCCCTGCATCAGGCCGATATTGCCTTCGCTGATCAGTTCGCTGACCGGCAGGCCATAGCCGCGATAGCCCATCGCGATCTTTGCGACGAGACGCAGGTGCGAGGTAACGAGCTGCGCCGCAGCTTCACTGTCGCCATGCTCCTGAAAGCGCTTGGCGAGCATATATTCCTGCTCGGGCGTCAGAAGCGGAAATTTACGGATTTCGGCCAGATAGCGGTTCAGGCTCGCCTCACCGCCGAGCGCGGGCACCACTGCCGGAACATTGCTTTTATTAGCCATGGAGAGTGTCTTCCCTAAAACCTGAAAATATCCTGCCGCAATTGCCTTTCGCGGTCAAAATAGATTTTCATTCGAAACCTAAACGCGCAATTCATCGATCAGTTCCCGCATGTCTGCTGGGAGTTCGCTGTCGAGCGCGATGCTGTTACCGGTCACCGGATGAATAAAGCCCAAATGGGCTGCATGCAACGCCTGACGCGCAAAATGGCGGGCTTTCAGCAGGTCCGAAAGCGGCTTTCGGGCGCGCCCATAGACCGGATCGCCGACGAGCGGGTGGCCGATATGCGCCATATGGACGCGAACCTGATGCGTGCGGCCCGTTTCCAGCCGGCATTCCACCAAGGTTGCGTCCCGCAGCGGCTCGATCGTCCGGTAATGGGTGATCGCATGTTTGCCGCGGCCCGGCTCGACCACCGCCATCTTCTTGCGATTGACGCTCGACCGGCCGAGCGCGGCCTCTACCGTGCCGTTGGCGGGCATCGGGCGGCCGGTCGCGATCGCGAGATAGCGGCGGTCGATGCTGTGCGCCGCAAATTGCTTCGCCAGCCCCTCATGCGCCTTGTCGTGCTTGGCGGCGACGATCAGTCCGCTCGTATCCTTGTCGATACGGTGGACGATGCCGGGGCGCGCGACGCCGCCAATTCCCGACAATTGCCCGGCGCAATGATGGAGCAGCGCGTTGACCATCGTGCCGTCGAGATTGCCGGCGGCAGGGTGAACGACCATTCCCGCGGGCTTGTCGACCACAATCAGATGCTCGTCCTCATAGGCGATGACGAGATTCATGTCCTGCGCCACATTATGCGCGGGGGCGGGGGCGGGCAGGCGCAGTTCGAGCTTCGCCGGTGCGGATGCCTTGGCGGCGGGATCCCACAGGATGCGCCCGCCAGCATCGGTGACGCGGCCGCCCTTGATCAGCGTCTTGACGCGCTCGCGCGACAGGCTGGGCAAAGCCTCGGCCAACGCCCGGTCGAGCCGCAACCCGGCCGCGCTGTCGCCCAACGCCACGGTCAGAATGTCGTCGTCCCCCTTCATTGGTCGTCATGTGGCCCCGTCCGGTCAATATTCAAGGGGATGGCGCTTGCCCTGAAGGGGGCGGCTGCCCTAGGAGCGGCGGTGCCGGAAACTGCCGAGCTTGGGGAGCCAATGCATCCATGACCGACGATCGCGTCGATTTCGCCTCGATGATGGCCTCGCGCCTGTGTCACGACCTGCTGAGCCCCGTCGGGGCCTTTGCCAACGGCCTCGAGCTGCTGGCCGATGAAAAAGACCCTGAGATGCGGGCGCGGGTGGTCGACCTGCTCGAACAAAGCGCACGGACATCGGCGGCGAAGCTCAAATTCTTCCGGCTCGCTTTCGGATCGGCGGGCGGCTTCGGCGAAGCGGTGCCGCCGACCGAAGCGAAGGGCGCGATCGAAGGGATCATGGCCGACCGCCCGATCACGCTCAACTGGATGATCGGCGACGACGCTCTGCCCAAGCCGGCGGTCAAGATCATCCTCAACCTCGCACTGATCCTGGTCGATGCCCTGGTCCGCGGCGGACGGCTCGACATCGGCTGCGAGCGGCAGGGCGAAAACATCGAGATCGCGTTGCATGCCGAGGCCGAGCGCATCCTTGTCGATGCCGACGTCGAACGCATCCTTGCGGAAGGCGAGGCGGCCGCCGCGATGACCTCACGAACCGCTCCCGCGGTGCTCGTCCAGGCGGTGGCGGCGCAGAATAACGGCACCGTGATGCTGGCGCGCGAAACGCCGACGTCGTTGCTCGTCGGCGCGGTGCTGCGGCCCGCCAGGTAAAGCCCTCCTTAACCATTGTCGGTCATGGTTGCGCCTTGATTTTGGGGCGCTGCGGAACCGCGATGGACGATCTTCTGAACGATTTTCTGGCTGAAACGTCGGAAATCCTTGCCGATGCCGGCGGGGCGCTGGTCGTGTGGGAGGCCGATCCGGCCGACCGGGCGCAGCTCGATTCCATCTTTCGGATGATGCACACAATCAAGGGAAGCTCGGGCTTTCTGGCGTTGCCACGCGTGACCGCGCTTTCGCATGCCGCCGAAGAGGCGCTCGACCAGGTTCGCCGCGGTCATCGCGCGCCCGACGCCGCGCTCGTCACGGGCGTGCTCGCCATCGTCGATCGACTGTCGATGCTGTGCGAGCGGTTGGCGAGCGAAGGCGCCGAGCCGGCGGGTGAGGATGGCGACGTGATCGCCGCCCTGTCAGCCGGTGCGCCTGATCCGGTGCAGGCGGACGCGGCACCCGCGGTTCCGGAGGCGATCCGGATACGGCGCGAAGATGATATCATCACCGAATTGCAGGGCTGGCGGTCGATCCGCGTCCCGCTGCCGCTGCTCGACAGCGTGATGACGGGGGTTACCGACATCGTGCTCGCGCGCAACGAGTTCGCGCGGATGCTGCGCGAATCGGGGGCCGATGCGGCGCTGATTGGCGCGTTCGACCGTTTGTCCGATTCGATCGCGGGGATGCGCCAATCGGTGAGCCAGATGCGGATGCAGCGCATCGACAAGCTGTTTGCGCCGTTGCCGCGCATTGTGCGCGATCTGGCGCAGGAACTCGGCAAGAAGATCCATTTCGACACGAGCGGCGGCGAGGTCGAACTCGACCGCGAGATGATGGAGAATATCCGCGATCCGTTGATCCACATCGTCCGCAACGCCATCGATCACGGGATCGAGGGGCTCGACGAGCGGGTCGCGGCGGGGAAGGATATTACCGCCACCATAAGGGTTTCGGCGCGCCAGTCGGGCAATCAGATCGAAATCGAGGTGAGCGACGACGGGCGCGGCCTTTCGCCCGACGCGCTGGTTGCCAAGGCGATCGCCAACCGGCTGCTCTCGGCGGCCGACGCACGGACGCTGACGCCGGCTGAAAAGCTGGAGCTGATCTTTCGTCCGGGCTTTTCGACCGCGGCGCAGATTACGGAAATTTCCGGCCGCGGCGTCGGCATGGACATCGTCAAGGCGAATGTCGAAAAGATCGGCGGCCTCGTCGAACTGCGCAATGAAGAGGGACGCGGCCTGTCGGTGTTGCTGCGCGTTCCGATGACGCTGACGATCATTTCGGGGCTGATGGTGCGCGCTGCAGGGCAATATTTTGCCATTCCGCGCGGATCGGTGCGCGAAATTCTGCTCGAGACGAACGACAGCGTTCGTATCGAGCGGCTCGGTGGCGGCGAAATCGCAACGGTGCGCGGCGAGCAATTCCCCTTGCTGCGGCTCGAGGATGTGCTGGCGCGTCAGCGCGGCGACGACGACGATGTGGACGACCGCGCTCTCGTCATCATCCGGCCTGGGCAGGGGCAGAGCTATGCGCTCAGCGTCGCGGCGATCCATGACCATGAGGAACTGGTCATCAAGCCCGCCGCACCGATGATCATGGCGACCGGCCTTTATGCGGGCACCACGCTGCCCGACAACGGGCGGCCGGTGCTGCTGCTCGATGTTCAGGGGCTGCTCGCGGCGTCGGGCGTCGATGCCGGTGAGGCTGGCCGCAGTCAGGACCGCGCCGACGAACGCGAGGCGCAGGCCGAGCGGGCGCGCAACGCGACGCAATTGCTGCTGTTCCGCGAGGCCGACGGCCGCACGCGCGGTGTTCGCCTGTCGGTGATCGAACGGGTCGAAGAAGTGCCGCAATCGGCACTGTTTGAAAGCGGCGGCGCCGTTCGGGTGCAGGTTGGCGACGGGATATTCCCGGTCCATGCGGCAACGGTGCCTGCCGGCGAGGCGGCGGTGAAGCTGCTTCGGCTGTACGACGGCGACACGGTGATCTGTTACCCGATCGCGGCGGTGATCGACATCGTGCGCCTGCCCGACGTGGTCGAACCCGCGTCGGCACCGGGCCTGATCGCGGGCGTGGTGCTGGTCGGTGGCGAGCCCGTCGAACTCATCGATCCTTTCTGGATCATGGAGTGTCACGCCGGCGGCCGCACCGCCGTCGCGGGCCGCGCGCCGCTGTGCCGGCTCGCAGGCGATGCCGACGGGTGGGGCGAGAATTTTCTGGCGCCGCTGCTGCGCGGCGCGGGCTACCGCGTTGCCACGGCCGCCGACGCGGGCGAGGGGGCCGATGTGATGCTGTGCCTGACCGAAAGCGGGCAGGGCTGCGCCCATGATGGGGGCGATCTTCCCGTCATCTGCCTGCGATCGGCAGCGGTTTCGGCAAGCCCCGAGGATGCGAGCGTCTATCGCTACGATCGAGCGGGCTTGCTCGCGGCGCTGCGCCGTAAGGTCGGAGGAGCGCGGTCATGATGGAAAAACTGTATCTGATCGCGCGTATCGCCGACACGCGCGTCGCGCTGCGCTCGCGCTCGATCAATTCGGTGGTCACGGTCGGGGCACCGGTCGAGGTGCCGGGCGCGCCGCCGCACGTCGCAGGCCTGTTCGCGCTGCGCAGCCGCGTCTTCACGCTGATCGACCCGCATGTCGTCGTCGGCCTGCCGCCGGTGGCGGTGGCGAGCGGGCAGCGGGTGATCGTGGTCGATGTTGCGGAACATGGCTACGCGCTGCTCGCCGATGAAATCGAGGATGTGTGCTTCATCGACGCGGCCGAGACGCGCCTGGCCGGCAAGCTGATGCCGGGATGGGCGCGTGTCGCCGAAGCGATGATCGAGCATGAGGGCGCGTCGCTGCTCGTGGTCGACCCGTCGCATTTTATCGTACCGCCCGCGCTTAAGGCAGCGTGATGCGGGCCGTATTAACATAGTGGACACCCCTTGGCCGTAACGTGGCGTAAATTCCGGGGGTCGGAGGAATAAATGTCGAAATCCTGTCTGGTCGTCGATGACAGCAAAGTCATTCGCAAGGTCGCGCGACATATTCTTGAAAGCATGTCCTTTTCGGTCGACGAAGCGGCCGACGGGCAGGAGGCGCTGACCTTCTGCCGCGCCAATCGGCCCGACGTGATCCTGCTCGACTGGAATATGCCGGTGATGAGCGGGATGGAATTTCTCGGCGCCTTCAACGATCTCGATTTCGGGATCGAGGAGCGCCCGCGCGTCGTCTTTTGCACGACCGAAAACAGCATCGACCATATCCGCGCCGCGATCGAGGCCGGAGCCGACGAATATGTCATGAAGCCGTTCGATCGCGAGACGCTGGAAGGGAAATTGCAACTCGTCGGCGTTGCCTGAGCCCGGACGTGTCGCTGCCCCAATCTTCGCTGACCGATCCCAGGGTCGAAACCGACATACCGGCGGCGCGCACGGTTCGCGTGATGCTGGTCGACGACAGCCTGGTCGTCCGCAGCATCCTTGAACGCATCGTCGACGGAACGCCGGGGCTGACGGTGTGTGCCTCGGTCGCATCGGCGCATGATGCGCTTGCCTTTCTGGCGAGCGAGCCCGTCGATGTCGTGGTGCTCGATATCGAAATGCCGGGGATGAACGGGATCGACGCGCTGCCGCATATCCTGCGCAGCGCCGTGAACGCCCGTGTCCTGATCCTCTCGTCGAACTGCGTCGAAGGCGGCCCGGCCGCGATCGACGCGCTCTCGCTCGGCGCGAGCGATACGCTGGCGAAGCCGGGGCGGGGCAGCTTTTCGGGTCGCTTCGCCGAGATTCTGACCGACCGCATCCTGTCGCTCGGCCAGCGGCAACCGATCCCGCCCGAGGCGCGGCTCGCCCGCCGCGAAATTCCGCCCCCGGCCCCGGTGGCATTCGATGCGGCGGCGCCGCTCGCCTGCATCGCAGTCGCGGCCTCGACCGGCGGCATTCCGGCCTTCACCAACTTCCTCGCCAATCTCGACCCGCGAATTTCGGCGCCGATCCTGCTGACCCAGCATCTGCCTGATGCCTTCATGGAATTTTACGCGCGCCAGATTGCGACGATGACGGTGCGCACCGTCCGCGTCGCGGCGGCGGGCATGCCGGTGTTGCCGAACCATATCTATCTCGCCCCCGGCGATGCCCATCTGATGGTCGTCAACGCAGGGCGGCGGCAGGAGATCGCGCTCGATCGCCGTCCGGTCGACAATGGCTGTTGCCCCTCCGCCGACCCGATGCTGGCTTCGGTCGCCGATGTCTACGGCGCCGGGGGCGTGGCCGTCGTGCTGAGCGGCATGGGCCGTGACGGGGCGACCGGCGCGGCGCGGCTGAAGGATGCAGGCGGGACCGTCCTCGCGCAGGCGCCCGAAAGCTGCGTTATCTGGGGGATGCCCGGTGCCGTTGCCAAGGCGGGGATTGCCGCGGCGACGCTCAACCCCGATGCGATCGCGCTGATGCTCGGCTCCTATCTTGGCGGCAGCAAAAAGTCATGATGGGCGGCGGTGCCAGCGAGTCCGCCTATCGCGTGCTGATGGGCGTGCTCGAATCGCGCACCGGCCAGACGCTGTCGCCGAACCGGATATGGCGGATCGAAATGTCGCTGAAGCCGGTGATGCAGCGTCACGGTATCGCGGATCTCGACGCGCTCGTCGCTGCGCTCGTCACCTCGACCAGCCGGCAGCTGCTTGACGACACGGTCGATGCGATGCTCAACAATGAAACTTATTTCTACCGCGAACACAGTGTGTTCGATGACATAGCGAAGACAGCGCTTGAGCATATTCGCGAAACCAATGCGGCCAAGCGGCGCGTGACCATCTGGCATTGCGGCGTGTCGACCGGCCAGGAAGCCTATTCGATGGCGATGCTGCTCGCCGAACAGGGCGAGCAATGGGCGGGGTGGCAGGTCGATGTCGTCGGCACCGACGTCAGCTATCATGCGATCAGCCGCGCGCGCGTCGGGCTGTACAGCCAGTTCGAGATTCAGCGCGGCCTGCCAGTGCAGCGCATGGTGCGATGGTTCGACCAGACCGAAGGCGGTTGGCTTGCCAAGGCCGACCTGAGGCGCCGGATCGACTTTTCCGTGCAGAATATGCTCGTCGACCGCCCGCCGCTTGCCAGCCCGGCCGATCTGATCTTCTGCCGCAACCTGTTGCTCTATTTCTCGCTGCCGATGCGCCAGAAGGCTTTCGCGCGGCTGCGTTCTGTGGCCGCGCCGCAAAGCTTTCTGGTCTTGGGAGCGGGCGAGACGGTGCTCGGCCAGACCGACCAGTTCGTGGCGAGCCGCCGTCTGCGCGGACTTTATGAGCCGGCCGATCAGCAGGTGCGCGCGCCGGTCGCGGCCTGACCTTGCATTTTGCGCTCGACTGGCGCAAGCGAACACAAGGCAGGGCAGGAACGGGCCGCGACACGCATGAGCGACTTTATCGAACGCTGGTCACCCAATTTCGACGAGCGCGCGCTGCCCATCTCGATGATCGTGCTGCATTATACCGGCATGAAGACCGGCGCCGAAGCCCTTGATCGGCTTGCTGATCCCGAGGCGAAGGTGTCGGCGCATTATGTCGTCAGCGAAGACGGCCAGATCACCCATATGGTGCCCGAGGACAGGCGCGCGTGGCACGCGGGCAAGTCGCACTGGCGCGGGATCAGTGACATCAATTCGGCGAGCGTCGGTATCGAAATCGTCAATCCCGGGCATGAATTCGGCTATGTCCCCTTTCCCGACCCGCAAGTCGCCTCGGTCGTGCGGCTCGTGCACCAGATCAAGGACCGCCACGCGATCACGCGCGGCAATGTCGTCGGTCATTCGGACATCGCGCCGACGCGCAAGCAGGATCCGGGCGAGCTTTTTCCGTGGGGTGAGCTGGCGCGCCGGCGCCTGGCGCTGCCGCGGCCGACCAAGAAACTGACCGATCCGCTATGGACCGACGCCGGCTTCCTGCTCGCGCTTGAACGTTTCGGCTATGATGTCACCGACGGCTTTGCCGCGACCGTCGCCTTTCAGCGCCGCTTCCGCCCCGAACTGATCGACGGAACGATCGACGGCGAATGCCGCGCGATCCTGCTCGCACTGCTGCTGCCGCAGCCCGAAGGTGATTGATCGAGCGGGAGTGACCGAAGCGAGACATCGCAGCATCGTCATCCTGAACTTGATTCAGCATGACGAGCGTTAAAAGGCTGGGATCCACCCATGTCAGTCGTTCGCGCAATCGCTCGCAATCGGCGTTCGTTCGCGTTATAACCGCATGAGGCCAGAGGGTCGGGCGATCGCCGCCGCGCAAGCGGGGGAGGAAAGTCCGGGCTCCACGGAAACCACGGTGCCGGATAACGTCCGGCGGCTTCGGGCAACCGGAGCAAGGGAAAGTGCCACAGAGAGCAGACCGCCAACGGCTTCGGCCCGGCGAAAGGTGAAAGGGTGCGGTAAGAGCGCACCGCGCGGACGGCAACGGACGCGGCACGGCAAACCCCACCGGGAGCAAGGTCGAATAGGGATGGCACGAGGTGACTCAGGGCTGGTTCCGGCCCCGCCGTCCGGGTTGACTGCTTGAGCGTCCGGGCAACCGGCCGCCTAGAGGAATGATCGCCCATCCCCGGCAACGGGGTGGACAGAACCCGGCTTACAGACCCTCTGGCTTCACTCTCCCATCCCCGCGCGCCCCGCGCGCGGGAACCGCGCTGTCCAGCCCCGCGTTGGATGCAGACAGTCTGAAGGGAGACGAACCATGAAAGTCGTCGACGACCATGTCGAAGTGACCGACGAAGAAGCCAGCAGCGGCGTCAAAGGCAACGGCGTGCGCTATGTCCTTGCGATTTCGCTGTTTCTGGCAGTCATCGTGCTATCGGTGGTCTGGATCATCCCGGCGCTGATGGGGCAGGGGCAATAATTATTTGGCGGCAGCGCCGAACGCATCCTCGCCGCTGGGGGCGTCTTCCATCCAATAGACGCGGATCGGGCGGCGGAAGCGCTTGAGTCCCGTCTTTTGATAGGATGCATTTTCGCCCGACCCGCTTAGCTTGAGCGTCGAGGTGATGACGTCGCCGGTCAGCAGGTTCCAGCTCAGTTCGCTGCCGTCGTGCGCGAAGGTGCGGCTATACATCGTTGCATCAAGGCCGATGAGCTTCATGCGCCCAGCCTCCGGGTCTAGCCGAAAGCGATAGGTTGCCGCCGTCGCGGTCGTTCCCCCGGTCAGATCCTTGACGACCAATACGCCTTTCGCGACGGACATCTCGGCTGCGCCGAGCGGGTAGGCGTCGAGGTCGAGCATGCCCTGCGGCGCGCGGCCGAAACCCTTGCCCTTGTCGGCCAGGCGGACGCGCAATATCCTCTTGTCGTCGCCGCGCACGATATAGGCGATGTCATCGACGCCGTCGCCATTCAGGTCACCCGCGATGCGTGCTTCAATCTCTTCGCCGCGGCCCAGTTCGGCCTTGATCTGCGCGTCGCCCGGCGGCTGCATCGCCTGGCTATCGGTTGCCGCCAGCGACAATGCAACGATGATGATTCCCCGCATCGACCCTCTCCTTGCGTGACGATCGGATGGCTTCGCACGATCTTTCGCGCGTCGCTGTGATCGCGCGCACAGGCGGCACGTGCCGCGATCAGGGATAGGCGATGGCGACGATTTCCCATTCCTTGGGCCCCGCGGGCAGTTGGACCGTGCGCAAATCGCCGGTCGCCGCGCCGCGCAGCGCCCGGGCCAGCGGACTGTTCCAGCCGATCCGGCCGGCGCCCGCATCCGCCTCATCGTCGCCGACCAGCGTGACGGTGCGGCGCGCGTCCTCCTCGTCGGCGAGTTCGACCGTGGCGCCGAACCAGATACGGTGCTTGTCGGGCTGTTCCGCGGGATCGACGACCCGCGCGGCCTTCATCCGGCGCGCGAGGAAGGACAGCCGCCGGTCGATCTCGCGCAGCCGTTTGCGGCCGTAGATATAGTCGCCATTCTCGCTGCGGTCGCCATTGCCGGCCGCCCAACTGATCGTTTCGACGAGCTTGGGGCGTTCGGTTACGAACAGCCGATCATATTCGGCGCGCAGCGCGGCGAAGCCCGACGGGCTGATGATATTGGTCTTGTCCCCCGCCATCGACCGGTCAGCCGGGTGTGCGCTTGCCGAGATAGAAGCTCAGCGGTGCATTGGGCAGCGACCGGTCGCCGTCGCGCAGCGTGTCGTAGACGACCGCATTTTCGAGCACGCGCTGGACATAGTTGCGCGTTTCGAAAATCGGAATAGCCTCGATCCAGTCGATCATGTCAACCGTGCCCGATCGCGGATCGCCATTGGCGCGCAGCCATTTGTTCACATTCCCCGGCCCGGCATTGTAGGCCGCGACCGCGAGCGGATAGCTGCCGCCGAAATAGCTGAGCATCTGCTGAAAATAGGTCGACCCCAATGTCATATTATAATTGGTGTCGCTGGTCAGCGAGTTCGCGTCATAGCCGAGGCCGAGCTTGCTTGCGACTTCGCGCGCGGTTCCCGGCATCAACTGCATCATCCCGCGCGCGCCGGCGTGACTGATCGCCTGGCGGTCGAACTGGCTTTCCTGACGGGTGATCGCGTGGATGAAGGTCCAGTTGTTTTCCTGCCCCGCCGGGACACGCACCGTGGGGAAGCCCGAAACCTCGACCGCGTCGAGGCTGTTCGCCTGCGCGCTGCGGCCGATCATGACGCCGAGGTCGGGACGGCCGATCGACGCGGCGAGCTGGCCCGCCAGAACATGATCGGTCGGCGTCGTCGCGCGCTGCGCCAGCGCACGGAGGAACAGCGACTGTTCACGCCACGCGCCAATTTCGCCCAGCGCGCGCGCGGCGCGCACCAGCCGGTCGTCATCGAATGCCTCGCGCTCTGACGCGCTGACCCGGATCGTCGGGACGGGCACCGGCTTGGGCTGGCGGCGGCCAAGCCGTTCGAGCGAGAGCTGGCCGTAAAACTGGTCATAATGTTCGGCCGCGTCGGCGAAATGCGCACTGGCCGCAGCCGTGTCGCCCGCTGCGAGCGCGGCGCGGCCCGCCCAGTAAAAGCCCTTGGTGCGCGTCTGCGCCGAGCGCGCGGCTTCGCCATAAGCGCGGAACAGCCGTACCGCTTCGCCTGGCCGGCCGAGGCTCTTGTAAGCGAGCTGGCCTGCGAGCCATGCCAGCGAGGTATAATCGTCGCGCACGCCGAGCGGCTGTTCCCGCACGACCGTCCCCGACGGCAGCGCGTCATCAAGCTGCCGCGCGATATTATAGGCAGTCACCTTGTCGCCCGCGGCATCGGCCTGGCGCGCGTTGGTGAGCAGGGTTTCGAGCCATTCCTCCGCATCAGTGGGTGCCGAGGCCAGATTGCGCGGCCCAGCGAGCAGCGCGCGCGCTTCGCCGACGCGGCCCGCCTTGCGCAGCCACGTTGCCTTGTCGGCGATATAGCCGGGGTCGGTGCGGGTCAGCGACGGATATTGCGCTTCGATCGCCGACGCTTGCATCGCGGCGTCGACCGCGCCGCTGCGCATTGCGAGCCGCACCGCGAAGATCGGCCGCCGGTCGGGCGAGGTGAAGGCGAGTTGGCGCGAGGCGGGGCCGGTCGCGCCCAGCCACAACAGCTTGTCCATGCGTGCATCATGATCGGCTAGCGAGATCGCGCCGGGGAAGAGACTCAGCACCCGGCTGACCTCCGCTTCATCGAGCGTGCCGCCGGTCCAGGCCCGGCGCACCGCGGCATAGGCTTCGTCGCGGCGGCCCGACGCGTTGAGCGCTAGCGCCATACGCAGCTCGCCGCTCGCGGTGCGCGGCGGAAAGGCCTGGAAATAGGCGAGCGTGCGCGCGGGATCGAAACTGTCGATCGCGATCGCCTTTTCGGCGCGGACGCGCATCTTGTCGGCATCGGGCCAGTCGCGATTGGCCATCAGGAACCGCGAAAGCCGGTCGAACGACGCAGTCTGGTCCTGCGTCAGCCGCCGCCATTCGAGCACCGCGTCGCCGACGGTGTTGGTCGCGCTCGGCGGCGAGGTCGAGACCGACGCGAGCCCCATCTGAGCGCGATACCACGCCATCTGATCGGGCGTCAGTTCGCTCGCGGTGGCGACCGATGGGACAAGCAGCGCCGCAGCGAGCGCGAGGCGGGAAATTGGGGGCAGCGAAAACATGCCGGCCATGTTAGTGGCAAACTCCTTGCAGGGCGCTGAATAGGCGTTCATGACGCGGCGCGCTGACCGGATTCTATCGGTGAAAGCGGCTTTTTGTAAAGGAGCGGAGCATGTTCTCGGGGTCGATTCCCGCTTTGGTGACGCCATTTCGCGACGGTGCGTTGGATATGCAGGCCTTTGCGCGCCTCGTCGACTGGCAGATCAAAGAGGGGACGAGCGCGCTCGTGCCGTGCGGTACGACCGGCGAGAGCCCGACGCTGAGCTTCGACGAACATTATCGCATCATCGACGCGTGCATCGAGGCGGCGGCGGGACGGGTGCCGGTGATCGCCGGCTGCGGGTCGAACGACACCGCCACCGCGATCCGCCACATGCGGCATGCGCAGGCCGCAGGGGCGAGCGCCGCGCTGATCGTCGCGCCCTATTACAACCGCCCGACACAGGAAGGCATGCTCGCCCATTTCAGGGCGCTCGCCGACGCGAGCGATCTGCCGATCGTCGTCTACAATGTCCCCGGCCGTACCGTCGCCGACATCAGCGCTGAAACCATGTGCAAACTCGCCGAAATTCCGACGGTCGTCGCGACCAAGGATGCGAGCGGCGACCTTGCGCGCGTGACGATGCACCGGGCCGGGGCGGGCGCCGATTTCTGCCAGCTCAGCGGCAACGACGACCTGTGGTTGCCGCACGCCGTTCTGGGCGGGGTGGGCTGCATTTCGGTCACCGCCAATGTCGCGCCGCGCCTGTGCGCCGATTTCGCCGCCGCTTGCGCCGCAGGCGACTGGGCGCGCGCGCTGGTCCTGCACGACCGGCTGTTTCCGCTGCACAAGGCGATGTTCACCGACGCGTCACCGGCGCCGGTCAAATATGCGCTGGCGCGGGTGCACGACTGGTTTTCGCCCGATGTGCGCCTACCTATCATTCCGGCGTCCGCTGCATCGCGCGCCGCCGTCGATGCCGCACTGGTTTCGGCGGGCGTTCTCTAGGTTTTCTTCATTCATGGCCCGTCCGCAATCCGCCCCCGAATTCGACAAGAAGAAGGTCGTCGCCGAAAATCGGCGCGCGCGCTTCGACTATGCCATCGACGAGGTGTTCGAGGCGGGGATCGCGCTGCAGGGCACCGAGGTGAAATCGTTGCGCTTCGGCGAGGGGACGATCGCCGAAAGCTATGCGGAAGTCGCGGGCGGCGAGGTGTGGCTGATCAACGCCAACATCCCCGAATTCAGCCATGGCAACCGTTTCAATCATGAACCGCGCCGACCCCGCAAGCTGCTGCTCAACACGCGCGAGATCAATAAATTGCACGCGGCGGTGGCCCGGCAAGGGATGACGCTGGTGCCCTTGAGCGTATATTTCAACGGACGCGGGCGCGCGAAGGTCGAACTCGCGCTCGCCAAGGGCAAGAAGGCGCACGACAAACGCGAGTCGATCAAGGAACGCGACTGGAAGCGCGACAAGCAGCGATTGATGAAGGAACGGGGATGAGCGGGGGGAAGCCGCGCGACAAGGCGGCGGTGATGAACTGGATCAAGCGCCACTCGCCGTCGCGTGAGGAGCTGCTCGAAAGCCGGTTCGTCAAGCCCTTTGCCCATCGCGTCGCGCATAGCCATTTATGGCGCTTCACCCGCACCTCGGTGCGCCGTGGCACCGCGCTCGGTCTGTTCGTCGGCATCTTTTTCCTGATCCCTGGCGCGCAGATACTGGGCGTGGCAATGCTCGCGCTGCCTTTCCGTGCCAATATTCCGATCGGCGTCGCGATGACTTTCCTGTCCAACCCCGCGACGACGCCGCTGCTGATCGCCGCGGCGGTTTGGCTCGGCAATGATCTGTTCGGGCTGCATGCGAATGTCGCGACCTTCTCGATCATGATCGACAATGGCGCATCGGTCGGCGAATGGGCGCGGTGGCTGTTGTCCGACGCTGCGCCGGCTCTGATCGCGGGCCTGTTCGTAATCTCGGTCGTCACCGCGGTGGTCGGCTTCCTGCTCGCGGCGGTAATCTGGGACAATTGGATCCGCCTGCGCTGGCGGCGCAAATTGCGCCGCGCGCGCGACCAACGACTTGAGTCATCGACGAGCGACACGGCGGCCGGTTGATCGCAGGCCGCCAGCTTTTATAGCTGTCTCCATCGCAGGATCCGCGCCATTCACGGTGCGGAGAATCATGTCCTGCCCGTCAACCTGGGGATAATCATGACACGTATGACGCATTCTTCGCGCCTGATGGCGACCGCCGCGCTGGGCGCGATACTGTTCGGCATGGCGCCGGCGGTTTCGGTTTCGGCCAAGGAGCAGGCCGCCGCCTCGGCCAAGGCCGACAAGCCCGAAATCGGCGATTTCGGCTTCGACACGACCGGCATGGACAAGAGCGTGCTGCCCGGCAACGACTTCTACGCCTATGCCAATGGCACCTGGGCCAAGAACACCGCGATCCCGGCGGACAAGTCCAACTATGGCATGTTCACCGCGCTTGCCGATCTGTCGCAAAAGCGCACGCAGGAGATTCTCGAAGCGGCGAAGGGCGATCCGAGCAGCATGATCGGACGCGCCTATGCCTCCTATCTCGATTCGGCGTCGGTCGAGGCGAAGGGGCTTGCCCCGATCCAGCCGTGGCTCGCGAAGATCCGCACCGTCGACAAACCGGGCCTTGCCGCGTTGCTCGCCGAAGCCGACCGCAACGGCGTCTCGCACTTCTTCGGCGGCTATGTCGGGCAGGACGACAAGAATCCCGACGTCTACATCTACACGATGTTCCAGGGCGGCCTCGGCATGCCCGATCGCGACTTCTACCTGAAGGACAATGAGCGCAACGCCAAGCTGCAGGCGGCTTACCTCAAGCATCTGGAAAATGTCCTGACGCTGGCAGGCGAACAGGACGCCGCGGCGCGGGCGCAGGCAGTCTATGCCTTCGAAAAGCAGATCGCGACGGTCCATTGGGACAAGAATGACAGCAGCGACGCCACCAAGGTCTATAACAAGATGACGCTTGCCGAACTGGAAAAGGCGGCGCCGGGCTTCGACTGGACGACCTTTGTTCGCGGCATCGGCGTCAAGGAAGACGCGCTGCTCGTGTCGCAGCCGAGCGCCTTCACCGGCGAGGCGAAGCTGATTGCCGACGCGCCGATCGGCGTGCTGCGCGACGCGCTGCTCGTCCGCAGCCTCGACGGCTTTTCGGACGTGCTGCCCGATGCGGTCGCGAAGGAAGCCTTCTCCTTCTATGGCACCGCGCTGTCGGGAACGCCGCAGATGCAGGAGCGCTGGAAGCGCGCGGTCGATTTCACGACCGGCAATCTGGGTGAAGCGGTCGGCAAGGATTATGTCGCGAAATATTTCCCGCCAGAAACCAAGGCGGAAATGGACAAGCTGGTCAAGAATGTCATCGCGGCGCTCGGCCACCGCATCGACAATCTTGCGTGGATGCAGCCCGAAACTAAGGTGAAGGCGAAGAAGAAGCTGGCCAATTTCACGACCAAGATCGGCTATCCCGATCGCTGGAAGGATTATGGATCGCTGGAGATCCGGGCCGACGACCTGTTTGGTAACGCGCTGCGCGCCAACCAGTGGCAGCATGACGACAATATCAGCCGTCTCGGCGGTCCGATCCGGCGCTGGGAATGGGGCATGACCCCGATGACGGTCAATGCCTACGCCAATTTCGGCATGAACGAGATCGTCTTCCCGGCCGCAATCCTGCAGCCGCCCTTCTTCGATCCGAAGGCCGACCCCGCAATCAACTATGGCGGCATCGGCGCGGTGATCGGCCATGAGATCAGCCACCATTTCGACGACCAGGGTTCGAAATATGACGAAACCGGCAAACTCGCCGACTGGTGGACGCCCGAGGATGTGAAGGCGTTCGAAGCAGCGAGCAAGGCGCTCGTCGCGCAATATGACGCCTATGAAGTGCTGCCGGGCGAGCATCTCGACGGCACCTTCACGCTGGGTGAGAATATCGGCGATCTCGCCGGCCTCAACATCGCCTATGACGCTTACAAGGCGTCGCTGGGCGGCAAGGAGGCGCCGGTGATCGACGGGCTGACCGGCGACCAGCGCTTTTTCCTCGGCTGGGCGCAGGTATGGCGGCGCAACTATCGCGAACAGAATCTGTCGCAGCGCATTTCGACCGATCCGCATTCGCCCTCGATCCAGCGGACTTGGGTCTCGCGCAATCTTGACCCTTGGTATAAGGCCTATCAGGTTAAGCCGGGCCAGACGCTCTATCTGGATCCGAAGGATCGTGTTCGCATCTGGTGATGCGCTGACTGGGAAAGTGTGAATTGACCGCGCAGAGCCTGCCTTCCGCTGATACCGATTTCAGCAGGGGGGTGGGCGCTGCCGGTCCGCTTTCCGCAATTCAAGGGCTTTCCCGGATCGACCTTGCGCTGCTCGGCGGCCTCGCGCTGGTGTCGGTCGGGCTGTTGTTCTGGGCCACCGGCGACGCGGTGCTTGCCGCCGGTTTCCTTGCCGGACTCGCGCTCGCGGCGGGCGGCATGATCCTCGCGCGGCGTCTGTTTCCGGCGGCCGCGGTGGGCGAGGCGGCGCCGACCGATTGGTCGATGCTGCGCGCCGCGGTCAATCATGACGATATTGCGATTGCGATCACCGACCGGGCCGGACGCCTCGTCTGTGCGAACGACCTGTTCGCGACATGGATGGGCGGCTTCGTCACGCCGCCGGGCCTGCCGCTCGAAGGGCGCGGCGCCGAGCTGCTCAAAAATGCGGGCCGGACCGCGTGGCGCGAAGGTGAGGGCGGGGTCGATGAAATCGCAGTCGGGCCCTTGCAACTTCGTGCACAAGTGCTGCGATCGGGGCAGGCCGAAGACTATCTCATCTGGCGCTTTTCGGCCCATGAACGGCTCGATCTGGCAGGAGAGATCGTCCGCCACCTCGACGGACCCGCAGGGCGCACGTTGGCGCAGGCGGGGGTGATGGCGGCGCTGGTCAGTGCCGAGGGCCGGTTGCGCGTTGCCAATCAGGCATTTCTTTTGCGCGCGCTCGGCGAAGAGGATGCGCTGCATTATGCGGGGCGCGATGTCGCCGGAATGTTGCGGCTCGATGATGCCGGCGCGCTCTATTTTGCGCGTGAGGGCGATCGGGCAACGCCGGTGCGGATGCTGCAAATCCCGCTGACGCCGGCCGATACGCACGGGCCGATGCTGCTCGCCATGCTCGACGAGGAGATCGGACCCGCCGATCGCGGCACCGCGCAAAGCTATATCGAAACGCTGCTGTCACTGCTGCCCTTCGGGCTTGCGCTCGTCGATCGCGACGGGCGCTTTCTGTACATGAACCGCGCTTTCATGCGCGCCGCGGGCGTCGCCGATGGCAAGAGGCCGCGCTACCCCGGCGATCTTGTGGTCGGCGAGGACAAGGGACCACTCGCCGACATGATCCGCCGTCACAGCAGCGGGCAGCAGGTCGGCGGCGATCTGTCGATCCGGCTGGCCGGACAAGGCGACGAACCGGTGTCGATGCGCGTCGTCGGCGTGCGCGGGCTGGGCGAGGCGGCGGTTCTGCTTAGCCTCAAGGATTCGAGCGAAGAGTCGCGCCTCAAGCGGCAGGTGGCGCAGGCATCGAAGATGCAGGCGGTCGGCCAGCTTGCGGGCGGCGTCGCGCATGATTTCAACAATATCCTGACCGCGGTGCTCGGAAGCTGCGATCTGATGCTGATGCGGCACACGCCGGGCGACAGCGACTATGACGATATTCAGCAAATCCGCAGCAACGCCAACCGCGCGGCGAGCCTGACGCGGCAGTTGCTCGCCTTTTCGCGCCAGCAGACGTTGCGGCCGCAGATATTGCAGCTTCCCGACGTGATTTCGGAAGTGTCGCATCTGCTCAAGCGGCTGATCGGCGATACGGTGCAATTGTCGGTGCATCATGGCCGCGGGCTGGGTGCGGTGCGCGCCGACCCCGGGCAGCTAGAGCAGGTCATCATCAACCTTGCGGTCAATGCGCGCGACGCGATGCCCGGCGGCGGGACGTTGACGATCGAAACCTATCCCGTTTCCGCCGCTGAAGTTCGCCAGATGGGCAATGAATTCATGCCGCCCGCCGATTACAGCGCGCTGAAGGTCGGCGATACGGGGACCGGCATTCCGGCCGAAGTGCTGCCTAAAATTTTCGAACCCTTTTTCACGACCAAAGATGTCGGCAAGGGGACAGGGCTGGGACTGTCGACGGTCTATGGCATCATCAAACAATCGGCGGGCTTTATCTTTGCCGACAGCAAACCGGGCGCGGGGACCAGCTTCACCATTTACCTGCCGGTCCACCGAGCCGAAAGCGGCGTGCCGGCAACGCCGCCGCCGGCTGCGAAGGCGAAGAAAAGCCAGTGGGGCACCGGTACCATCCTTCTCGTCGAGGACGAGGATATGGTGCGGGCCGTCGCCGAACGGGCGCTGACCCGCGCGGGTTATACGGTCGTTACCGCTTCGCAGGGCGAAGAGGGGCTTGAACGCTTCGCCGCGATGGACAAGATTGACCTGGTGATCAGCGACGTTGTGATGCCGACGATGGACGGGCCGACGATGGTCCGCGCGATGCGCGCCAAGCGGGCGAACCTGCCGGTGCTGTTCATGTCGGGCTATGCCGAGGAGCAGTTGCGCCAGTCGATCAACATCGATGATGTCGCCTTCCTGCCCAAGCCCTTCTCGGTTGCGCAGCTTGCAGAAGCAGTATCGATGGCGCTCGACGATGCGGCGCATAGGGTGGGTCATGGCTGAAGACAGGTTGATCCTGCTTGTCGAAGACGATGTCCTGATCGGCATGATGCTCGTCGATATGTTCGACGCGCTCGGCTATCCCGAACCGGCGCAGGCGACGACCAACGAGGAAGCGCTCGCGGTAGTCGCGTCGCAGCCGGTGGCGGGCGCACTCGTCGATATCAACCTGGGCGACGAAAAGGGATGGCCGGTCGCCGATGCGCTGGCGGAGCGGGGGATTCCCTTTGCCTTCACGTCAGGCGGCGGCGACGTGATTCCCGCGCCGCATGCGAACCGCAAGCTGGTGACGAAGCCGTTCCGTATCGCCGAAATCGAGGCCGTTCTGGATGGTTTTTTCGGGGAATAGCGCGCGCCTCGCCGATAGCGCAAAAATATTTGTTCTCCACTTGTTCCTATAGAACAAATAGCGTACACAGCTCTGGCGTTGCGGTGGTTCTGCCTTCGCTCTAGAGCTGGAAAGGAACGGTCATGGCCGGACAATTATCACTCGTCGAATCGGGGAAATCAGTGAACAGCACAGACAGGCAGAAGGCGCTCGACGCCGCACTCGCGCAGATCGATCGCGCGTTCGGCAAGGGCTCGGTGATGAAGCTCGGATCGAAGGAAGCGATGCAGGTCGAGGCGGTCTCGACCGGATCGCTCGGGCTCGACATCGCGCTCGGCGTCGGCGGTCTGCCGCGTGGCCGCGTTATCGAAATCTACGGTCCCGAAAGCTCGGGCAAGACCACCCTCGCGCTGCATTGCATCGCCGAAGCGCAGAAGACCGGCGGAACCGCGGCTTTCGTCGATGCCGAACATGCGCTCGATCCCGTCTATGCGAAGAAGCTGGGCGTAAACATTGACGAGCTGATCGTGTCGCAGCCCGATACGGGCGAACAGGCGCTTGAAATCGTCGATACGCTGGTGCGCTCGAATGCGATCGACGTGCTCGTCGTCGACTCGGTCGCCGCGCTCGTCCCGCGCGCCGAAATCGAAGGCGAGATGGGCGACAGCCATGTCGGCCTTCAGGCGCGCCTGATGTCGCAGAGCTTGCGCAAACTCACCGGCTCGATCAGCCGTTCGCGCTGCATGGTGATCTTCATCAACCAGCTGCGCATGAAGATCGGCGTGATGTACGGCAATCCCGAGACGACGACGGGCGGCAATGCGCTCAAATTCTACGCCTCGGTCCGCCTCGATATCCGCCGCACCGGCCAGATCAAGGACCGCGACGAAATCGTCGGCAACACCACGCGTGTCAAAGTCGTCAAGAACAAGGTCGCGCCCCCGTTCAAGCAGGTCGAATTCGACATCATGTACGGGCAGGGCATTTCGAAGATCGGCGAAATTCTCGACCTCGGGGTCAAGGCCGGTCTCGTCGAAAAATCGGGCGCCTGGTTCAGCTATGATTCGATCCGCATCGGTCAGGGCCGCGAAAATGCGAAGAATTTCCTGACCGAAAATCCCGAACTGATGGAACGGCTCGAAAAGGCGATCCGCAGCCGCACCGATGCGGTGGCCGAAGAGATGATGACCGGCCCCGACGCGGACGACGACGATATCTAATCCGGATCCGGCGAGCCGTCGCAATACGGCTCGCCGGCGAACGGCGGCGGGTCCGTGCCTCTCCGGCACGCCTCCTTGGATCTGCCCGACCCCTCTCTTGGCAGGTCGGCCCGGCCGCCGTTGACCATGCCGCCGCTGACCATGCTGGCGGGGGCGTGTACCGCATCCCGGCTTGCGTGTTCAGGGGCAAGGACTACACAGGCTCGATGCCCGCGATCCGCCTTTTCGGTTTGCCGACCGACGTCAACAGTAGTTTCGAACGCGGCGCGGCGGGCGGGTCTGCGGCGATCCGTGCGGCGCTGCGCAGCGATCGCGGCAATATGGCAAGCGAGCTCGGTCCCGAAATCGGCACGGATATCGCCTTCACTGACGATGGCGACCTGCCGCT
This sequence comes from Sphingopyxis terrae subsp. terrae NBRC 15098, assembly GCF_001610975.1. NCBI lineage: Bacteria > Pseudomonadati > Pseudomonadota > Alphaproteobacteria > Sphingomonadales > Sphingopyxidaceae > Sphingopyxis > Sphingopyxis terrae. The sequence continues at coordinate 3,774,610 of NZ_CP013342.1, read as the reverse complement.
GACCGAGCATGTCGCACACGACGATGCCGCGATCCGGCGCCATGTCGCGATGCTGCACGAGGATGGCGAAATTCCGCTCGCGCTCGGCGGCGATCATGCGGTGACATTTCCGCTCGTCGAAGCCGCCGCCGCTTGTTTCGGTCCGCTCAACATCCTGCACATCGACGCGCATCCCGACTTGTACGACGACTTCGGCGGCAATCCGCGCAGCCATGCGTCGCCCTTTGCCCGGATATGCGAAGCGGGCCTTGCCGCGCGGTTGGTCCAGGTCGGTATCCGCACGTTGAATCGCCATTGCGCCACACAAGCCGATCGCTTCGGCGTCGAGATCGTCCCGATGGCGGACTTGGTTCCCGAAGCGGTGCCGGTGCTGAGCGGCCCGCTCTATATCTCGATCGACCTCGACGGGCTCGATCCGTCGGCGGCGCCCGGCGTCGCGCATCCCGAGCCCGGCGGGCTGACAGTGCGCGAACTGCTCGCGGTGCTGCACCGGCAGTGCGCGCCGATCGTCGGCGCGGACATCGTCGAACATCATCCGGGCCGCGACATCGGCGGCGTGACCGCTATTGTCGGCGCCAAGCTGGTGCGCGAGCTGGCGGCGTTAATCGATCGCAACGGATATTGGCGCGGATAAGAGGAGAATGCGGTGAGCCTGATCGTCCACCATCTGAACAACAGCCGGTCGCAGCGCATATTGTGGCTGCTCGAGGAAATCGGCGCTCCATTCGAAATTCGCCACTATCAGCGCGACGCCGTTACCAACCTCGCGCCGCCCGAGCTGAAAGCCGTCCATCCGCTCGGCAAATCGCCGCTGCTCGAGGACGACGGGCGGGTGATCCAGGAATCGGGCGCGATCGTCGAATATTTGTGCGAGCGCCATGGCGGTGACGCCCTGATCCCGCCGCGCGGCACCGACAATCATGTCCGGCACCTTGAGCTGCTGCACTTTGCCGAAGGTTCGGCCATGACTCCTGTTCTCCTCAATCTCTATGTTGCCCGCCTCGGCGATGCTGCGGCGCCGCTGCGACCGCGGATCGACGAACAGCTCGGCGCGCATTTCGCCTATCTCGAAAGCGAGATCGGCGACGCCGGGCATTTCATCGGCGATCGCCTGTCGGCTGCCGACATCATGCTGAGCTTCCCGGCCGAGGTTGCGGCGATGAACGGTGCCGATCGCTATCCGCGCCTCGCCGCCTTCGTCGCGGCGTGCCACGCGCGCCCCGCCTGGCAGCGCGCGCGCGAACGCGGGGGCGATTATTTTGTCTTTTGATCGCCGGTTTGGCGTGCTGCTCCTGACCGCACTATTCACAGCGGCGACCCCGTTGGCGGCCGCGCCGCCCGTTCTGGGGCCCGGGGTCGAGCGCGACGTCGTGGTACCCGCGGGTAAGAGCTTCGAGCCCGCCCCAGCCGACGAGGAGGGCGCGATCGACCGCTTCACCGGGTTCACGATGGCGTTGGCGAAGCGCGACTATGAGGCGGCCTATGCGATGCTGCGCCTGTCGTTTCAGGCGTCGAACCCGCGGCTGGAATGGGAGATGAACCTGCGCAAGCGGGCTGCGCTGTGGGCCGATGGCACGCTGCGCATCCTGCGCCTGACCTGGTATGCCGACCCGGCGGGACAGCCGCCCGGCCTTTATGCCGCGTTCGATTTTCGCGGCGATCGCAAGGATGGCACGATGGATTGCGGCTATGTCGTCGTCCATCGCAGCGCGCCCCGTGCCGCCTTCACCGTCGTGCGCGTCGATACGTCGGAAGTGCCGCCTGCCCTGATCGAGGACGGGGTGCCCAAGGCCGACGTGCTGCATCAGCTTCCCTGCTATCTGGGCAAGGGCATCGCGACCGCTTTTTGAGCGCAGTGGCGCTGAGCCAGCCCTCATCGGACTTGCGGCGCGCGCCCGTTGTCCGCAATATCGGCCTGCGGTCATCCGATCGACGGAAGGCGGGGGGAGTTCGGGGTTATGGCAGGTCTGGTATTGGCGCTGTTGCTTGCGGCGGCGGGCGAGCCCGCAATTCGCGTCGAGAAGCTGGCCGCGGGTGGTTTCAGCGCCGATGTCGCCGATATCGAGGCGGCGCGGCTGACGACGACGATGGAAGAGGTCCAGCGGATTGCGGCGCAGCGCTGCGGCAAGATGAAGGTGCGTTTCGGCCGGTATAATTTCGACAGCCGCGTCGATACGACCCGCAATGTCATGATGATCGAAAATCTGCGGCAGAAATTCTTCTGCTACGATCCCGCGACCGATCCCTACAAGCCCGTTCCGGCGGACTGGAAGGCGAGCGACGCCGATACGGCGGCGGCGACCAGCTTTGTGACGCGCTTCCTCGACCGGGTCGATCGCGGCGATCAGGCCGGGATCGCGATGATGGACCCGCTGGCGGAAATCACGCCGAAGGACTGGGCAAACCTGCATGCCGGCGCCACGCAGTTCCAGACCGGCGACGGATCGATGACGCCGCAATTCGTCGCGTGGAGCAACAATCCAGATGGCGCCGCATATCCCGGCGCCTATGTCCTGTTTTCGGTGCTCGACGATCATCCGGGGATTGCCGGAACGTGCGGCGGGATATTGGTGCAGCGCGTTCGCGAAGGCGAATATCGCATCGCCCAATATGATGTGCAGTTCATCTCGCAGGCGCTGGTGAACCAGCAGGGGTTGACCGGGCAGCAGCTCGACCGGCTCTGCCAGCGCTGATGCTGCGCGTCTGTGCTTGAGTAACGGACGATCCGGCACTAGATCGCGCGCATGACATCGACCAACGACATCCGCCGCTCGTTCCTCGACTATTTTGCCGGGGCCGGCCACCATATCGAACCGTCGGCACCGCTGGTGCCGTTCAATGACCCGACGCTGATGTTCGTCAACGCGGGCATGGTGCCGTTCAAGAATGTCTTCACCGGGCTGGAGAAGCGTCCGTACAGCACGGCCGCGTCGTCGCAGAAATGCGTTCGCGCCGGCGGCAAGCACAACGATCTCGACAATGTCGGCTATACGGCGCGGCATCATACATTCTTTGAAATGCTGGGGAATTTCTCCTTCGGCGACTATTTCAAGGAACAGGCGATCGACCATGCCTGGACGCTGGTTCACAAGACCTGGGGCCTGCCCGCCGACAAGCTGACCGCGACCGTCTATCACACCGACGACGAGGCGTTCGACCTGTGGCGCAAGATTGCGGGTCTTCCCGAAGAGCGGATCATCCGTATCCCGACGAGCGACAATTTCTGGTCGATGGGCGACACCGGTCCGTGCGGGCCGTGCAGCGAAATCTTTTACGACCATGGCGACCATATCTGGGGCGGCCCGCCGGGATCGCCCGAAGAGGATGGCGACCGCTTCATCGAGATCTGGAATCTGGTGTTCATGCAATATGAGCAGATGCCGGATGGGCAGCGGGTCGACCTGCCGCGCCCGAGCATCGATACCGGCATGGGGCTGGAACGCATCGCGGCGGTGATGCAGGGCGTCCACGACAATTACGACATCGACACGTTCAAGGCGCTGATCGCAGCGTCGGTCGATCTGACGGGCGTTGCCGCCGAGGGCGGAAGCCAGGCGAGCCACCGTGTCATCGCCGACCATCTGCGCGCATCGAGCTTCCTGATCGCCGACGGCGTGCTGCCGTCGAACGAAGGGCGCGGTTATGTGCTGCGCCGGATCATGCGGCGCGCGATGCGGCACGCGCATCTACTCGGCGCCAAGGATCCGCTGATGTACCGACTGCTCCCGGCGCTGACGACCGAGATGGGCGCGGCCTATCCCGAGCTGATCCGCGCGCAGGCGCTGATCGCCGAGACGCTGGAGCGCGAGGAGGTCAAGTTCCGCCAGACGCTCGACAAGGGGTTGCGGCTCCTCGACGAGGCGACCGTGGGCATGGGCAAGGGCGCGACGCTGCCCGGCGATGTCGCCTTCAAGCTCTATGACACCTTCGGCTTTCCCTATGACCTGACCGAAGATGCGCTGCGGGCGCAGGGTATCGCGGTCGATCGCGCGGGCTTCGATGCGGCGATGGCGCAGCAGAAGGCAGCGGCGCGCGCGGCATGGAAGGGCAGCGGCGAAAAGGCGTCGGATGAAATCTGGTTCGACCTTGCCGAAGCCAATGGCAGCAGCGAGTTCACCGGCTACACCTCGACAGAGGGCGAGGGCGAGGTGATCGCGATCGTCAAGGACGGCCAGCCGGTCGAGACCGCCGAAGCCGGCGACACGGTGGTCGTGCTGACCAATCAGACGCCCTTTTATGGCGAAAGCGGCGGCCAGATGGGCGACGCGGGAACGATCACAACGCTGGAAGGCGCCAAGGCCAATGTCGAGGACACCGGCAAGCCGCTCGGCCGGCTGCACACGCATCAGGCGAAGCTGGAGGCGGGCAAGCTGAAGGTCGGCGACACTGTGCATCTGTCGGTCGATGCCGCGCGCCGCGATCGCATCCGCGCCAACCACAGCGCGACGCACCTTGTCCACGCCGCGCTGCGCAACCGTCTGGGTGCGCATGTCACGCAGAAGGGCAGCCTGGTTGCCGAGGATCGTTTCCGGTTCGACTTTTCGCACCCCAAGGCGCTGACGCCGGAGGAAATCGCCCAGATCGAAGCCGATGTGAACGCGCAGATCCGGGCGAACGAACCCGTCTCGACGCGGCTCATGACCCCCGAGGACGCGATCGCAGCGGGGGCGATGGCGCTGTTCGGCGAGAAATATGGCGACGAGGTGCGCGTGCTCAGCATGGGCAAGGGCGACGAGCATAGCTATTCGGTCGAACTGTGCGGCGGTACGCACGTGCGGGCGCTGGGCGACATCGCCTTGTTCAAGATCATCAGCGAAAGCGCGGTTTCGTCGGGCGTCCGGCGTATCGAGGCGCTGACCGGCGAGGCGGCGCGCCAGTGGCTGCTGGGCCGCGACGAGGCGCTGAAGTCGGCGGCGGCGGCGCTCAAGACCTCGCCCGACGAGGTGCCGGCGCGCGTTGCCGCGATGGCCGAGGCGCTGAAGAAAGCCGAACGCGAGCTGGCCGACGCGAAGAAGGCGCTGGCGCTTGGTGGCGGCGGTGCGGGCGGCGGAGCGGCGGCGGGTCCGGCGATCGAACAGGTCGGCGATGTCGCCTTTCTGGCGCAGGTCGTCGAGGGGCTCGATCCCAAGGAACTTCGCGGCACGGTCGATGGCCTCAAGAAGCAGGTCGGCAGCGGCGTCGCGATGCTCGTCGCGGTCAATGATGGCCGCGCGTCGGTCGCGGTTGGCGTGACCGACGACAAGACGGGCAGCCATAGCGCGGTCGATCTGGTCAAGGTCGCGGTTGCGGCGCTCGGCGGGCAGGGCGGCGGCGGCCGTCCCGACATGGCGCAGGGCGGCGGCCCGAACGGCGGCGCGGCGGACGACGCCGTCGCGGCGGTCAAGGCCGCGCTCGCCTGAAACGGTGGGACGTGAAACCGACAAAGAAGACGCGGCGCACCGATCATGCCGAGAGGCTGATCGCCGCGCCGCTGGTCGATGTGTTCGCGGCCTTTACCAGCGCCGAAAAACTGGCGCGCTGGCTACCGCCCGAGGGCGCGACGGGCGCATTCGAGCATAGCGATCTGCGCGAGGGCGGCGGGTTCCGCCTGCGCCTGACCTTCGACGACTCCGATGTCGAGACCAAGAGCGACGATGACAGCGATCTGGTCGCGGTGCACATCCCGGTGCTCGATGACGGGCGGCTGATCGTGTGGGAGGTCGAATTCGTGTCGGATGATCCCCGCTTTTCGGGCACGATGGCGATGCACTGGTATCTGTCGCGCAAGGGCGGCGGGACGCTGGTCACGGTCGATGCGCATCATGTGCCGCCGGGGATTTCGGCGAAGGATCATGAGGCGGGGCTGACGTCGTCGCTGGCGAAGCTGGCGGCGGTGGTGGGAGAAAGAGCGGCCAGTTAATAGCGACCTGTATCCCCGCGAAGGCGGGGATCCATCATCCGGCAGTGCAATTACGAGCCGGCGGGAGATGGGTCCCCGCCTTCGCGGGGACACACAATTGAGAGTAGGGCTTGGAAAGGTTCAGTCCTCCCCCCCTTTCGCTTTCCCCCATGCGCGGGCGGCGGTGTAGCCGAGGTAGCCGGTGCCGAAGAGCGCGTAGAGCGGTTCGGGGATGCCGGCGAGATAGGCGTTCATGCCCTCTGCGATGCCCTTTGCCATGTCGGGGCGCGTGGCGGCGATCAGGCCCATCGGGATCGCCCACAGAAGCAGCGTATACATGACGTAGAGGAAGCTGGGCCGCGCGCGGCTGGTCCAGGGGTCGGTGCTGTTCGCTTCGGCGACGATCGCGGTCATCCGCGTTTTGATCGCCTCCATTTCCTGGCTGTCCTCGAGCTTCAGCAGTTCGAGCTTGGCGTGGTCGCGCGCTTCGGGGTCGGGGATGATCTTGTCGATCAGCTTGGCGACGGGGCCGATCAGGCCTTCGATGATGCTCATATTTGCGGATCCTTTTGCTGGAAGTTGTCAAAGTTCACGGTACGTCCCGGTATGATGATACTCATCAGCCGCCGCCGATGCGGTTTGCGAGCCAGCCGTAGAGAAATGCCTCCTGGCTCGGGCGGCGTTCGGCGAGCGCGATGTAGCGTTCGCCCTGCAGCGCCTCCATCGCTCGCAGCAGCACGGTTACGCCGCCCTTGCCGCGCGCTTTCAGAAGAACCGTCGAGCGCTGACAGCGTGCGCGGGCCGATGGCGCGGTCGACCATGATATCGGGATAGTCGCGCGCCGTGCGGTTGAGCGCGTTGAGTGCGCGCTGGAGAACGCCAGAGGCGATCGCGGTACCCATATGACGCCGGTATCTAACGGTTCGGCCGCAATGCGCGGCGCGCGCGGCGATGCGATCGAAGGCGGGGCGCAGCCAACAGATGCGGCAATAGATGGTGGCCGCCTCGGCGCGGGGCAGATCGCGCATTGGCCCCGTATAGCCCTGCGCCCGCGCTACGGCATCGGTGATCCCCCGGCGGGTCGGGCCGCCGCAATCGGCGGGGTGGTTTACATATCCGCCTTCGCGGTCGATGAGGGCATCGATCAATGCGTCAATCGCAAGGCGGGGCAGGTCGGCAAGTGACATGATTCGCTTCTTTAGTTCACTGAGATATTGAAACGAACCATATTGGAATATTGTAGGAAAGGATTTTCATGCGCGCGCTGCAAGTGAGCCAATTGGCGCCCGATCACGCGGGTTGCGCGATCGCCGACCTGCCGCGACCCGAACCCGGGCCGGGCGAGGTGCGGGTGCGGGTGCGGGCAGCAGCAGTGAATTTTCCCGACCTGCTGATGACGCGCGGCGCCTACCAGCTCAAACCCGAGCTGCCCTTCGTGCCGGGGCTGGAGTTTTCGGGTGAGGTCGATGCGGTGGGCGCGGGCGTCGAAGGCTGGGCGCCCGGCGATGCGGTGATCGGCGGCAATCGTTTCGGTGCGATGGCCGAATATTGCATCGTTCCGGCGGCGACGCTGCGGCGCAAGCCCGCCGCGCTCGACTGGGCGGCGGCGGCGGCGTGTCCGGTCGCCTATCTGACCGCCTATGTCGCGCTCGTCCGCTGCGCGCGGGTCGCGCCCGGCGACTGGGTGCTGGTCCACGGCGCGGCGGGCGGTGTGGGCCTGGCGACGGTCGATCTGGCGCGCGGACTGGGCGCGCGGGTGATTGCGGCGGCAAGCAGCGCCGCGAAGCGCGATGCCATTGCCGCGCTTTACACACCCGACGCGGTGATCGAGGCGGCGCCCGGTTTTCGCGAGACGGTTAAGGCGTTGACGGAAGGGAGGGGCGCCGATGTCATCTTCGACCCGGTCGGCGGCGATGTGTTCGACGAATCGACGCGCTGCATCGCCTTCGGCGGCCGCTTGCTTGTCGTCGGCTTTGCATCGGGGCGGATTCCCGATATTTCGGTCAATATGCCGCTGATCAAAGGCTTTTCGGTCGTTGGGGTGCGCGCGGGCGAATATGGCCGCCGCTTTCCCGAGCGCGGGGCCGAGAATATCGTCGCAATCGACGCAATGGCGGAGAGCGGGGCGATCCGCCCGCATGTCCACGCCGTGCTCGATCTTGCCGATTGGCGCGCGGGGTTTGCCATGCTCGAGCGGCGCGAGGTGGTGGGGAAGGTCGTGCTGACGCCTTGACGAGCGGGCGCGGCGGCGCTTTGGCCCGCGACTGCGGCACCACGGCGCAACTGGCATAGTTTTGCGACAAACCATGGGTCATTGAGCCGCGGGGTGCCCGGCGCTTTGCCGCCCATAGTGAAGGACGACATGTGAGAAAATTTCTGACGATTGCCGCGCCGCTGATGCTTGCAATACCGGCCGCGCACGCGCAGCCGCCGGCGCATAATGGCGAACGCATGTTCGCGATGATGGACGCCAATGGCGACGGCAAGCTCGACAAGGACGAGATCGCGAAGATGATGCAAATGCGCGCCGAGCGCATGGGCGAGCCATCGATGGCGACGCCCGAGCGGGTCGATGCGCTGATGAAGCGGCTCGACACCAATGGCGACGGCTTCGTCGACAAGGCCGAAATGGAAGCGATGCGCAAGGCGCGCGCGGCCGCCCCGCCGGCCGAAGCGCCCGCCGACGGCGCCGATCAGAGCGAATCCAACTGAAAAGACTGAATTGAACGGGGCCGGCGGCGGTTTCGGCCGCCGCCGGTCAATCACCGCCGATCAATGCGCGCGCGATCAGGAGCAGCGCTTCCAGCCCGATCCGCGTACCGCCTTGCCCGGCGTCGCGCCGGTCGGGTCGCCGCCGCGCAGCACCGCGGTACCGTTGACGAACACATCGCGCACGCCGGTCGCATATTGGTGCGGCTTTTCGAAGGTCGCGCGGTCGCCGACGGTCGCCGGATCGAAGATCACGACATCGCCGAAATAGCCGGGGCGCAGCGCGCCGCGATCCTGAAGGTTGAGGTTACCCGCGGGGAGCGAGGTCAGCCGCCGCACCGCCTCTTCGAGCGGGATCAGCTTTTCGTCGCGAACATAGCGGCCGAGCAGGCGCGCGAAATTGCCATAGGTGCGTGGGTGGGCGCCCGACTTCAGGAACACGCCCTCGGCCGCCTGCGATGCGGCGTCCGAGCCGAAGCTCATCCAGGGAAGCTGGATTTGGCGCCGGACATTGTCTTCCGACATCAGGAAATAGACGGTCCCGACGCGCGAGCCATCCTCGACGACAAGGTCCATCGCGGTTTCCTCGGGCGATTTTCCGCGCATCGCCGCCACTTCGGCCAGCGTCTTGCCGGTGAGCGGCTTGAGCGCGTCATTCTTGAAGCCTGTCAGGATCATCTTGTCGGCACCCGCGCCGATGTAGAGATTCTCCCAGTCGCTGCCCGGACTTTTCATTTCGGCCGCGACGCGGGCGCGGATCGCCGGATCCTTCAGCCGCTCGATCCACGCTTCCAGTCCGCCCGCCTGAACCCAGGTCGGCATGGCGGCGTCGAGCCCGGTGGCGCCCGCGGTATAGGTGTACATGTCGGCGGTGATCCGCGTTCCCGCGGCGCGCGCCGCCTCGATCTTCGCTACGACGGGCGCGAATTTGTCCCAGTTCGCGCGGCCGGCCATCTTGAGGTGATAGATTTCGGCCGGCGCGCCCGACCGGCGCGCGATGGCGATCAGTTCGTCGACCGCTTCCTCAAGCCGGTCGCCTTCCGAGCGCATATGACTGATATACATGCCGCCGCAGCGCGCCGCCTCGCTGGTCAGCGCGACGAGTTCGTCGGTCTCGGCATAGGAGCCGGGGGCATAGATCAGCGAACTGCCGACCCCCAGCGCGCCTTCGTCCATCGCCTGACGGACGAGCGCGCGCATCCGCGCGAGCTGTTCGGGGGTGGGATCGACATCGCCTTCGCCCAGTTCGTGCACGCGCACTGTCGCCGCACCGACGAAGCTCGCGACATTGGGCGCAATGCCGCGCTTTTCGAGATAGGCGAAATAATCGCCCAGCGTCGTCCAGCTGATGTCATATTTGATATCGCCCTGACGCTCGGTCTCCTGCGCCTTCATCGTCGCGTTGAACGGGCCCATCGACCAGCCTTCGCCCATCACTTCGAGCGTCACGCCCTGGCGGATGTCGCTGAGGCTGCGCGGGTCGGCGATCAGCGATTCGGTTGCCCAGCTCAGCATGTTGATGAAGCCGGGCGCGACAGCCATGCCCTTTGCGTCGATCTCGGTCCGGCCGCGGCCCGCGACCGTGCCGACCGCGACGATGCGGTCGCCCTTCAGCGCGATATCGCCAACGACGGGGGCGGCGCCCGAACCGTCGTAGAGCGTCCCGCCGCGGATGACGACGTCATAGGCAGGGGCCGCGCCGCGCGCGCCGGCCGAGGCCGAAAGGAGCAGCGAGCTGGCGAGCAGCGCCGCGACGAAGGGCGAGCGGCTATGCATGGAGGCTCATCAGCGAATCCATCAACCCTTCGTCGGCGCTCGAGCAGACGCCGAGGACCAGCGCCTCGTCGCAGCCGTCGGCGACGACATAAGCGTGACCCATCGACGAATCGATATAGATGCCCTGACCCGCGTCGAGGACCACGGGATCGTAAAATTCGCTGTGCACTTCGATCCGTCCTTCGATGACATAGATGAACTCCTCGCCCTGGTGGTGGACGAGCTCGCCGAATTCGCTCGCACTGCGCGCGCGGATGCGCGTGATGATAGGGATCATGCGCTTTTGCCGCAGGTCGGTGCAGAGATAATGATAGTCGTAATTGTCGGTGGTGACGCGAACCGCGGTGTCGATGGTGCCGACGCTGCGCCGGCCGGTGACGCGCGGCGCGCTGTCCCCCGCATCTTCGGCGAACAGGTCGGACATGCGGATGTTGAGCCGCTGGCTGAGCTGTTGCAGCTTGTCGTAGCTGAGCGTCAGCCGGTCATGTTCGACCTTCGACAGCGTCGATACCGGGATGCCCGAGCGCGCGCTCATTTCCTTGAGCGTCCAGCCATTTCGGGTGCGAATTCCCCGCATGACCTCGCCGAGCGTCGGGGGATTCGATCGGGATGTCATCGGGTCGGTCCATTCCTCATTTGACAATTTTCCAATCAGGATCATTATGTCCGCATTGGGTCACTTATTGCTGACCCTTGGTAAGGCGTCTCGCGGCTCGCTGCAAGCATGTCGCGCGGCGCGCCGGATAAGGGGGATAAAGCGATGCGTTTCCTTCGCAAGCTTATGATAGGATTGGGAGTGCTGGCGGCCGTCCCGCTGGCCGCGCAGGGGCCGGTGCAGCAGATTGCCGCCAAGCCGGCGGAGCAGACGCCGGCCGTGCCGCCGCCGCCCGCGGGCGCGGCCAAGCTCGACGCCGCCGATGTCGAGGCGTGGCTCGACGGTTTCATGCCCTATGCGCTCGCGCGCGGCGAGGTTGCCGGTGCGGTCGTCGTCGTGGTGCGCGGCGGCGGCACGGTGCTGCAGAAGGGCTATGGCTTTGCCGATGTCGCGTCGCGCAAGCCCGTCGATCCCGCGACGACGCTGTTTCGCCCCGGTTCGGTGTCGAAGCTGTTTACCTGGACCGCGGTGATGCAGCTTGTCGAAGCCGGTAAGCTCGACCTCGATAAGGATGTGAACACCTATCTCGATTTCAAGATTCCGCCCTTCGAGGGCAAGCCGGTGACGCTGCGCAATATCATGACGCACACCGCGGGCTTTGAAGAATCGATCCGCTATCTGATCAGCAGCGATCCCAAGGCGGTGATGCCGCTGAAGGATTATGCGCGCGAAGCGCTGCCCGCGCGGGTTTTTGCGCCGGGAAGCACGCCCGCCTATTCCAACTATGCGACCGCGCTGGCCGGATACATCGTTCAGCGCACCAGCGGCGAATCCTTCGATGATTATATCGATCGGCACATTTTTGCGCCGCTGGGCATGAAATATGCGAGCTTCCGCCAGCCGCTGCCGGCCGCGCTCGCGCCCTTCATGTCGAGCGGCTACCGCGTGATGACCGACAAGGCCAAGCCCTTCGAAATCGTCGTGCCGGCCCCCGCGGGCAGCCTGTCGGCGTCGGGCGGCGACATGGGCAAGTTCATGATGGCGCATCTGAACAACGGCGGCGTGCTGCTGAAGCCCGAGACGGCGAAGCTGATGCACGATTACAAGGCGCCCGGCGTCGGCCCGCTCAACAGCATGGCGCTCGGCTTCTACGAACAATGGGTCAACGGGCATCGCGCGATCGCGCACGGCGGCGATACCGAATGGTTCCACAGCTATCTGTGGCTGTTCCCCGATTCGGACATCGGCTTGTTCGTGTCGATGAACAGCCCCGGCAAGGAAGGCGCAGCGGGCGCGATCCGCAGCGCGCTGTTCCACCAGTTCGCCGACCGCTATCTGCCCGGCACGCCCAAGCCCGGACAGGTCGATGAAAAGACTGCGCGCGACCATGCCGCGATGCTGGCCGGCCATTATGTGTCGAGCCGCGGGTCCTTCACCAATTTCATGAGCCTGTTCGGCCTGCTCGGCCAGGCGCAGATCGTGGTCGGAACCGACGGCAAGATCGCGATGCCCGCGCTCGACGGGCTGAGCGCCGGACCGCGCGACTGGGTCGAAGTCGAGCCCTTTGTGTGGCGCGACACCGGCACCGGCGAACGGCTCGCTGCCGAGGTCAAGGACGGACGCGTCGTGCGCATCAGCCTGGATGCCGCGTCGCCCTTCATGGTCTTCTGGCCGGCCCCGGCGGGCGAAAATGTCGCCTGGCTGAACCCGGCGCTGATCGCAGCGCTGCTGCTCGTGCTGCTTGCGGCGCTCGCGTGGCCGGTGCGCGCGCTGGTCCGCCGCAGCTATGGCGCGACCTTTGCGCTCGAAGGCCAGGCGCGGCGCGCGTGGCGGCTGTCGCGGCTGTTCGCGTGGCTCGTCATCGCGGCGGTCGCCGGATGGGCGATGTTCATCGTCACCTTCTCGGGCGATATCGGGAGCGTCGGCGGCCCGCTCGACTGGCTGATCATCCTGCTGCGCGTGCTGACGCCGATCGCCAGCCTTGGCCTGTTGGCGACGAGCGCGTGGCACCTGTGGCTGTGCATCAAGGACAAGCGCCGCTGGACGATGAAGCTGGGGGCGGTGCTGTTGCTGCTGTCGGCGCTGGTGCTCGTCTGGCTGACGCTGCACTTCCACCTCTATGGCTTCGGCATGGTCTACTGATGACGGCCGATGTCATGACCGGACTGACGCTCGACCTTCGCGTCGAGCGTTTTCCCTATCACCAGCCGTTCCGCATCGCGGGCCATGTGTTCACCGAGACTGCGCTGCTCGTCGCCACCCTGTCCGACGGCCGCCATGAGGGCCGCGGCGAGGGGGCGGGGGTTTATTACCTCGGCGACGATATCGACCATATGCTCGCCGAAGCGACGCGGGTGCGGCCCGCGATCGAAGGGGGCGCGACGCGCGAGGATCTGCAGCATCTGCTGCCCCCCGGCGGCGCGCGCAACGCGATCGACTGCGCCTTCTGGGATCTCGAGGCCCGGCGTGCGGGCAAGCCCGTCTGGGAATTGGCCGGGCTCGACCCGCCGCGCGCGCTGCGCTCGACGCTGACGCTCGGCGCCGACAGCCCCGAAGCGATGGCCGCCGCCGCGCTGGCGATCGACCCGCACGCGCCGGTGAAGGTAAAGCTGACGGGCGAGGTCGACCTTGACGCGGCGCGCATCGCCGCGATCCGCGCGGCGCGGCCGCATGCGTGGATCGGCGTCGATGCCAATCAGGGTTATGACCGCGCTACGCTGGGCGATCTGTTGCCGCTGCTCGTCGCGCATCGCATCGCGCAGCTCGAACAGCCGCTGCGGCGCGGGCGCGAGGCCGACCTCGACGGGATCAAGCGGCCCTTGCCCTTCGTTGCCGACGAAAGCGCGCTGTCGCTCGCCGACACCGCCTCGCTCGTCGGGCGCTTCGATGTCGTCAATATCAAGCTCGACAAGTGCGGCGGGCTGACCGAGGGGCTGGCGATCGCGCGGCAGGCGCGGCGGTTGGGGCTCGACGTGATGGTGGGCAATATGATGGGCACCAGCCTGTCGATGGCGCCATCCTACCTCGTGGGGCAGCTCTGCGACATCGTCGACCTCGACGGGCCGACGTTCCTCGCGCGCGACCGCGAGCCCGGCGTCACCTATCGCGACGGCAAGATCCATTGTCCGCCGAGCCTGTGGGGTGGCGGCTGATATGAATTATCCTGTCCTAAATGGGTTGACAATTTTCTGATTAGGACAATAGTCTTGAAAGTGAAATTTTCTTGAGGTGGAGGGTGGAATGACCGCGTCATTCCCGGCGACGCGCCGCGCCTTTGTGGCGGGCGCGGTCGGGACAGCCTTGTCTGCGACGATCGCAGCGCCGATGATCGGGCGCGGTGCCTATGCCTTCGCGGCGACGCCGGCGCGCAGCTATTCGACGCGCGCCGTCGATCTGGTCGCCGCCTCGCTGGTGATCGACATGCTCGCGCCGCTCAAGATCACGATGGCAGCCGATTATATCGCGCACCGCCTCACCGATGCCGAGGCGGGGGAGTTTCGCGCGAGCGGGATCACGGGCTTCCACAACAGCTTCGGTCTGGGCGGCCCCGATGCGCGGGCGCAGGCGATGGAATATATGGCGGGGTGGCAGGGCTTCGTCGGGCGCAACGGCCATGTTTTTTCGCTCGTCGACACGGTGGACGACCTCGACAGGGCAAAGGCGATGCGCAAATGCGCCGTCATCATGGGCATCCAGAATGCCGACCAGTTCGACGGCGTCGAGGATGTCGCGGTCTTTCGCCGGCTGGGCCTGCGCTGCGCGCAACTCACCTATAACAGCCAGAACCGCATCGGGTCGGGCAGCACCGACCGAGTTGATGGCGGGATCAGCGACTATGGCGCGGCGATCATCGACGCGATGGAGCGGGCGAAGATGCTGATCGACGTGTCTCATTGCGGCGACCGCACCACGCTCGACGCGATCGCGCTCGCCAAGGGGCCGATCGCGATCACCCACAGCAATGCGCGCGCGCTGGTCGACCATCCGCGGGTCAAGACCGACGAGGCAATCAAGGCGCTCGCCGCCAAGGGTGGGGTTATGGGGATCACCGGAGTGCGGATGTTCGTCCGCGCGAGCGACCCCACCAATGTCGGCCATATGGCCGATCATATCGACCATGTCGCCAAGCTGGTCGGGATCGAGCATGTCGGCATCGGGTCCGACGCCGACCTCAACGGCTATGACGACATGGCGCCGGCGGAATATGCGGCGCTGAAGGCAAGCTACAAGGACAGCTATGCCTTTCGCGACAAGATCGACATCGACGGTTTCGACCACCCGCTCAAGGTCTTCGACCTGACCGAGGAACTGATCCGTCGCGGCTATTCGGACGATAACATCCGCGCGGTGCTGGGGGGCAATTTCCGCCGCCTGCTCGCGCAAGTGTGGGGGTAAGGCGATGAAACAGGGTCTTTGGATTGCAAGCAGCATCGCGGCGCTCGCGGTGGCGATGCCGGTGCAGGCGCAGGAAGCGGGCGGCGCGGAATATAGCGGCGAGATCGTCGTCACCGCCCAGAAGCGCGTGCAGAACGTGCAGGACGTGCCGATTTCGATCAGCGTGGTCGGCGGTGAGGATATCCAGCAGCAGGGTTCGGCCTCGCTCGTCGATTATGCCGGCTATGTTCCCGGCATGAACGTGAGCAACGGCGGCACGCCGGGGCAGACGACGATCACGCTGCGCGGCGTCGCACCGCTGAGCGCCGCGCAGACGGTCGGCATCTATCTCGACGATGCGCCGGTCGGATCGAGCGCGATCTACAATCGCGCGGGAGCCTTCACGATCGACCTGATGCCCTATGACCTCGATCGCGTCGAAGTGCTGAAGGGTCCGCAGGGCACTCTGTATGGTGCGAGCTCGATCGGCGGCCTTGTCAAATATGTCACGGTGCAACCCGACACGCATGAATTCCGCGTGCGCGCCGGGCTCGAGGGCTTTTCGATCAAGGATGCAGGTGGTCTCGGCTGGGGCGCGCAAGCCTATGTCAACGTCCCGATCGCGCAGGACACGCTGGCGATCAGCGGCAGTTTCGCCTGGCGCAGGAGCCCGGGCTGGGTCGACAGCGTCAATAATTCCGGGCTGACCGATCAGAATGATTTCGAACAGCGCGGCGGCCGCGCGGCGTTGCTCTGGCAACCAACGCCGCAATTGAGCGTCAAGCTGGCGGGCATTTGGCAGTCGCTCAATTCGGACGGCAACGGCCTCTATGCCGCGGATCTTGCGGGCAACCGGCTCGGCAACGGCCATTCGTTCAACAATTATGTCCCCGAATCCTATGATATTTCGCTCGATTATTATTCGGCGACGGTCGATTATGATTTCGGCGCGGCAACGCTGACCTCTGCGACCACCTACAGCAAGACGAAGAGCCGTCAGGTGCAGGATGCGAGCTATGCTTTCGGCGTACTCTTTCCGCTGCTTACGGATGGCGCGGTCGATCCGGGCATCACGCCGTTTTACCTCGACCTCGGGCTCAAGAAGTGGACGCAGGAAGTCCGGCTGACCTCGCCAAGCGGCGGGCGGTTCGAATGGATGATCGGCGGCTTTTTCACCGACGAGAAGACGAGCAACGCGCAGCTTGTGCGGTCCTATGACATGAACGGCGATCCGATCGCCGGGCTCGATCCGCTGGCGATCGTCGGGCTGCCCGCGACCTACAAGGAATATGCGATCTTCGGCAATGCGACGCTGAAGCTCGCCGAGCAGTTCGACGTGACCGGCGGGCTACGCTGGGCGCGCAACAAGCAGACGTTCCGCCAGATTAGCTCGGGCGCGATCGTGCCCCAGGCCGACGATCCGGGAAGCTCTGCAGAGAGCGTCTGGACCTTTTCGGTCAGCCCGCAATTTCACATAAACAAGGACGCAATGCTCTACGGCCGCGTCGCCACCGGCTACCGTCCGGGCGGCCCGAACGTCATCGTTCCCAATGTGCCCCCGACGGTATCCGCCGACCGCATGACCAACTATGAGGTCGGACTGAAGGCCGATCTGGCCGACCGGATGGTGACGGTCGATGTCGCCGCCTTCTGGATGGACTGGACCGACATTCAGGTCGTCCGCTCGTTCGGCGGGGTCAATGGCGGGGCCAACGGCGGCAAGGCGACGAGCAAGGGTTTCGAGGGCAGCATCGCCTTTCGCCCGGCGCCGGGCCTGACGATCAGCGCGACCGGCAGCTACACCGACGCCTCGCTGAGCGAGGATGTTCCCGAAATCAGCGGAGCGAAGGGCGACCGTTTGCCAGCGGTGCCGAAGTTCAGCGGCGCGCTCCGCGCCGACTACGACTTTGAGCTGGGCGGCAGCGCCAAGGGCAGCCTCGGCGCCGGCATCCGCCACGCGAGCAGCCGCTTGTCGCTGGTCGAAAGCGATCCTCTGACCGCGCGCGCCGAGCCGTATACCTCGGTCGACCTCAATGCGTCGGTGACGTGGGACGGCCATTGGACGCTGCGCGCCTACGCGCGTAACCTGTTCGACAACAAGGGCGAGATGGCGCGCTCGACGATGGCGGACGGGCTGAACCAGCCGAGCTTCCTGTCGATCTCGCCGTTGCAGCCGCGCACGATCGGCGTCGCGATCGACATGGCCTTTTGAACGAAAGCGGAGTGACAGCGATGAACGCGCCGACGGGCCGGCTGGACAGCCAGCTCACCCTCCCGCAGCCCTATCTGCTCTTTCTGGGCGACACGACTGAGGCGGGCTATGCCAAGACCGCCTTTGGCCTTGCCGACTGGGCCGCCGACCGCTGCGTCGGCGAATGGGGGATCGGCGGCTGCACCGTCACCACCGGCCTGCCGCACCTGTCGCCGGCAGAGGCGCGGGCGGCGGGAGCGCGTTCGCTGGTCATCGGCGTCGCCAATCAGGGGGGCATTATCGGCGACAGCTGGGTCGCGGTGCTCGTCGAGGCGATGGAGGCGGGGCTCGACATCGTGAGCGGGCTTCACGTCCGGCTGACGAGCATCCCCGCGCTCGCCGATGCGGCGCGGCGCACCGGCCAGCGGCTGATCGACGTTCGCACCCCGCCGCCTTCGATTCCGATCGGCAACGGCCGCAAGCGCAGCGGCAAGCGGCTGCTGACCGTCGGCACCGATTGTGCCTTGGGCAAGAAATATACCGCGCTGGCGCTGCACCGCGCCTTTGCCGAGCGCGGGATCGACGCCGATTTCCGTGCCACCGGGCAGACGGGGATCATGATCGCGGGCGGCGGGATGCCGATGGATGCGGTGGTGTCGGATTTCGAAGCGGGCGCCGCCGAAATGCTGAGCCCCGACGCGCCTGCCGATCACTGGGATCTGATCGAGGGGCAGGGGTCGATCTTCAACCCCGCCTATGCCGCGGTATCGCTCGGCCTGCTCCACGGCAGCCAGCCAGACGTATTCGTCGTCTGCCACGATCCGACGCGCACGGTCATTCTGGGAATGGAAAGCTTCGCCCTGCCGAGCATCGAGGAGGTGATCGACCTGACGATCCGGCTCGGCGGCCGGACCAATCCCGCGATCCGCTGCGGCGGCGTCAGCCTCAACACCTCGGGCTATGATGCCGATGCGGCCGCGGCGCTGATGGCGGCGGAGGCGGCACGGCTGGGCCTGCCGGTCGCCGATCCGATCCGCGGCGGCGCGGCGTTCGCGGCGCTCGTCGAAAACTGTCTCGCGTGATGGTGGGCGAGGCGGGCAGCGGAGGGAGCTGGTTTCAGCGCTTTCTGCTGCCTGGTTTCGCGCTGAAGGCGGTCATCATCGGCGGCGGCTATGCGACGGGCCGCGAACTGGCCGAATATTTCGTGCCGGCCGGACCGTGGGGCGGGCTTGCCGGGATGCTGCTCGCGACGCTGATCTGGAGCGTCGTCGCGGCGCTGACCTTCGCGCTCGCGCGGCAATTGCACGCCTATGACTATCGCAGCTTCTTTCAGCAATTGCTCGGCCCCGGCTGGGTGCTGTTCGAGGCGGCCTATCTGATCTTCGTCGTGCTGATCCTCGCGGTGTTCGGCGCCGCCGCCGGCGCGATCGGCGCGGCGACCTTCGGCTGGCCCGAACTGATGGGAGCGGTCGTGCTGGCCGCCGCGATCCTGTTCGCGACCGCGTTCGGCGAAGCGGGGGTCGAGCGCCTGTTCAAATATGCCTCGATGCTGATCTATGCGGTCTATGCGCTGTTCCTCTTCTTTGCGCTGACCCGCTTTGGCGACCGCATCGGCGCGGGTTTCGCCGCGGCCGGACCGCCGGCGGACGGGTGGATGGCGGGCGGCATCACCTATGCGAGCTATAACATCGTCGGGGCGGTCGTCGTGCTGCCGGTGCTGCGCCACCTGACGAGCCGCCGCGACGCGTTGATCGCGGGCGCGATCGCCGGGCCGCTGACCATGCTGCCCGCGATCCTGTTCTTCGTGGCGATGATGGCCTTTTATCCCGGCATCGGCGACGAGACGCTGCCCTCCGACTTTCTTTTGCGGCAGATGGCGGTGCCGGGCTTTCACCTGCTGTTCCAGCTGATGATCTTCACCGCGCTGCTCGAAAGCGGGGTGGGGGCGATCCATGCGATCAACGAACGGATCGCGGGTGCGTTCGAGGCGCGCGGTCGCGCGGCGCCCGGCACCGCGGGACGCGCGCTGATCGGCGCGGCCATCCTGGCGGGTTGCATGTTCGTCGCGGCGCGCGTCGGGCTCGTCGACCTGATCGCGAGCGGATACCGCATCCTCGCCTGGCTGTTCCTGGCCGTTTACGTCGTCCCGCTGCTTGGGATCGGCACCTATCGCCTCGTCAAGCGGGGCCCCTCGTCCATGCAGGAGGTTCGACCATGAAATCCGCGCGTCTGCTGGCGGCATCGCTGATGCTCGCCCTTTCGGTGCCCGCCTGGGCCGAGCCGCCCGCCGACATCGGCGACAGCGTCGAGGCGCTGCGCCAGAAGATCGGCGCGGTCGGCGTGTCGATCGCGATCGTCGAGGACGGCCGGACGACGCTGGCGCGCGGCTGGGGCGTGCGCAAGCTGGGCGAGAGCGCGCCGGTCGACGCCGAAACCATCTTTCAGACGGGATCGACCGGCAAGGCGATGACCGCCGCCGCGCTGGCGGTGCTCGTCGATCAGGGCAAGATCGCGTGGGACGATCCGGTCATCAAGCATATGCCGTGGTTCCGCATGAACGACCCGTGGGTCACGCGCGAGATCACGATCCGCGATCTGCTCGTCCACCGGAGCGGGCTGGGGCTGGGGCAGGGCGACCTGATGTTCGTGCCGCGCACCTATCTGACGCGCAAGCAGACGGTCGAGCGCGTCGCCTTTCTCAAGCCCAAGACGAGTTTCCGCTCGGCCTATGCCTATGACAATATCCTCTATGCCGTTGCCGGGCAGTTGATCGAGGAGGTGACCGGCCAGCGCTGGGAGGATTTCATCCGCGAGCATGTGCTGCGCGCCGGCGGCATGAAGAATGCGACGAGCGATAGCGAAGACCGCTTCCGTATCCCCAACCGCTCGTGGCCGCATGCGCGCCTGTCGGGGGCGCTGCGCGGGCTGGGGCCGCAGCAGGCGCTCGACGAACGCGACGAGCTCGGCCGCAACGGGGCGCCCGCGGGCGGACTGGCGCTGAGCGCCGACGATATGGCGGCGTGGCTGAAGATCCAGCTTGCGCATGGCGCGCTGCCGGGCGGCGGACGGCTGTTCAGCGAGGAACAAGCGAAGCAGATGTGGACCCCGGTAACGCCGATGCCGATCACCGAACTGCCCGACAGCCTGAAACCCGCGCAGCCGATGCAGCAGGCCTATGCGCTCGGCTGGCAGGTGCAGGATTATCGCGGCCACCGCATCATCCAGCACAGCGGCGGCGTGTTCGGTTCGATCACGCGCGTCGTGATGATTCCCGACAAGAATGTCGGCTTTGCGATCATGATGAACAGCGAGGACAGCGGGATGATCCTGGGGCTGACCTACGAGCTGCTCGACCATTATCTCGGGGCACCCGATTATGGCTGGACGACCAAATGGCAGGACTGGTTCGAGGCTCGGCTGGCGGGCGGCGTCGATTATCTGAAACAGGCGAAGGCATCGCCGGCGAAGGTCGGCCCGTCGCTGAAGCCCGCGGGCTATGCGGGGCGCTATCGCGATCCGTGGTACGGCGATGTCGTGATCGCCGACGGGGCGAAGGGGCTGACGATCGACTTCACCTCGACCCCGCGCATGGCGGGGCGGCTCAAGCATTGGCAGTATGACAGCTTCGTCACCGAATTCGACGATCCCGCGATCGAGCCCGCCTATGTGACCTTCGCGCTCGACGCCGACGGCAAGGTGACCGGCGTGACGATGAAGCCCGTCAGCATGATCGCCGATTTCAGCTGGGATTATCAGGATCTCGACCTCAAGCCCGTGGAGGACAAGAAGTGAAGCGCATTGCCATTCTGCTCGCCGCCGCCGCGCTGTCCGCCTGTTCGGCGGCGGGCGACAAGCCGCAGGCGGCGCCGCCGCCGCTGCACAGCCGGATGCTGGTGCTCGACACCCATCTCGACACGCCGCTTCATTTCGAGAGGCAGGGATGGAACTTTGCCGACCGGCACGATCTGGCGACCGACCTGTCGCAGCTCGATATCCCGCGGATGCGCGACGGCAATCTCGATGGCGGCTTCTTTGCCATCTACACCGAACAGGGGCCGTTGACCCCGGCGGGCTACGCCGCGGCGCTTGCCCATGCGCGCAAACGGTCCGACCTGATCGACAAGATGATCGCCGACAACAGCGGTGTCATCGGCGCGGCGCGCACCGCCGAGGATGCGCGGCGGCTGAACAAGGAAGGCAAGCTCGTCGCCTTCAAGTCGATGGAGAACAGCTATCCGCTCGGCGAGGATCTCTCGCTGTTGCAGGAGTTCTATGACAAGGGCGTGCGGCTGGCGGGGCCGGTCCATTCGGCGAACAATGAATTTGCCGACAGCGCGACCGACAAGCCGCGCTGGAACGGGCTGAGCCCGCTCGGCAAGCAATGGGTGGCCGAAATGAACCGGCTGGGCATCGTGATCGACGCGAGCCATTCGTCGGACGCGACCTTAGACCAGATCCTGCAATTGTCGAAATATCCGATCCTGCTCTCGCATTCGAGCCTGCGGTCGGCGCATGACCATCCACGAAACCTAGACGAAGGACGCTTGCGCAAGCTGGCCGAAAAGGGCGGGGCGATGTGCATTTCGACGATCTTCATGTCCGAGATGAACATGTCGCCGGCGCGCGCCAAGCTGTTCGGAGAATATGAGCATATCGGCGAGATTACGCCCGAAGCGCAGGCGGACCTGACGCGTCAGTGGCGCGAACTCGACAAGAGCGAGGCGATGTGGGCCGCGGATTTTGAGGATTATATGAAGATGGTGCTACGCGCGATCGAGGTCGGCGGCGTCGATCATATCTGCTTCGGCGCCGACTGGGACGGCGGCGGCGGCCTGAAGGGCATCGAGGATATTTCGGCCTTGCCGAAAGTCACTGAACGGCTGAAGGCCGCAGGCTATTCGGACGCTGACATCGAAAAAATGTGGAGCGGCAACATCCTGCGCGTCGTCGCGGCGCAGGGGAAATAGCCTATTCGGCGAGGGCGGCTTCGATCATTGCGACATCAGTCACGGCGAAGAGCGCGCCGAGTTTCGATGCGATGACGGCCGCCGCGCCATCGTCGAGGCCAGGTACGTCGATCCGCAGTCGCATCGCGCCGTCGCCGGTCTGCATGGCAACCGCCGCGGGGACGAGGCCGCGCTGCCCGAAGAAGCCGGTGATGCGGGGAAGCGACTGCGGATCGGCGAGCGCGGCGATGTGAAAGCGGTGCATTCAGGCCGCCGCGCGCTGTGCCCCGGCCGCGATGACCTCCTCGGCCATTTCGTCGGCGACGACGGCAGGCGAGCGTCCTTCCTGTGCGGCGCGGTCGAGGAGTGCGGTCACGCGCGGAGCGATCTTCGCCACGCGCGCCGCAACCTCGGCTTCGTCTTCGCCCAGATATTCGGCCGACACGCTGATGATCCCGCCCGCGTTGGCGACATAATCGGGAACATAGGCGATGCCGCGCGCCATCAGCAGGTCGGCGACCGCCGGTTCGGCGAGCTGGTTGTTCGCGGCGCCGCACACCAGCCGCGCCTTCAGCCCGCCGACGCTTTCGGCATTGAGGGCGCCGCCGAGGGCGCAGGGGGCGAGGATGTCGGCTTCGACGCGAAGGATGTCGTCGACATGCACGACCTCTGCCCCGTGGATCGCCGCGAGCCGGTCGCGCCGCGCGGGGTTCGGATCGGCGATGACGAGCCGCGCTCCGGCGTCGGCGAGGCGGCGGCAGAGGTCGGCGCCGACATTGCCCGTGCCCTGCACCGCGACGGTCAGGCCGGTAAGGTCGCGGCCCAGCGTGTGCGCCGCCGCTGCCTGCATCGCGTCGAAGACGCCGCGCGCGGTCCAGGGCGAGGGGTCGCCGCCCGCGCGGCCGCCCGCAGGGGGCAGGCCGGCGACGTGACGCGTGACGCCCGCGATATCCTGCATGTCGGCGACGGTGGTGCCGACGTCCTCGGCGGTTACGTAGAGCCCGCCGAGCGCCTCGACCGCGCGGCCGAAAGCGCGGAACAGCGCTGTGCGGTCGAACGAGCCGGCGGGGCGGCGCAGCACCGCCTTGGCGCCGCCGAAGGGCAGACCCGCGAGCGCATTCTTGTAGCTCATCCCCTCGGCCAGCCGCAGCGCATCGGCGAGCGCGCCATCGACATCGTCATAGTGCCACAGGCGGCAACCGCCAGCGCCCGGCCCGAGCGCGGTCGAGTGAATTGCGATCACGCCGTCGAGGCCGGCGGCGGCATCGAACAGGCGGACGCATTCGACCGGCGGGGTCATACGGGCGGGGCGGCTGACCATCATGGTTCTCCTTGAAATGATTGGCGGAATGGCCGGTGTAAATTCGCTCAGCCTTATCGCATCATGTCGCCGGACATACTTGTTCGCATTTTCGTCCGCATTGGTGATTTTGGGGATTTTGAAACCGGAAATCTGCTGATATGGGAAATGAATGACCGACCTTGATCCGTTCGAGATAAAAATCCTTCGCGAATTGCAGCGCGACGCGAGCCAGACGACCGCCGAGATCGCCGATCGCGTCGGGCTGTCGGTGTCGCCCTGCTGGCGGCGTATCGACCGGCTGGAGCGCGAGGGATTTATTCGGAAACGCGTCGCGATCGTCGACCGGCGCAAGGTCGGACTGAACGCGCATGTCTTTGCGCAAGTGAAGCTCAACGCGCACGGCCGCGCCAATCTTGATGAATTCAGCGCGACGATCCGCGGCTTTCCCGAAGTGCTCGATGCCTATGTGCTGATGGGGACGACCGATTTCATGCTGCGTATCGTCGCGCGCGACATCGACGCCTATGAACGCTTCTTCTTCGATCAGCTGAGCAAGCTGCCCGGCGTCCAGGAAATCAATTCGACGGTCGCGCTGTCCGAGATCAAGTCGACGACCGAACTGCCGCTATAGGCTCAGCGCCAGAAGGGGGCGGCATCGCGGAGCGCGCGAAAGGCGGTGCGCGCTTCGCCGAGCAGGCGCTCGCGATCGCCAGTGGCGAAAAGTGCTACCACTTCGGGAACCGCATCGAGCGACAGGCTGCGCAGCAACTGGGGTGCGGTGGCGATGTCGTTGAGCGCGCCGAGATGGTCCTGCAGCGCCTCGGTGAGCTTGGCATGATCGCGCAGGGCCGCAGACCGCCCGTCGTCGGAAAACAGCGGTGCGAAGAAATCGGCGGTGTAGCGCAGCTTCTTGACCGTCTTGCGGAGGCGGTGCCGGGCTGCATCGTCGAGGCGCGCGAAGTGGCGCCCGCGCTTGCGGACCTTCCGGTGCAGCCGGTCCAGCGCCTCGGCCGCGAAGCCGCGTACCGGACGTGCGCACGGCGCCGCGGCTTCATCACCCGTGCGCCAGTCGCCGATGGTGAGCCACTCGACGAAATCGAGCATCAGGTGCCGCGCGCGCGGGGCAAGCAGCGCTGCGGTGGCGCGCGCATAGGCGGCTTCGCGCGCGGGACGCAGCCGGTCGGCGAGGGCGCCCGGTCCGGCGCGCGCGGCGAGAACGTCGAGATCGCGCGCCGCGCCCAATTCGCCGGCAAGCCAGCGTAGCTCGCCGTCCCAGCGCGCGGAAGCGGAGGGCGGAAACAGCGGCGCGTGAACCGCGAGCGCCGAACGCAGCCGTCGCAGCGCGACGCGCGCCTGATGCAGCGCGCCGGGATCGCAGCGCTCGATCACCGTTGCGGCGTTGAGGCGGAACTGGCGCAGGCAGGCGCGGGCGATGGCGCAAAACGCCTCCGCCGCCGTGATCCCGGCCGCCAGCGCCACCGGCCGGGCTTTTTCGCCGGGAGCCGGCGGCGCGAGCAGCCGGTAGCCGCGGTCGGCCTTGCTGAGTATAGCGATCTGAACCGGGGTTGCCGCATCGATCCGGCGGGCGAGGGCGAATAGCGCGGGGATTGCGCTGCCCTTTGCCTCGAGCTCGATCTCGTCGATCGGGGTTTCGGCGTCGGGGGTGGCGACGCGGGCGTGATCGAGTGCGACCTCGATCCCGCCCAAATCCCAGAGCATCCGTTCGTTTTCGATCGTAAAGACGGGGCCAAGCTTCGCCGTGCGCGCGCCCAGCGTCGCCGCGACTGGGGTGCGATCGTCGAGCACGGGGATGTCGCCCTCCACCGCAAATTCCCATTCGGCGCGTGCGAAGAGGCCTGCGGCCGCGGCACGCGCCTTCACCGTCTGGAGGCGCTTGGTGCCGCTCGTGCGGATACGCAGCGAAAAGCCCGCGGCGGCGAGCGCGCGGTCGGGAGTGTCGAAATAGACCGCATGCTGGGCGATCATCGTCGGCGGCGCGCCGAACAGCGCCGGCCAATCGACCGTGCTGCGCGCGTCCGGCGGGAGTTCGAGCTTGAGCTCGACCTCTTCGCTCGACTTGCCGCCCATCCCTTGCCCCTCTTGCGATCGCCACCGACCCGTGCCGCTGCTTAGCGCCTTTGCGTCCGGATTGCCATCGCCTGGCGGCGCAGCCGGAACTTGCAGTGGGATGAACGCGGGGGGCGTTTTGCGACATTTTGCGACACTATTCCGACCATGCGGCAATGCTGTGGGACAAACGGAGCCTAGAAGGGTGTCATCGGGACCGAAGGCTCTTCCCCCTTTCATCTGGTCCCTTGGACAGGAGTTCGTGACGTGAAGAAAAAGATGACCCTTTTGACGCTGGGCGCCGCGCTGATCGCGGTGCCGGTGCTGGCTGCCCCCGGCGGCGACCGCAACATGGGCGACGCCAACAAGGACGGCGTGCTGACCCGCGCTGAGGCCGAAGCGCACGCCAAGGCGATGTTCGTCAAGCTTGACATCAACAAGGACGGCAAGCTCGACCAGGCCGATCGCGCCGCACGCCATGCCGAAAAGCGCGCCCAGATGTTCGACCGCCTTGACGCCAACAAGGATGGCAGCATCAGCAAGGCCGAATGGGACCAGGCCGATGCCGCGCGCCAGGCGAAGCGCGCCGAATGGAAAGCCAAGCGCGGCGAACGCGCCGGTGCGCCGGGCGAAGGCGGCGAGCGGCACGCGATGCGCGGCCATCACGGCGGCAAGCGCGGCGGACATGGCGGTCCGGGCGGCTGGATGAAGGCCGATGCCAATGGCGACAAGGCAATCAGCCAGGCCGAATTTGTCGCCGGCGCGCTGGCGCGCTTCGACCGGATGGATACCAACAAGGACGGCAAGGTGACAGCGGAAGAGCGGCAGGCCATGCGCCAAGGGATGCGCGACAAGCGCGGTGCGCCGCCGGCGCCGCCCGCCACCAACTGATTGGCAGCGACGCGGGCGGCGTGGGCGGGCCTATCCTCCCTCCCTGGCCCCCCACGCTGGCATTGCCTTTGCCGCCGCGTCCTGCCAGCTATCGCCCATCGGCCCCCTGCGGGCCGGTGGGCGAACTAGTTATTTGTAGCGGATAGCCATGACCGATAGCGACACCCCCCGCATTCTGCTGATCGACGACGAACCGTCGATCCGCGAGCCGCTTTCCGAATATCTGGAGGCGCAGGGATTTGCCGTGACCGACGCGGCCAATGCCGCCGAAGCGCGGTCGGTGCTGCGCGCGCAATCGGTCGACCTGGTAGTAAGCGACATCATGATGCCCGGCGAAGACGGCCTGTCGCTGACCCGCCATCTGCGCGAGACGAGCAGCATCCCCGTGATCCTGCTCACCGCGCGCGCCGAAGATACCGAGCGCATCATCGGGCTGGAGATCGGCGCCGATGACTATGTCGTCAAACCCTTCAACCCGCGCGAACTGGTCGCGCGCATCCGCACCGTGCTGCGCCGGACGCAGGCGAACGGCCGCGCGGTCGATCCGGGCGGGACGAGCTATGCCTTCGGGCCGTGGGTGCTGCGCGAGGTCGAACGCGTGCTGGTCGACGAGGCGGGCACCGAAGTCGCGCTGTCGTCGGGCGAATATCACTTGCTTCACGCGCTGGTGCGCCATCCGCGACAGGTGATGAGCCGCGACCGGCTGCTCGATCTGGTGCGCGGGCGCGAGGCCGACATCTTCGACCGCGCGATCGACAATCTGGTCAGCCGCCTGCGCAAGAAGATCGAGGAAGACCCCGCGCACCCGCAGATCGTCAAGACGGTGTGGGGCGGCGGCTATACGCTGGCCTGCGAGGTCAAGCGGCTGGGGCCGGCCGCATGAGCATTCGTCTGTGGCCGCGCAGCCTGATCGGGCAGTTGGTGCTGGCCGTCGCAGCGATGCTGTTCGTCGCGCAGGGGATCAATTTCGTGATGCTCGCACGCGGCCAGAAGCAGCAGACGCTTGCGCATGGCGGCGGCATGGCGGTCGCACGGATCATCGATGCGATTGATCGCGACCGACGCGGCCGGATCGACGACGGCGCCGCGAGAGGCCGGCACGACCGGGTCCAGAAACTACTGATTACCGACGGGCCGCCGCCGCTGATTCCGGGGTCGGTGCCGCTTGCCGACCTGTCAGCCTATGTCGCCGACCTGCTGAGCGAGGGCGGGGTCAAGGCGAGCGAGGTGTCCGCGTGGGCGATGCCGCTGCGGCCGCGTGCGCAGAAGACCAGCTATCCCGGCCGCGTCGTCGTGGTGAGCGCGCGCGTCGACGGGCGCTATTTCACCGTGCGGAGCCGCATTCCGGCGACCGGCGGGCGGCTGCAAGGCTTTTTGCTATGGCAGACGCTGTCGCTCTATCTGCTGCTCCTCGTGCCGATCATCCTGATCGCGTGGCGCGTCGCGGCGCCGCTGCGCGAGTTGACCCGCGCGGTGCGGGCCAATCCGGCGGCGCGCGATCTGCCGCCGATCGACGAGGCGGGGCCGTCCGACGTGCGCGACCTGATTGCGGCGTTCAACGCCTATCGCGCGCGCATCGGCACGATGCTCGCCGACAAGGATCGGATGCTGGGTGCGGTCGGCCACGATCTGCGCACCCCGCTCGCAAGTCTGCGCGTCCGCGTCGAGCAGGTCGACGACGACCGGCTGCGCGAAAAGATGATCGCCTCGATCGAGGAAATGACCGCGATGCTGGCCGACATATTGGCGCTCGCGCGGTCGGGGGCGGGAACCGAGGCGCCCGAGGCGATCGCGCTGCCGCTGCTGCTGCGCGAACTGACGGAAGACTATGGCGAGCAGGGCAAGGATGTCGCGGCGGGCGCGCTCGCCGAGGCGGCGGCGCGGGCGCGCCCGATGCTGCTGCGCCGGGCGCTGCGCAACCTGATCGACAATGCGCTGGCCTATGGCGTTCGCGCGCGGCTGTCGGTGGTGCGCGAGGGCGACCATGCGCGCATCATCGTGTCCGATGACGGCCCGGGGCTGACCGACGAGCAAATCCTCACGCTGGTCGAACCCTTTGCGCGCGGCGAGCAGTCGCGGAACCGCGCGACGGGCGGCGCCGGCCTCGGCCTGTCGATCGCGCGCGAGATTGCGGCGGGCGAGGGCGGCGAGCTGGTACTGGCGAACCGTCCGGGCGGCGGGCTCGAGGCGGCGATTGTGCTACCGGTTCTGACGTAAGACGGGTGGTTAGCCGAAGTCCGCCGGCATCGCGCCGGGTTCGCTGACCATCGCAAATCGGACCTCAGCGAAGTTCACCTGCAATGTGTCTTCCAGCGCAACCGCGTAACCCTCAATGAACGGTAGCCGCTGTTCGTGAAGGTGAAGGATGATGCCAAGCCCAAAATCCAGCCCTTCAACCGCGACCCAAACATGCTCTCCTAAATGAAGACTTTCCCGGCGAGGGGCAATCGGTGCAGCTAGGGTTGTGAAGAAACCTCCGCCGGTGTTTTCGCGTGACAACACCTCAGCATCGAGCAGACGATCAAGACCTCTTGCGAGATTACCAGCTTCTGCAAAAATTGCCTGCAATGCAGTGCGTTCCAGTTGAGTCAGGCCAGCCATCTGTTTTTTTGGCTTCGGTCACCTAAGTCCGCGATGGGGTCGTTATCAGGCGTAAATCGCAATCGCCTGGCTGCCGTGCAGCACCGGTTCGCCGGCGCGGTTCCACAGCATCATGTCCTGCACCGACAGCCCGTTGCGGGCGAAGCCGGTCTTGGCTGAGAGCAGCCACCAGCCGTCGTCGGTCTCGGGCTTTGCGGTGAGCATGTTGACCGTCCAGTTCATCGAGCTGATCGGACCGAATTCGGTGAACAGCGCCATCGCCGCGGGGGGCAGCGCATCGCCCATCGCGAGCAGCGCGACCGCCGGATGACAGGCGGGCTCTTCGACAAAGCGCACCCAGGTCAGATATTCGCCGACATCGCTTTTCCAGTTGAAGCGCGGGCCGGTCGTCGGGCGCATGTCGAAATGGCGGGTGAAGCTGGGCCGCGCCTTGTGCTCGGGCACCGGCTGAAGCGTTTCGGGGGCGGGCGCGTCGGGTATGGCGAGCCGGTCGTGATCGAGATGGCTTTGCCGGTCGGGCGAGAAGGCGAAGACCGCGGCGGTGCCGAAGCCTGCATCGCTGGTGACGCCAGCGTCGATGAACAGGCTCGATTTCGATTGGCGCAGCACGCGCGTATGCACGGTGCAATCGCCGCTGACCGGCCCGACGAAGCTGATCTGCGCATAGCGAAGCGGCGCCTCGGTCGGGTGGAGCGCCATCGTGCCGGCGAGCGCGACCGCCGAGCTGATCCCGCCATAGGCCGTGCGGCCCTGCATCCAGCCGTCGTCGATATGCGCCGTCGCGACATTGCCGTCGACGCGCAGGGTGGATAGCAGCGCGTCGAGCGCGCTGGGGGAGCTTGTCATCGGTAAACTCAATCCTCGATCTGGAAGGTCAGTCCGGCATGGGCGGTCAGCCGGTCGATCAGCGCCTGACCAAGCAGCGCGCCGGGGGTCCACACGCCGCCCGCGCCATCGGTTTCGAGCAGCGTCATGCCGGTTTCGGCGAGCATCTTCGACGTCGATCCATAGCCGGGGTCGCGGTCGCCCTGGACGCTGGCGCGGATCGCGGTGCCGTCGGGATATTCGCCAACGAAGAGGATGTCGTAGAAGCCGTTTTCGCGCTCTTCCTTGCTCGGTCCCTCGCCGGGTTTGAGCTTGGATTCGCCGAAGGGGTTCGCCTTCGCCATCGCTTCGGCCATCGCCTTTCCGGC
Source organism: Sphingopyxis terrae subsp. terrae NBRC 15098 (assembly GCF_001610975.1). Classification (NCBI taxonomy): domain Bacteria; kingdom Pseudomonadati; phylum Pseudomonadota; class Alphaproteobacteria; order Sphingomonadales; family Sphingopyxidaceae; genus Sphingopyxis; species Sphingopyxis terrae. Next base: position 3,744,086 of record NZ_CP013342.1, on the reverse strand, counting down.
CTCGCCGATCGTCGTCATCACCATCTCGTCATAGACAAGGTCGGACCCCCATGGGTGGCCGAGCAGGAAATTGGTGCGGTGGACATTTTTGGTGTTGATCGGCGCCATCACGAAGGGCGCGGTCCAGGTGCCGGTCGCATGATCATATTCGGGGATCAGTCCCGACGGCTGGTGCGGACCTTCGAACCCCGGGGTCAGCGCGAAGGAGGATTTGAGCAACAGCGCGAGCGACGGCTTCTTGGCGACGGCTTTCAGTGTTTCGGTCAGGCTGGCGATGGTGCCGCCCGAGGCGCCGCCCTGCATCTTGCGTACGCGGCCCTTGACGCGCGGCGCGGGTTTGCCGTGGCGCTTCACCGCCTCGGCCTGGAGAAACAGCACGCCGAGGTCGAAGGGGATCGAATCGAAACCGCACGAAAAGGTTATGCGCGCGCCCGATGCCTGCGCCTGATCCTGATGCGCGTCGATCATCTCGCGCATCCAGCCGGGCTCGCCGCACAGATCGGCATAGGCGGTTCCGGCCTTGGCGCAGGCGTTGACGAGGTCGCTGCCATAAAGCTGATAGGGGCCGACGGTGGTCAGCACGACGCGCGTGCGATGCGCCATCATGTCGAGGCTGGCGGGCTCGCTGGCGTCGGCGACGACGAGCGGCGTGTCGGCCGGCGCGCCGATCAGGTCGCGCACCTCGGCAAGCTTGTCGAGACTGCGTCCCGCCATCGCCCATTTGGGCGCGTCCTTGCGGCCGCCATAATGCTGCACGAAATATTCGGCGACGAGGCGGCCGGTAAAGCCGGTCGCACCATAGACGATGATGTCGAATTCGCGGGCCTCTGCCACGGCACCCTCCCATTTACGTAAACGTTAACTAGAGGCTAGCGCAGATGGGCGGCGGTGCCAAGGGGCGTCGCGTCGCGCCGGGTCCGCGGGCCTCAATCCACCAGCGTCAGGCGGCGGGCGTCAGCGACCGTGCAAGCGCCACCCATTCGGCGACGCTGACCGTCTCAGCGCGCCGGGTCGGATCGATACCGAGCGCGTCCAGCGCCTCGATCGCGCCGGGAACCCCCTTGAGGCTCTGGCGCAGCATCTTGCGGCGCTGTCCGAACCCCTTTTCGGTGAGCTTCGACAGCACCGCAGGCGACACGCCTGGCGGTTCGTCTCCCGGGGTGACATGGACGATCGCCGACATCACCTTGGGCGGCGGGGTGAACGCCGAGCGGTGGACCCTCATCGCGAGCTTCGCCTGGGCGCGCCACTGCGCCAGCACCGCGAGCCGCCCGTAAGCCGAGTTGCCGACGGGGGCGACGATGCGTTCGGCGACCTCGAGCTGGAACATCAGCGTCAGCGACAGCCATTGCGGCGGCCAGGCAGCGGGTTCGAGCCAGCGCGTGAACAGTGCGGTACCGACATTATAGGGAAGGTTGGCGACGATATGATAGGGGCCGCCCGCCAGCGCGTTCGCATCGACCGCCATCGCGTCGTCTGACACGACGGTCAACCGGCCGTCGAAGGCATCGGCAAGGTCGGCGAGCAGCGGCAGGCAGCGTTCGTCGCGTTCGACCGCGATCACCCGCGCCCCGGCGCGCAGCAGCGCGCGCGTCAGCCCGCCCGGTCCGGGACCGACCTCGAACACCGTCGCGCCGTCGAGATTGCCGGGGATCGCCGCGACGCGATCGAGCAATTGTTCGTCGAAAAGGAAATTCTGCCCAAGCGCCTTGCTGGCCGAGAGGCCGTGCGCGCGCACGACATCGCGCAGCGGCGGCAGCGGACGATTGGGCTGCGTCGTCACGCGGCGGCGGCGCAGCCGCGCGCCCGCGCCCCGGCCATCCGCGCGGCCATTGCGATCGCGGCGATCGTCGGTCCGGGATCGGCGGTTCCCGAACCCGCGATGTTGAAGGCGGTGCCATGATCGGGCGAGGTACGGATGATCGGCAGCCCGAGCGTCAGGTTGACGCCGTCGTGGAAATGCAGCGCCTTGAACGGCGCCAGCGCCTGATCGTGATAGCCGCAGAGCAGAGCGTCATAGCGGTCGCGGATGCCGGGCGCGAACAGCGCATCGGCGGCGAGCGGGCCGTCGACGACGATCCCCTCGGCGGCAAGCTGCTCGATCGCGGGGGCGATGATGCGGATTTCCTCGTCGCCGAGTCGGCCGCTTTCGCCGGCATGGGGGTTGAGCCCGGCCATCGCGAGGCGCGGCTGGGCGATACCGAAGTCGCGGATCAGGCCGCGAACGACGATGCGCGCCTTGGCAACGATAAGCTCGGCGGTCAGGCGTTCGGGCACCTCGGCGAGCGGGATATGGACGGTCAGCGGTACGACGCGCAGGCCGGGGCCGGCGAGCATCATCACCGCATTGGTCGCGGTAACGCCGCAGCGTTCGGCGATGAATTCGGTCTGCCCCGGATGGGTATAGCCGATGCTTTGCAGCGCATGTTTCGACACCGGACCCGTCACCAGCGCCGCGGCGGCGCCGTTGCGGGTGAGGCCGATGCCGGTTTCCAGCGCATGCAGGGCGCAAGTCGCGCCGGCCGCAGTCGGTTCGCCGGGGGTGAGGGGGCCGCTGTCCTCGAGATGCCAGACGGGCAGCGCCGTGTCGAACAGCCGTCCGGCCTCCTCCATGTCGTTGACGCGAACGATCGGGCCGTCCCAGACGGCTTCGATCACCGCAGCGTCGCCGACGGTGACGAAGGGGGGAAGGTCATGCTTGTGGCGTTCGGCCCAGGCGCGGGCCGCAACTTCGGGACCGACGCCCGCCGGGTCGCCCATGGTGACCGCGATCGGGCGTCGTTTAATCATAGCCGTCATCAATTATATTCGATCACCGCATCCCGGCGCAGGTCGCGCAGATAGCGTTGCGCGCGCTTGTTGACCTTGTCCTCGAGCAGCTTCTGCTCGATCGCCTGAACGTCGGGAGCGGTCGCCGATTCAGGCAGGTCGCGGCCGCAAAGGACCAAGACGCTGACCCCTTCATTGGCGGCGCCGAACGGCTGAGTGACTTGGCCGATCTGCATGTTGGTCAGCGTGTTCTGCAGCTGCGGTGGCAGTGCGCGCATCGAGATATTGTCGCGCGACACGACATTCGCGCCGAGCTTGGCGGCGATATCGTCGGCCGCGCCGCAACCGGCGATGCTGCGCGTCGCGTCGGCGAACTGGCTGGCGAGCTCGCTCGCCTTTGCTTCGGTCGTGCCGGGGGCGAAATCGAGCGACACCTGCTTGAGGCTGAGCACCGCGTCGCGCGGGTCGGCCGTCAGAACCTGGCGCCGGTCGATCATCAGCAGGATCGATATCCCGCCCGGGACTTCGACCGGGCCGACGAGCTGGCCGGGCTGCATGCTGAGCGCCGCCTGCGCCATCGACGGCGGAAGGGTCGCGGGGCGGACCCAGCCGAGATCGCCGCCAACGACCGCGGTCGAGGCTTCGGAGAATTGGCGTGCATAGGCAGCGAAGCTGCCGCCGGCCTGAAGCGCCTGAATGATCTTTTGCGCATTCGCCATCACGGCGGCGGCATTTTCGGGCGTCGTCGCGAGATAGATTTCGCCGAGGTGCAGTTCGTCCTGCCCCTTGGCCTCCTGCAGCCGCTTGACCACCGCTTCCACCTCGTCGGTCGACACATTGGTCGTCGACTGGATATTGCGCGACAGAAGGCGGTCCCAAGCGAATTCGCCGCGGATTTGCTGCTTTACCGCGGCGGCCGAAGACCCCTTGGACGCGAGATATTTGCTGAATTCGTCGGGCGTCTGCTTGAAACGCGCCGCCAGCCGGGCAAATTGTTCGTTGATGACATTTTCGTCGATGTCGATCTTTGCCGCGCGGGCTTCCTGAATCTGGAGCTTTTCGTCGATCAGGTTGCTGAACACCTGCTGGCGCAGCCGCTGAATTTCCTCGGCGGGCAATTCCATATTGTTGTTAGCAATGCGGATCAGCGCCATGCGCTGCTCGATGTCGGTCGCGGTGATGACTTCGCCGTTGACGATCGCCGAGGGGCGATAGACGTTGGGCTTGCCGTCGCCGTAAAGCTGGACATTGCCGGGAATGGCGAGGTTGGTCGCAGGGGTTTCGCTGTCGGCTACGGTCTGGGCCGACACCGGGACGGACCCCACGGCCGCAGCGGCAATCAGTCCGAACATGGTCGAAATTTTGGTCATTGCCATCCTATTCGAGTAAGAATGCGACGCTCCGTATCAGCCGAGGCGCCCGATGGTCCAGCGCAATCCGCCATCCGGACCTTTGAAGCCGGGAGATAGCAGGAAAACGCTGAACGCAGGCTGAGCGATCAGAAACCGAGGTTGCGGAACGCGACGCGGAAAGAGAAGCTGTTGCCGCGCCGCGCGTCGCCGGTGTCGATGTAATCGCGGCGCCAGGTGAAGGCGATCGACAGGCAGTCGTCGTCATAGGCGACGCCGAGCCGGTGGCGAATCGGGTCGAAGCCGTCCGATGTGCTGAGCGGATCGTCGGCCTTGCTGGTCAGATCGACGATCGCCGAGCCGAAGATCGACCAGTTTTTCGCGACCGCCACACGGCCGCCGACGCGCGCTTCTTCGCGATCCTGCAAATCTTCGCCGAGCAGGGTGATGTCGCGGTTGAGGCGCGAATAGCCGAGCACGGCATAGGTCGAGCGGCTGCCGATCGTCGCGTCGAATTCGTTGCGGCGGATCGCCAGATTATCCTTGTCGAGCCGGAAGCGGTGGGTGAGGCGCAGGAAATCCTTGTAGGCGACGGTCGTCCGCCCGACGATGTCGGAGAGCCGGTCGGTGAGCCCCGTCCCGTCGGGGAACAGCGTCGGCTTGTCCGACAGGCGATAGCTTTGCCCGATGACGCTGCTGATATTGAAGCCGGGGCGGCTGAAATTCCATTCGACGCCATAGGTGATGCGCGCGCCGTCCTCGAACCGGTCGTAGCCGTTGAAGCGATTGATCGCGAAAAGATTGCCGTCCTCAAGATCGAAGGCGCGCGAATCCTCGTTCGGAATATCGACATTCTTGAGCGGCGGCGTCGCGACGATCTGCACCCGCGGGGTCAGCGTCTGGGTGCCGCCGAGGAATTCGCCGATGAAGGGCCAGCGCATGTCGGCGGCGATGGCGGCGATGCCGCGGGCCTGCCAGCCCGACTTGCCGCGATAGTCGGCGATCGGCGTCAGCAGATTTTCGTCACTGTGATAGACATCGCCGCGCACCAGTGCGGTCAGCGTCACTTCCTGGCCGAGCCCGGTCAGCCCGCGCAGATCCCAGCGCGCGCCGGCGAAGGCGCGCTGCGTATCCTGTCCCGCGGTGCGGGCGATCGACAGCGTGTTGAGCTGAAGCTCAAACTGTCCGCCCAGCCACGGATCGGGCAGGCGTTGGCGATAGTCGATGATCGGAAGCGCGATCGGTTGCTGTCCCTGGCTGTCGCCCGCGCGCAGGGTCTGCGTCGCCCAGCCGGCGATCGACAAATAGCTCTGCCCACCGATCCGCTCGAGCTCGAACATCGATCGCAACCTGTCGTCGCGGCTGATATCGTAGCGGCGCATGAAGGTGCGGTCGGTGGTGATCCGGCCCGAATAGGTCAGGCTCCACTTGGGATCGAACTGGAACTTGCCTGCGCTTTCCAGATAGCCGCGAAAATCGTTGCGCTGATCGGCGGCGGTGCCGGTTCCGGTCAGCGGCACCACCGAGCTGTAGGTCGCGTAGCCGTTGATTCGGAAAGCGCCGATATCGGTGAGAGCGCGGAACTCGCCTTCGATCATCGGCGCTGTATTGGTGTAGACGTGCGGTGTGATCGTCAGGTCGCGGTCGGGGGCGAGGCGCAGATAATAGGGAAGGGCAATTTCGAACCCGTTGGTGCGGCCGAGGCGGACGTCGGGGACGAGGATACCGCTGCCCGCATCATTGTTGGCGGGGTGGCTGAGCCCCGGCAGCGGGATGAGCGGCAGGCCGAAGACTTCGACGCGCGCGCCCTTGTAGCGGATCTTGTTCTTCGCCTGGTCGTAAACGACGCGGACGGCGCGGATCTGCCAGCTCGGGTTCTTGGGGCAGCCCGCGTCATCTTCGACTGGGCAGGGGGTGTAGGCGGCGTTTTCCAGCTCGATATTGCCGTTGTCGAAGCGCCTACCCTTCACCGCGGCGAGCCGCGCGCCATTATCGAACACGACGAGCATATTTTGGACGATGCCGTCGCGCAGCGTGTCGGTCAGCACGATGCGGTCGCCATAGGCGGTGTCGCCTTCGGGATTCTTGATCGCGACATCGCCCTCGGCGACCACTTCGCCGGTCTTGCGGTTCCACGTCACCTTGTCGGCGCGCATCGAGATGGTGTCGCGGTTCATTTCGACATTGCCGTCGGCAACGACGATGTCGGCATCGCTGTCGTAATTCAGATTGTCGGCGGCAAAGCCGATCTGTTCTTCGTCACCGGGCTTCGGTGCATCGACCGTGACGGCCGAAACGTCGCGATTCTGGAGGTCGGGCTGCGCGGCCGGAGCCGACGCGGGCGTGTCGGTCTGTGCCGCGGCGGGCACGGCGACAAGCAGCATGCCGCTTGCGGTGGCGACCCAAAGGGGCCGCGCGCGCGCCGCGTGGGGGAACAAAGTCCGACTCATTTAATTTCTTTGTCCCACACCTTATCTTGCGTCCACCCTTTGCGGGCTGGCTGCTTTAGTTTTGCAACTCGCGAGCGAAACCCCTATCGGTCCGGCACGTTCCAATCAATCATCGCATAAGAGAGTTAAAAGATGGACATTCAGTTTGTCGCGCAAATCGATGCGTCTGCCGACGTTGTCGCTTTTCCGGTCCGCAAGGGCGAGGCTGGCGCCCTCGGCGCGTTGCTCGGCGCGCTGGCGAAGCAGGCGCGGTTCGACGGCGCCGCGGGTTCGGTGGCCGAAACCGCCGCTTTCGATGGCGACCGGGCCACGCGGCTGCTGCTGGTGGGCATCGGCGAAGGGACGGTCCATGATCTCGAGCGCGGCGGCGGCGCGCTGACCGCGCGGCTGCAGACGAGCGGCGTGGCGGTGCTGCACGTCGATTTTGCGAGCGCGGGCCAGATCGACGAGGATGATGTGCTCGCCTTCGCGATGGGTGCGAAGCTGCGCGATTGGCGCATCGACACCTATCGCACCCGCCTTTCCGACACCGCCAAGCCCAGCCTGAAAACCATCGTGATCGCGTCGCCCGCGGGCGATATTTCGGCGCGCTGGGGCAGCTATTCGGCGGTTGCCGACGGCGTGGCGCTGACCCAGACGCTGGTCGCCGAGCCGCCGAACATCCTCTATCCCGAAAGCTTCGTCGAGCGCTGCCAGCATCTGGCCGACCTTGGCGTCGAGATCGAGGTGCTCGACGAACGGCAGATGAAGGCGCTCGGCATGGGCGCGCTGCTTGGCGTCGCGCAAGGGTCGGTGCGGCCGCCGCGGCTGCTCGCGATGCGCTGGAACGGCGGCAATGCCGACGACAAGCCGGTCGTATTCATCGGCAAGGGCGTGACCTTCGATACCGGCGGGATCAGCCTGAAGCCCGGCCCGGGCATGGACATGATGAAGTGGGACATGGGCGGCGCGGGCGCCGTCGCGGGCGCGATGAAAGCGATCGCGGGCCGCAAGGCCAAGGCGAATGTCGTCGGCATCGTCGGCCTTGTCGAAAATATGCCCGACGGCAATGCGCAGCGCCCCGGCGACATCGTCACCACCATGTCGGGCCAGACGGTCGAGGTGCTCAATACCGACGCCGAAGGGCGGCTGGTGCTGTGCGACGCGATCACCTGGGCGCAGAAGGTCTATGAGCCCAAGGTCATCGTCGATCTGGCGACGCTGACCGGCGCGATGGTGATCTCGCTCGGCCACGAATATGCGGGCATTTTCGCCAATGACGACGGGCTTTCTGAAAAACTGATCGCAGCGGGTGAGGCGACGAACAACAAGCTGTGGCGCTTTCCGCTGTCGCCGGCCTATGACAAGCTGATCGATAGTCCCATCGCCGACATGAAGAATATCGGCCCGCGCGAAGGCGGTTCGATCACCGCGGCGCAGTTCCTCAAGCGCTTCGTCGAGGACGGAGTCGCCTGGGCGCACCTCGACATCGCCGGCACGGCCTGGAGTGACAAGGACGGCCCGGTGTGGGCGAAGGGCGCGACGGGCTATGGCGTCCGCCTGCTCGACCGCTATATCGCCGACAATCACGAAGGCTGATCCGGTTCGGGGAGCATGGCGCGCGTCGACTTCTATCGGCTGACCCGCGACCCGGTCGAACGGGTGCTCCCCGCGATCGCCACGCGCATATTGCAAGGCGGCAACCGGTTGCTCGTCGTCGCCGCCGCGGCGTTGCAGCGGCAGGCGATTGACGAGGCGCTGTGGACGCTGCAACCGGCAAGTTTCCTGCCGCACGGCGCGGCGGGATCGCCGGACGAGGCGATCGAGCCGATCCTGCTCGCGGGCACGCTCAGCGCCCCGGCGATCAACGGCGCCACCCATGTCGCGCTCGCCGATGGCGAATGGCGCGAAGAGGCGCTGGCGTTCCAGCGCGCATTCCTGTTGTTCGACAACAGCCGCATCGACGATGCGCGCGCGACCTGGCGCGCGCTGACCACGGCCGAGGGCGTAGAAATTCACTTCTGGAAACAGGATGAACGCGGACGCTGGTCCGAAGGGCCGTGACGCGATAGGCTGGCCGAGCCGGGGCAGATCGTCTTCTGTGAGGGGGATCACCGACGGCAATCGGGTCGCACCCTAGGGACAGCAGCCGAGAGATTCGGGGCAGCAGGAGGTAGATTATGGCGACACTCAGGACATTGACGCTTGGCACCGCGATCGCGCTGGCGATAACGCTTTCGGCGTGCGGGTCGAAATCTGAAAAGGAAGTCGCCAGCGGCACTTACACCGACCCCGAAACCGGAAAGACCGCCGACTATAAGGTGACGTCCGACACCAGCGGCGAAAATGGCACGATCAGCATCAAGACCGAGGATGGCAAGATGCAGTTCGGCGGCGGCGCGGGCAATGCGAAATTCCCCGCCGGTTTCTCGCCCTATCCGGGTGCAAAGGTTACGGGCGGCTTCACCGCGACGAACAAGGATGGCGCTGGCGGCATGGCGAGCTTTGAGGTCAAGGGCCAGGCCGCTGACGTGATCGCGCATTTCCGCAAGCAGGCCGAGGCCGCGGGCATGAAGATCACGACCGAGGTCAAGGCCGGCGAAACCGCTATGTTCGGCGCCGAACGGCCTGGCGACAGCAAGTCGGGCGTGCAGGTCACGGCGACGCAGGCGGGCGACATGGTCAACGGGTCGATCACCTACGGCCACGGCGGCTGATCCGGCGCCGGGAAAGGCCCCCGCGCTCTTTGCTTGCGGAGCGGCGAAAGCGCGGCTAGAGGCGCGCCCATTCCGACAAGATATAAAGCAGGAGCTTTCCCAATGGCGGTCACCCGCACCTTTTCGATCATCAAGCCCGACGCGACCCGCCGCAACATCACCGGCGCCGTCACCAAGATGCTGGAAGACGCCGGCCTGCGCGTCGTCGCGTCGAAGCGCATCCACATGACCAAGGAACAGGCCGAGGGCTTTTACGCGGTCCACAAGGAACGCCCCTTCTTCGGCGAACTCGTCGAATTCATGACCTCGGGTCCGGTCGTCGTCCAGGTTCTCGAAGGCGAGAATGCGATGCAGCGTAACCGCGACGTGATGGGCGCTACCAACCCCAAGGATGCGGCCCCCGGCACGATCCGCAAGGAGCTGGCCGAAAGCATCGAAGCGAACACGGTGCACGGCAGCGACAGCGACGAAAATGCGGCGATCGAAATCGCCTATTTCTTCAAGCCCGAAGAAATCGTCGGCTGAACCAGCCGAGCCGCAAGGCCAAAGAGGCCGCCGGAGTGATCCGGCGGCCTTTTTCAGTTGCGCGACGGGTAGATGCCTTGGATCGCGACGCAGTAGCGAATGGCTAGTGTCGGCTGCGTTTTGACTGCGCCCGACGCCGCGGGGTCGCGGGCGACGCTGCTGTTGCCGCCCTTTTGGCCGAGCACCAGCGGCGGTACGTCACGGCCGTTACCTACATGAACCGGCGCGCGTCCCCGCAGATCGGGGAGCGCAAAGGTCTTGCTCCCATCCCCGCCATAAGTCGTTCCCAGCAACGAAAAAAGCGCCATATTCTCGCTGATTGATACGAGTTGGCCATTGGCTTCGGTCCAACCGCGCGGACAGAAGGTCGCGGCTGTCATCATTACTTCGCCGATAAAAGGGTCGCTCGCTGCATGGGCTGGCACAGATGTCGCCAGCAGCGCCACGCCCACGATCGAAAATGCATTGAATTCCTTGCCCATCGTCAAATCCCCCAGATCTAGCAGCGCACTTCTCGGGAAGGGGCGGAGCGCTGTCAACATGCCCGCAATCAGGTGGAACGGGCGGTGGCGGAGCGGCTGGCGCTAGAGCAGCGGACTGACCGTCGCGACGAGGTTTTGCCACAGCCGCCGGACGATGCCGAAGGATGCGACATCGGCGGCGCCGACGGGTATCGAATCGGCGCGGTAGACTTCCTGCCGCGTACGAAGTTCGGTAGCGAAAGCCTTGTCACGTAACAGGATATTATTCTCGAAATTGAGTTCGAAGCTGCGGCGATCGAGGTTGGCGGAGCCGATCAGTGCGACTTCGCCGTCGACCACCATCGTCTTGGCGTGGAGCAGGCCGGGACGATATTCGTAGAGCTTTACCCCCGCGTCGACGAGGTCGGCATAATAGCTGCGGCTCGCGCCCGCGACGACGCGGCTATCGTTGCGGTGCGGCACGATCATCACCGTCGCGACGCCGCGCCGCGCGCAGTCGAGCAGCGCGAAGAGCAATTGTTCGTCGGGGACGAAATAGGGGGTGGTGACGACCAGCTCGTGCCGCGCCGAATGGATGAGCGCGGTGAAACAGGCGGTCATCGCGGCATAACGAACATTGGGGCCGGTCGCGATCACCTGCGCCGCGATGCCCGGGTCGGCGGCGGCAGGCGGCTCGGCATCGTCCTGCAAAAGGTCGCCGATGTCGTCGCCGCGCTCGCTTTCCCAGTCGGCGGCAAAGACAAACTGGCAGTCTCGCACTACCGGGCCTTCCCAGCGCGTCATGATGTCGACCCATGGCGCATATTTCGACTTGATGCGAAATTCGGGGTCCGCGAGATTCTGGCTGCCGCACCAGGCGATGCGATTGTCGATGATGAGTTGCTTGCGGTGATTGCGCAGGTCGAAGCGCCCGCGGATCAGCGTCCAGATGAGCCCGCCGATCGGCAGCGCGATGCGCGCATCGACCCCGGCATTTTCGAGCTCGATCCAATAGGCCGACCGGATGAAACCGCGCGAGCCCAGCGCGTCGGCGAGGACGCGGACCTTCACGCCGCGCCGGGCCGCGCGGACCAGCGCGTCCTTGATCCGGAAGCCGTTACTGTCGGCGAGCCAGATATAGAAACAGAGGTGGACGGTCGACTTCGCATTGTCGATGTCGTCGACCATCTCGCGGATCGCGGCGTTGCTGTCGGCGGCGAGACGGGCGCGATTGCCCGCGGTCGGCGGCAGCGCGTTCACCGTTTCGGCGAGCACGAAGGGCGCCGCCCAGGCGCTGCGGGCGAGCGCGCGGCGGACGGCGTCCTTCTCGCTGGGGTGCGGCAGATGCGCCTCGATCGCGGCATAGCGCGCGCGGCGCTTAGCACTGATCCGAGCCTCGCCGAGCAGCAGATAGGCGAGGATGCCGACGACCGGCACCGCGATCGTCGCGATCAACCACGCGAGCCGTGAGGCGGGCTCGCGCTGCGGCCGCAGGATGATCCGGCCCAGGATGACGATGAAGACCGCGATGTACGCGGCCCACAGGATCAGGGCGAAATCATACTCCATCGCCGCCAGTTCATCGTGCTTTGGCGCAAAATGCCAGTGCGAATTTTGGGGAAGGGGAAAGGTGGGGAATCCTTGGCGTCATTGCGAGGAGCGAAGCGACGCGGCAATCCCGGGCGGGCGTAATCTGCTCTGGGTTGCTTCCCTCCGCTCGCGATGACGAATTGGCTGACTGCGGCCCGAGCCTAAAATTCCTCCGCCACCCCCATCAGCCCCGCGAGCTTTTTAGGCGCGATCGCCAGCCAGCTCTTGCGGAGCCAGTCGCCGATCGCATCCCAGTCGGTATCGCCGAGGTCGAGGCGGATGCCGATCCAGCCGTCGCCGAAATAGGCGGGGCGGTAATAGCGCGCTTCGTCGAGTTCGATGAGCTGCGCCTGCTCGTCGGCGCCGCTGATCTTGACCAGCAGCGCGGTCTTGCCGTCGCCATGGTGGTCGTGCGTGAAATAGGCGAATTTCTTGCCCTTGACGATGCCAAAACAGGGCATGCCGTGCGACGTCACTTCGTCGGCTTCGGGCAGCGCCATCGCCAGCGTGCGGACACGGCCGAGCAGCCAGTCGGGTGCGCGTTCGCGCGTCACGAAGGCGGCGAGCGCGGCGGGATAGAGCTGATGCTCGGCAAAACGGACGCGTTCCGCCAATGTTTCAGCGGTGTCGCCGGGCACGATCGCGACCGGGGTCTGGGCCAGCACCGGCCCATCGTCGAGTGCGGGCGTGACAATGTGGACGCTGCACCCCCCGAAACGGTCGCCAGCGTCGATCGCGCGCTGATGGGTGTCGAGCCCCTTGTAGAGCGGCAACAGACTGGGATGGATGTTGAGCATCCGGTCGGTCCAGCCGGCGACGAAATCGTCGCTGAGAATGCGCATATAGCCCGCAAGCGCGACATAGTCGGCGCCGGCGGCACGTAGCCGTTCGTCGACCAGCGCGTCGAAGGCGGCGCGCGACATTTCCTTGTGCGATTGCGCCCAGATCGCAATGCCTTCGGCAGCGGCGAGCGCGAGGCCCGGCGCTTCCGGGTTGTTGCTCGCGACCAGCACCAGTTCATAAGGGCAGCCGGCGGCCTTTGCGGCATAGAGCAGCGCCGCCATATTTGTCCCGGCGCCCGAGATGAGGACCGCGACTTTCGCTTTCATCACGGCGCCACCCTTTCAATCCGTTCGTGCTGAGCTTGTCGAAGCACTGTTCTTCTCTTTCAAGGTCCAAAGGGAAGGACGGCCCTTCGACAAGCTCAGGGCGAACGGAAATGTGCGTCAGCCGTGGTGCGTGGCGCTCCACGCACCCATCGCGCTCCACGTTTCCGCGCCGCCCGACACGGTGCAGCCCTTTTCGCCCGCCGCGATGTGGCCGATGCGGTGGACGGTTTCGCCGGCTGCTTCGAGCGTTTCGGTCGCGGCCGCGACGTCGCGTTCGGCGACGACGACTGCCATGCCGATCCCGCAGTTGAAAGTGCGCGCCATTTCTTCGGGCTCGATATTGCCCTGCGCCTGCAGGAACGCCATCAGCCGCGGCTGGTCCCAGGCGTCGGCATCGATATGCGCGTGGAGCGTTTTGGGCAGCACGCGGGGGATATTTTCGAGCAGGCCGCCGCCGGTGATGTGCGCGAGCGCATGGACCTTGCCGGTCTTCACGAGCGGCAGGAGGCTTTTCACATAGATGCGCGTCGGCGCCATCAGCGCGTCGATCAGCAGGACGGTCTGATCGAACAGCGCCGGGCGGTCGAGCTTCCAGCCCTTGTCGGCGGCGAGGCGGCGCACGAGCGAAAAGCCGTTCGAATGCACCCCCGACGAAGCGAGGCCGAGGATCACGTCGCCCGCCGCGACCTTGTCGGCGGTGAGTACCTGGTCGCGCTCGACCGCGCCGACGCAAAAGCCCGCAAGATCGTAGTCGCCGTCCGAATACATCCCCGGCATCTCGGCAGTTTCGCCGCCGATCAGCGCGCAGCCCGCCTGCTTGCAGCCCTCCGCGATGCTGGCGACCACTTCGGTCGCGATCGCATTGTCGAGCTTGCCGGTGGCATAATAGTCGAGGAAGAACAGCGGCTCGGCGCCCTGCACGATCAGGTCGTTGGCGCACATGGCAACGAGGTCGATGCCGACGCCGTTATGCTTGCCCGCGTCGATCGCGAGTTTGAGCTTGGTGCCGACGCCGTCGTTCGCGGCGACGAGCAGCGGATCGTTGAACCCCGCCGCTTTCAGGTCGAAAAAGCCGCCAAAGCCGCCGAGGTCGGCATCGGCGCCGGGGCGGCGTGTTGCGCGGGCAAGCGGGGCGATGGCCCGGACCAGCGCATTGCCGGTCTCTATCGAGACGCCGGCCTGCGCATAGGTGTAGGAGGCGGGTTGGCCGTCGGGCGGGTTGTGCTTGGAATCCATGGCCCGCGCGACTAACGCTTCCGGCCGACAAATGCCATGATTTCCTTGTCCGGCTCCGCACTTCGGGGCAAAGAACAGAGAAGAGATGATTTCCGCCCTATCCCTTCGCCCGCTTCCGCGCATCGACCTTGGCGGAATTCTTGGCCGCGACCGGCGGCTTGCCGTCCTGCTCGGCTTCCTCACGCTGATTCTTGTCGTCGGCGTCGTCCAGGGGCAGATCGCGCATGGCGACCGCGGGATCACGCCGATCAACAGCAGCGGCGATTTTCTGGCGAGCGGCATCGCGATCGACGTCACCGGCGACAATCCGGAGGATGCGCGCGAAAAGGGATGGCGCGAGGCGCAGCGCAAGGGGTGGCAGCAACTCTATCGCAAGACCAACGGCAGCGACGGTCCGGCGCTGTCCGATTCGGTACTCGACGGCATCGTCACCGCGATCGTGGTGGAAAAGGAACAGGTCGGGCCGCGCCGCTATGTCGCGACGCTGGGCGTCCAGTTCGACCGCGTCCGTGCCGGGCAGATCCTCGGCGTCAGCGGCCGCACCCTGCGTTCGCCGCCGCTGCTGGTGATTCCCGTCTATTCGATCGACGGCATTCAGCAGGTATTCGAACAGCGCAGCGCGTGGCAGCGCGCCTGGGCCGAATATAATACCGGGCAGAGCGCGATCGACTATGTCCGCACCGCGGGCACCGGCGCCGACACGCTGCTGCTCAATCCGGGGCAGACCGGACGGCGCGGCCGCGTCTGGTGGCGCGTCATCCTCGACCAATATGGCGCAGCCGACGTGCTGATTCCGATCGCGCGGGTCGAATACAGCTATCCCGGCGGACCGGTGACGGGCCATTTCGCCGCGCGCTACAGTCCTGACAACCGCCTGATCGGCGCCTTCACGATGACCGCGCCCAACGCCGCCGCGATTCCCGACATGATGGAAAAGGCGGTGGCACGGATGGATGCGCTCTACACGCAGGCGCTCGCCGCCGGACAGCTGCGCACCGACGCCTATCTCGTGCTCGAAAAGCCGGTCGAGAAGGAGGATCTGCCCGAAGAGGTGGCGACTGACGAGACTGTGGTGGCCGGCGAGACCGACACCAGCCTGCCGACGACGGCGCCTGCGGGGCTGCAGACCTTCACGGTCCAATATGCATCACCCGACGTCGAATCGGTTTCGGCGACCGAACGCGCCGTGGGCGGCATTTCGGGAGTCCAGTCGGCCGCGACGAGCAGTCTCGCGCTCGGCGGCATGTCGGTGATGCGCGTCACCTTCCGCGGCGACGTCGGCGCACTGAAGGCGGCGCTCGCGGCGCGCGGTTTCAAGGTGCAGGAAGGCGGCGGCCAGCTCAGGATCAGTCGCTGATGCCTCGTGGTTCGGGACAGATCGCGCTGCCGCTCGACTGGAGCGCGGGCGGCGCCAATGACGGTCCGCTGATCGTCGGGACGAGCAACGCCGACGCGGTGCGCTATCTGCGCCATGTCGCGACCTGGCCGGTGCGCACTGCGGTGCTGACCGGGCCGCGCGGATCGGGGCGCAGCCTGATGGGGCGGCTGTTCGCACGCGAATCGGGCGGGCGCGTGATCGATGGTCATGCCAGCGTGTCCGAAGAGGAGATTTTCCACGCCTGGAACGCGGCGCAGGCGTCGGGAACGCCTCTGCTCATCATTGCCGATGCGCCGCCGTCCGAATGGGCGATCGCGCTTCCCGACCTTGCTTCGCGGTTGCGCGCAGTGCCGGTGCTGACGATCGGCGAGCCCGACGATTGCCTGGCACGCGACCTGATCGACGCACTTTTTGCCCAGCGCGGGATGGCGATTTCGCCCGACGTCGCCGCCTATGTCGTGCCGCGGATGGAGCGCAGCTATGCGATGATCCACCGCGTCGTTGCGGCGCTCGACGCGGCATCGCTCGAAAAAGGGCGCGCCATTAGCATTCGTCTTACGCGTGAAACATTACTGTCACAGGGGCTCATCGATCCCGATTTGCTCGAAAGGCAGGAAACAGGCACATGTCGATAACCGGTCAGCCCCTTCGCGCCGATAATGATCCGGTGGTTCCGGACTTCGACAAGAAGAACCCCGACCGCTTTTTCAACCGCGAACTGTCGTGGCTCGCCTTCAACCGGCGGGTGATGGAGGAGGCGCGCAATCCGGCGCATCCCTTGCTCGAGCGGCTGCGCTTCCTGTCGATTTCGGGGAGCAATCTCGACGAATTCTTCATGGTCCGCGTCGCCGGCCTGAAGGGGCAGCAGCTTCAGGGGATCGACGATCCGTCGGCCGACGGCCGCTCGCCGGGGCAGCAGCTCGCCGAGATCGAGGCCGAGGTGAACCGGCTCGTCGACGAACAGCAGAGCGAGTGGCAGAAGCTGCACGGTCTGCTCGCCGAACAAGGGGTCATCGTTCATGGCGCCGGGTCGGAGCGCGAGCGACTGCGCGCTTCGCTCCGCCAATATTTCAGCGAACAGATATTCCCGATCCTGACGCCGCAGGTGCTCGATCCTGCGCACCCCTTTCCCTTCATCCCCAACCGCGGCCTTGGCGTGATCTTCGATCTCCAGCGCCAGGCGACGGGCGACACGGTGCGCGAACTGGTGATGATCCCCGCTTCGCTGCCGCGACTGGTACCGGTACCGGGCGAGGCGACGAGCTTCGTGCCGATCGAATATCTGGTCGAACTGTTCGCCGACCTGATTTTCCCCGGCTATACGAGCCGCTCGATCGGCGTGTTCCGCATCATCCGCGACAGCGACATCGAAATCGAGGAAGAGGCCGAGGATCTGGTGCGCCTGTTCCGCACCGCGATTCGCCGCCGCCGGCGCGGGCGGGTGATCCTGCTCGAACTCGAGGCCGACATGCCGGCCGAACTGGCCGCAGTGCTCAACGCCGATATTCAGGGGCATGAAGCGATCGTGGCGAAGATCGGCGGTTTCGTAGGGCTCGCGGCGCTGTCTGCGCTGGTCGATGTCGATCGCCCCGACCTGAAATTCCCGGCCTATTCGCCGCGTTTTCCGGAACGCATCCGCGAACATGGCGGCGATTGTTTCGCGGCGATCCGGTCCAAGGACATCGTCGTCCATCACCCCTATGAAAGCTTCGACGTCGTCGTGTCCTTTCTCCGGCAGGCAGCCGCCGATCCAGATGTCGTCGCGATCAAGCAGACGCTCTATCGTGCCGGCAACCAGTCGCCCGTCATCCGCGCGCTAATCGAGGCAGCCGAGGCGGGCAAGTCGGTGACGGCGGTTGTCGAACTCAAGGCGCGCTTCGACGAGGAGCAGAATCTACTCTGGGCGAACCAGCTCGAACGCGCCGGGGTGCAGGTCGTCTACGGTTTCATCGAGTGGAAGACGCACGCCAAAATCTCGATGGTCGTGCGCCGCGAGGGGCAGGGGTACCGGACCTATTGCCACTTCGGTACGGGCAATTACCACCCGATCACCGCGCGCATCTATACCGACCTCAGCTTCTTCACGGCCGATCCGCGCGCAGGGCGCGATGCGGCGCAACTGTTCAATTATATCACCGGCTATGTCGAGCCCGAGCGGCTCGAGCTGGTGACGATGTCGCCGCTCAACATGCGCGCGCATCTTTGCGAGCTTGTCGATGCCGAGATTGCGGCGGCGCGGGCGGGATTGCCGTCGGGGCTGTGGGCGAAGATGAACAGCCTTGTCGATCCCGGCATCATCGACAAGCTTTACGAAGCGAGCGCGGCGGGGGTGCCGATCGAGTTGATCGTGCGCGGCATCTGTTGCCTGCGTCCCGGCGTTCCCGGCCTGTCGGAGACGATCCGCGTCAAATCGGTCGTCGGCCGTTTCCTCGAACATAGCCGCATCTGGGCCTTCGCCAACGGATCGCGCCTGCCGCACCAGCGCGCCAAGCTTTATATCTCGAGCGCTGACTGGATGCCGCGCAACTTCGATCGCCGCGTCGAATATATGATCCCGATCGAAAACCCGACCGTCCACGACCAGATATTGGATCAGGTGCTCGTTGCCAATCTGATCGACAATGAACAAAGCTGGGTGCTGCAGGCCGACGGCACCTATGTGCGCGTCGATCCGGGCGACAAGCCGTTTAACCTGCACCATTATTTCATGAACAACCCCTCGCTTTCGGGGCGCGGGACCGCGCTGCACAAGCGGCAGGATGTTCCGACCCTCGATTTCAACATGCGCGAAGACTGACACTTGCCGATCGCCCGATCCACCAGACTGACCGCCCATCGTTCCGCCGTCATCGATATCGGGTCCAACTCGGTCCGCCTCGTCGTCTATGAAGGGCCGCCGCGCGCGCCCGCGGTGATCTTCAACGAAAAGGTGCCGGCCGGGTTGGGCCGCGGGCTCGCGATCGACAATCGCATCGCGCCCGAAGATGCCGAACGCGGGCTGATCGCGCTGCGCCGCTATGCGCTGCTCGCGCGGCACATGGAGGTGAAGGACCTGCAATGCGTCGCGACCGCGGCGGTGCGCGATGCAGAGAACGGCCCCGATTTCATCGCCGGTGCTGCCGAGGCGGGATTGAAGATCCGCCTGCTGTCGGGCGAAGAAGAAGCCGAAGCGGCGGGCTGCGGCGTCATCTCGGCAATCCCCGACGCGCACGGTATCGCGGTCGACCTAGGCGGCGGTAGCCTTGAGCTGGCCGAAGTGTCGGGCGGCACCGTCGGGCGGCGCGTGTCCTTCCCGCTCGGCGTGCTGCGCCTGCCCGCGCTGCGCAAGCAGGGGCAGCAGGTTTTCGAGCGATCCGTGCGCAAGATGCTCAAGGGCGCGGGCTGGCCGGACAATATGACCGGGCTGCCGCTCTATCTTGTCGGCGGATCGTGGCGCGCGCTGTCGCGTCTCGACATCGAACTGACGCAGGACCCGCTGCCGGTGCTCGACCATCATGTGATGCCGCGCGCCGCGCTGCGCCGGCTGCTGCGCGCGACAAAACGGATGAGTTTCGAGGAGTTGCGCGCGATTCCGGGGATGGCGTCGAACCGCGCTGCAACGCTCCCCGATGCCGCGGCGCTGCTCGCGGCGCTGGTCAATATCATCGACGTGCCCGAGATGACCGTCTCCTCATCGGGGCTGCGCGAAGGGTTGCTCTATCAGGCGCTCGACCCCGCGACCCGGGCGCAGGATCCGCTGATCGTCGCGGCGGAGTTCGAGGGACGACGACTTGCTCGCTTCGCCCCGCACGGCCGCGCGATCGCCGAGTGGATCGCGCCGCTGTTCGCCAATGAGGAGGCGAGCGACAGCCGCATCCGGCTCGCCGCCAGCCTGCTCAGCGATGTCGCCTGGTCGGCAAACCCCGATTTCCGTGCCGAACGCGGGACCGAGATCGGGCTGCACGGCAACTGGCGCAGCATCGACATTCCCGGCCGCATCCTGCTCGCGCGCGCCCTGCACGCCGGGTTCGGCGGCGCCGACATCGATTTTCCCGCGATGACCAGCCTCGTTCCGGCGGACCGCATCGACCGGGCGCGGCAGTGGGGGCTTGCCATCCGGCTGGCGCAGCGGCTCACCGGCGGGGTGGAGGCGCCGCTCAAGGCGAGCGCCATCGCGCTCGACGACGGCAAGCTACGGCTCAGCCTCGATCCCGGCTGGCATCATCTGGCGGGCGAATCGGTCGACCGGCGCCTGCGCGCGCTGGCGCAGGCGTTCGGGGTCAAGCCGGAGCTAGTGCTGCTCTGAGCAGAATGGGAGGGCGCGCAGGCGCGCCCTCAGGCGTCGGTTTCGGCCGGGGCGGGGGCTTCGATCTCGCTCATCACCAGCTTGCCGTTCTTGACCGCAAAGCCGACGCGGCCTTCGACAAGGTCGAGCGCGGCGTGGCCGAACACGTCGTAGCGCCAGCCCTTCATCATCGGGATATCGTCGCGGCGCCCGGCCGCGAGCGCTTCGAGATCGTCGCTGCGCGCGATGAGCCGCGCCGCGGCATTGAGTTCGCGCGAGCGGATCTTGAGCAGCAGCTTGAGCAGATCGGCGACGAGCGCGCCTTCCTTGCCCAGCCCCGGACCGCGCGGGGCGCGGTCGGGCATGTCGTCCTTGGGCAACGGCTTGGCGCTCGCGAGCGCGTCCATCAGCCGCCCGCCGATGTCGTTCGACCGCCATGTCGCCGACAGGCCGCGCACGCTGCCGAGGCCGTCCTGATTTTTCGGCGGATGCGCGGCAAGGTCGGCGAGCGTCTCGTCCTTGACGATGCGTCCGCGCGGCAGATTCTTGTTGCGCGCCTCGCGCTCGCGCCATGCGGCGAGAGCCTTGAGCCGGCCGAGCGCGTCCAGCTTGCGCGACGGCACCTTGATCCGCTGCCACGCCTTTTCGGGGTCGATCGCATAGTTGGACGGATCGGCGAGCTTTTCCATTTCCTCGTCGAGCCAGTGGCCGCGGCCCGTCTTGATGAGCTTTTTGAGCATCATCGGGAAAATTTTGGCCAGATGGGTGACGTCGCCGATCGCGTAGTCGATCTGCCGCTTGTCGAGCGGCCGGCGGCTCCAGTCGGTAAAGCGCGCGCCCTTGTCGAGCTGCAGGCCGAGCCAGGCCTCGACGAGATTCGAATAGCCGACCTGTTCGGCCTGACCGAGCGCCATCTGGCCGATCTGGGTGTCGAAGATCGGGTGCGGCGTCTTGCCGGTCAGGTTGAAGATGATTTCGACATCCTGCCCGCCCGCGTGGAAGACCTTGAGCACATCTTCATTGTCGACGAGCAGGTCGAGCAGCGGGGCGAGGTCGATGCCCGGCGCCATCGGATCGACGGCGGCGGCGTGGTGTGCATCGGCCACCTGGATCAGGCAGAGTTCGGGCCAGAAGGTGTTTTCGCGCATGAATTCGGTGTCGACGGCGATGAAGTCGCTGCCCTTGATCAGGTCGACAAACTGGTGAAGCGCTTCGCTGGACTCGATTAACGGATGAATTTGCATGGGGAGCCTATACAGCGCCCGCAGCATAATCGTCAGGAAAATTTACCGCTGTTCATCGCAGGGACATGGGCGGCGCCGTTCGGGGCGAATCGCGGGTCCACCCTTGACAAAAGGCCCCGCGACCTGCCTTAGGCGCGGCCATATTGGCACGTTTTCCGGCGCGCCTCCCCGGACATTTGAAAGACGAACATAATGCACGCCTATCGCACCCACACATGCGCCGACCTTCGCGCCGCCAACGTCGGCGAGGAAGTCCGTCTTTCGGGCTGGGTGCACCGGACGCGCGAGCATGCGAATGTGCTCTTCGTCGATCTTCGCGACCATTATGGCATCACCCAGATCGTGGTGGAGACGGATTCGGACCTGTATCCGACGGTCAATGGCGTCGGCCCCGAGTCCGTCCTGACCTTCACCGGCAAGGTCGCCGCGCGGTCGCCCGAGACGCTGAACCCCAAGCTTGCGACCGGCGAGATCGAAATCTATCCGAGCGCGGTGACAGTGCAGTCGGCGGCCGACCGCCTGCCGCTGCCGGTGTTCGGCGAGGCCGAATATCCCGAAGAAATCCGCCTCACCAACCGCTTCCTCGATCTCCGCCGCGAACGGCTGCACAAGAATATCGTGCTGCGCTCGAACGTCATTTCGTCGCTGCGCCGCCGTATGATCGACCAGGGCTTCACCGAGTTCCAGACCCCGATCCTGACCGCGAGCAGCCCCGAGGGCGCGCGCGACTATCTGGTGCCCAGCCGCGTCCACCCCGGTAAATTCTATGCGCTGCCGCAGGCGCCGCAGATGTTCAAGCAGCTGCTGATGGTTGCGGGCTTCGATCGCTATTTCCAGATCGCACCCTGTTTCCGCGACGAGGATGCACGCGCCGACCGTTCGCCGGGCGAATTCTACCAGCTCGATTTCGAGATGAGCTTCGTCACGCAGGACGACGTCTTCAACGCCATCGAACCCGTCTTGCACGGCGTGTTCGAGGAGTTCGCCGATTTCGACGGCAAGGGCCGCACCGTGTCGCCGCTGCCGTTCCAGCGCATTCCCTACCGCGAATCGATGCTGAAATATGGCAGCGACAAGCCCGACCTGCGCAACCCGCTGCTCGTCCATGACGTGGGCGATTTCTTCAAGGGCTCGGGCTTCGGCCGCTTCGCCTCGATGGTCGAGGAAGGGCAGGTCGTCCGCGCCGTTGCCGCGCCCGAAACGCACGAGAAGAGCCGCAAATTCTTCGACGAAATGAACAGCTGGGCGCAGTCCGAGGGTTTTCCGGGGCTGGGCTATGCGACGCAGAAAGACGGCGTGTTCGGCGGCCCGATCGCCAACAACCACGGCCAGGAAGGCATGAAGGCAATCGCAGATGCGATGGGTCTCGGCCCGAACGACGGCATCTTCTTCGCCGCGGGCCCGGAAGCCAAGGCGGCGAAGCTCGCCGGTCTTGCACGCACCCGCGTCGCCGAACAGCTTGATCTTATCGACAAGAGCCGCTTCGAATTCTGCTGGATCGTCGATTTCCCGATGTTCGAGGCCGACGAGGAAACCGGCAAGATCGATTTCAGCCACAATCCCTTCTCGATGCCGCAGGGCGAGATGGAGGCGCTGGAAACCAAGGACCCGCTCGACATCCTCGCCTATCAATATGACATCGTCTGCAACGGCGTCGAACTGTCGTCGGGGGCGATCCGGAACCACCGCCCCGATATCATGTACAAGGCGTTCGAGATTGCGGGCTACAGCCAGCAGGATGTCGACACCAATTTCGCGGGCATGATCAACGCCTTCAAGTTCGGTGCGCCGCCGCATGGCGGTTCGGCGCCGGGCGTCGACCGCATCGTGATGCTGCTCGCCGACGAGCCGAACATTCGCGAGGTGATTGTCTTCCCGATGACGCAAAAGGCCGAAGATCTGATGATGGGCGCACCGGCACCGGTCTCCGAGAAGCAGCTCAAGGAATTGCATATCCGTCTGGTGGACGGGCCGAAGAGCTGACCCGATGAACGGGCCGCGCGAACACCGGCTCGCTACGCCGGAAGGCGACATCTGCTGGTTCGAATGGGGGACCGCGGGGGCGGGGCCGTCGCTGCTGCTGCTTCATGCGACGGGATTTCATGCGCGGCTGTGGGACCAGGTCGTCGCCGCCTTGCCGCAAGGCACGCATGTCATCGCGCCCGATCATCGCGGGCATGGGCGCAGCTATCGCCCCGCGACGCTCGCCGATTGGGGCGCGACCGGCGACGCGCTGTTGCCGCTCATCGATCGCTTGGCCGGAACGCCGCTGATCGGGTGCGGGCACAGCATGGGCGGGCATGCGCTGACCCGTCTGTCGGCGCAGCGGCCCGATGCCTTTCGTCACCTTGTCCTGATCGATCCGGTCATCATGGCGCCCGACCTTTATGCGGGTCAGGATGCGCTACCGATCCCCGATCCCGCCGAGCATCCCGTGGCGCGTCGGCGCGATAATTGGGACAGCGCAGAACAGATGCGCGCGCGCTTCGCCGATCGTCCGCCCTATGCACATTGGCAACCGGCGGTGCTGGATGATTATTGCCGCTATGGCCTGCTGCCCGCGTCCGGAGGGACGGGGCTGGAGTTGGCCTGTCCGCCGCGCCTCGAGGCGTCGGTCTATCAGAATGCGCTGCGCATCGACCCCTATCGCTGGCTATCGGGGCTGGCGGCGGCGGTGACGCTGATCCGCGCGCCGAGCGGCGAACGCGGCGATTCGATGGACTTTTCCCAAAGTCCCACCTCGCCGGGGCTCGGCGCGCATATCGGCGCGGTGCGCGACGAGCGCTGGGACGAGCATAGTCATTTCATCCCGATGGAAGACCCCGCGCGCGTCGCCGCGCTGCTCGCCGATCTTGCCGCCATTCAGGGTTAACCCCGTCGCATCGACCGCGCTGCTGTGTTAGCAGCGGTCGCGGACCAAGGGGATGGATGGATGACGATCGACCTCGCCGACTATGAAGCCGGCGCCAAATATGACGGCGATTACGCCAAGGATCTGGCGGCGCTGCAGGCGCGGCTCGAAAATGTCCAGGCGGCGCACATCACCCATGGGCAGCGCAGCATCATCATGCTCGAAGGCTGGGACGCGGCGGGGAAAGGCGGGATCATCCAGCGCCTGACCGCGCAGCTCGATCCCCGCTATTTCGAGGTCTGGCCGATCGGCGCCCCCACCGACGAGGAAAAGGCGCGTCATTTCCTGTGGCGTTTCTGGACCCGCCTGCCTGGCAATTGCGACATCTCGATCTTTGACAGGAGCTGGTACGGCCGCGTCCTTGTCGAGCGGGTCGAGGGGTTCGCGACCGAGGCCGAATGGCGCAAGGGCTTTGACGAGATCAACGAGTTCGAGGCGCAGCTGACCGGCAGCCGCACCAATCTGGTCAAGCTGTTCGTCCATGTGACTCAGGCCGAGCAGGACAAGCGCCTTGCCGACCGCCTCGACGATCCGTGGAAGCGTTGGAAAACCGGGCCCGAGGATTATCGCAACCGCGCGCACCGGGGCGCCTATCTGGACGCGATGCACGACATGTTCGCGCACACCGATACGCGCTGGGCGCCGTGGAAGGTTATCGACGGCAACAACAAGAAGGCGGCGCGGATCGCGGCGCTGTCGCATGTTGCGGCCACGCTGGAGGCGGCGGTTCCGATGACCCCGCCCGACCGCGATCCCGCTGTCGTGAAGCTGGCGCAAAAGGCGTTCGGATATAAACCAAAGACTTAGGATTTTGGCCGGCTCGGGTAGCAATCGCTGCCGTGAGCCGCTACATGGTCCCGATGAGCCGCGCCAAGAGATCCGACGATTGGGGTTTCCCCCGCTGGCGCGCCTATGGGCAGGGCCGCGAGGCGCAAAAGGTTCGTCTGTGCGACCGCCATGGTTGCGACGCCCCCGGACGATGCCCCGCACCCAAATCGCCCAACAGTCCTGAACGCTGGTATTTCTGCGAAGCCCATGCCGCTGAATATAATCGCGGCTGGGACTATTTCGCAGGCCTGAGCGCCGAAGACGCCGCGGCGCGCGCCGCCGAAGAGGCGCAGGGCGCACGCAGTTACGCCCGCGCACAGCATTATGGCTGGGGCGGCCCGGGCGACGGCAGTCGCAGCGCGGACGAGATGCGCGCGCTGGAGGTGTTCGGGCTCGACAGCGACGCCGACTTCGACGCGGCCAAAAAGGCCTGGCGCGCCTATGCCAAGGAATGCCACCCCGACGTCAAGCCCGGCGACGCCGACGCTGCCAAACGCTTCGCGGCCGGGCAGGCGGCGTTCGAGGTGCTGAAGCAGGCCGAAGACCGCAAGAGCTGGAAGCCGGCCTGAGAACGCTTTGCGAACGAATAGAGGGGCAGCATCGATATTGTTTACCCCGGCGAAGGCCGGGGTACGCAAAAGAGATTTCGGCAACGTCTGCTGCTCCCCACTGCCGCACAGGGTTAGCCGCATCGCGTCGGCCCGTGCCGCCTAGCGTTTGATCGCCAACGCGGCGTCGCTCGCGAGCTTGTCGGCGAGTTCGTTGTCACCGTGGCCGGCGTGGCCCTTGACCCACAGCCATTCGATCTCGTGCCGTGCGGCCTCGCGCACCAGGCGTTGCCACAGGTCGGCGTTGGCGACAGGCTTTTTCGCGGCGGTCTTCCAGCCGTTGCGCTGCCACCCATGGACCCATTTGGTGATGCCGTCGCGGACATAGACACTGTCGGTCGACAGTTCGACCTTGCACGGGCGCTTGAGCGCGGCGAGCGCCTCGATCGCGGCGAGCAACTCCATGCGGTTGTTGGTGGTATCCGCCTCGCCGCCCGACAGCGTCTTGACGACATCGCCCCAGCGCAGCACCGCGCCCCAGCCGCCGGGGCCGGGATTGCCCTTGCAGGCGCCGTCGGTCGCGACAATTACGGTATGGCCTTTGCCCATTGCAGCGCTCATCCCGCGCGGAACAGGTCGGCGGCGTCGGCGGCCTGGTAGCGGCGCAGGCGTTCGAGGAAGGGCGCGGGATCCTTGCGTATGACCAGCGCGTCAGCGGGGGTGTGGATCCAATCGTGCGCGCGGGTGAGCAGAAAGCGCAGCGCAGCGCCGCGTGCCAGCAGCGGCAGCACGGCGACTTCGTCCGCGCTGAGATCGATTTCCGAGGCATAGCCGCGCATCAGCGCCGACGCGCGGGCACCGTCGCAGGTCCGGCCGTCGTCGGAAAAGGTCCAAGAGGCATGGGTGACCGCGAGGTCAAAGGCGCGAAAGTCGGTCGCCGCGAAATAAAAGTCGATGAGGCCGGTCACGCGATCGCCGAGCATCAGCACATTGTCGGGGAACAGGTCGGCGTGGATGACGTGGCGCGGCAGGTCCGCCGGCCAGCGATCGTCGAGGAAGGCAAGCTCGCCATCGACGATTGCCTGCAGCCCGGCAAGCACGGTGTCCAGATCGCCCGCAGCGGCGGCGACGCCGCGCCAATGCGCGCGGCCCATGCTGTTTTCACGGGCGCCGGAAAAATCTTCGACCGCCTTGTGCATCGCGCCGAGCGCGGCACCCGCAGCGGCGCATTGCGCGGGGGTCGGATGCGTCAGCGAAATGCCCGCGAGAAACTGGATGATGCAGGCGGGGCGCCCCGAAATCTGCTGGATCGCGCGGCCGTCGCGGTCGCGGATCATCGCCGGCACCGGGCAGCCTCGCCGTGCGAGATGGCCGAGCAGATCGACAAAGAAGGGCAGGTCGCCCTCCTGCACCCGCTTTTCGTACAGCGTCAGGATGAAGCGCCCGCCGGTCGTTTCGAGCAGGAAGTTGCTGTTTTCGACGCCCTCGGCAATGCCCTTGCACGACAGCACCGTGCCGATGTCGTAACGGCCGACCAGCGCGGCGAGATCGTCGGGGTCGACCGCGGTATAGACGGCCATCAGGCGGCCGCCGGCTCGAGCCCGCGGGGGAGCTTGAAGGTCATATGCTCCTCGGCCGTGACGACAACGTCCTCGACGATCGCGCGATGCGCCGCGACCGCGTCGATTACCTCGCGCACCAGCGTTTCTGGCGCACTGGCTCCGGCGGTAATGCCAAGCGTCGCGATCCCGGCCAGCCATGCGGGTTCGACGTCGGTGCCGCGCTGGACGAGATGGGCAGGGGTGCCAAGCCGTTCCGCGACTTCGACGAGACGCAGGCTGTTCGAGCTGTTGGGCGCGCCGATGACGATGACGCGGTCGCACTGGCCGGCGATTGCTTTCACTGCTTCCTGCCGGTTCGACGTGGCATAGCAGATATCCTCGCCGCGCGGCCCCTGGATGGTGGGGAAGCGATGCTGCAGCGCCGCCACGATGTCGCGCGTGTCGTCGACGGATAATGTGGTCTGGGTCAGGAAGGCGAGATTATCGGGATCGGCGGGCGACAGCGCGGCGACATCGTCGACCGATTCGACCAGCGTCATTGCGCCATCAGGCAATTGGCCGAGCGTGCCGATGACTTCGGGGTGGCCGGCGTGGCCGATGAAGATGATGTGACGGCCCTGTTCGTTGGCGCGCTCGGCCTGTTTGTGGACCTTGGATACCAGCGGACAGGTCGCGTCGATATAGTCGAGCCCGCGCGCTTCGGCCTTTGCCGGAACCGCCTTGGGAACGCCGTGCGCACTGAACACGACCGGAACGCCGTCGGGTACCTGATCGAGCGATTCGACGAAAATCGCCCCCTTCGCCTTCAGCGATTCAACGACATAGCGGTTATGGACGATCTCGTGCCGGACATAGACGGGCGCGCCATAACGCTCGATCGCGAGCTCGACGATGCGGATCGCCCGGTCGACGCCGGCGCAAAAGCCGCGTGGGGCGGCCACCAAAACCTTGAGTTCCGGGGCTTCGGCGGCGGATTGCGTAAGATCTGTCATGACCCGCGCGCTCTAGCGCAGCGGCCGTGACAAGGTAAAGCCGCTTCGTCCATGTTGCGCCTTGTTCATCGCACCGATAAGAAGCGGCGCGCATGGAGCGGTGACGTTCGTCCTCCGCGGCCCGCGCCTGATTGGAAAGCTATATCATGATGCCCAGTTTCGTCCCGCCCCGTAAATCAATCGCCATGCTGTGCGGCGCGGCCGCCATGGTCATGGTCGCGGGGTGCGCGAAGGACAATGATATCGACCTGTCGTCGGGCGTCGGCATCACCGCGACGCGCAGCGCTTGTCCGGCGGTTGCCGTGCCGCTGCACACCGGCGACATCACGCTGTTCGATCCGGCGACGAGCCGCGATGCGAGCGCGGTCGACGTCGTCGCGACGATCACCCATGTTGTGCCGCAGTGCAACGACCAGGCGGAGAAAGTCTATCAGCTTGCCGATTTCGACGTCGTGGCGACGCGCCGCGATGCCGGCCCGGCCCGGACGGTCGAGCTTCCCTATTTCGCGACTGTCGTCCAGGGCGGCACCGCGGTCGTGGCCAAGCGGCTCGGCACCGTCACCGTCTCCTTCCCCGAAGGCCAGACGCGCGGCAGCGGCCATGCCCAGGCGGCCGCCTATGTCGACCGCGCCGCCGCGACGCTGCCCGCTGATGTGCAGGAACGCATCAACCGCAAGCGCCGCGCCGGCGATGCCGACGCCGCGATCGACCCGCTGAGCATCCCCGAAGTGCGCGCCGCGGTGCAGCGCGCGAGCTTCGAACTGCTCGTCGGCTTTCAACTGACGCAGGAACAGCTCGAATATAACGTCCGACGATAGGCGTCGCGGCGGCGCGCATGCGCGCGCCGTTCGCATCCGTTTCGCCCTGCGCCGCCATCCGGGCGACGCGGGGCTTTTCGTGCCTGCCAAGCTGCGGTAGGGCGCCGACCGACCTTTTGACCGAAGATTGACCTGACCCATGACCCTGTTCAGCCGTTTTTCCGACCATATCGATACCGCTCTGGATGCGCTTGTCGCGCGCGGGGCACTGCCCTCCGGGCTCGATCGCGGGGCGATCAGCGTCGAGCCGCCGCGCGACCCGGCGCATGGCGATGTCGCGACCAACGCCGCAATGGTGCTCGCCAAGCCCGCAGGGACGAACCCGCGCACGCTCGCCGAACTGCTCGTCGGCGAACTGACGGCAATCGGCGAAGTGACCGAAGCGAGCGTCGCCGGACCGGGCTTCATCAACCTGCGCGTCGCCGACGATAGCTGGCGCGGCGAACTGGCGCTGATCCATGCCGAGGCGGGCGATTATGGCCGCTCGGCGATGGGCGCCGCGCGGCGCGTCAATGTCGAATATGTGTCGGCGAACCCGACCGGCCCGATGCACGTGGGCCATTGCCGCGGCGCGGTGGTGGGCGACGCGCTGGCGGCGCTGCTCGAATATTCGGGGCACAAGGTCACGCGCGAATATTATGTCAACGACGCCGGTGCGCAGGTCGATGTGCTCGCGCGCTCGGTCCACATGCGCTACCGCGAGGCGCTGGGCGAAGATATCGGCGCGATTCCCGAGGGGCTCTACCCCGGCGATTATCTGAAGCCCGTCGCTGAAAAGCTCGCCGCCGAATATGGCGACCGTTATGTCGGCGCGCCCGAAAGTGCGTGGCTCGGCCTGTTCCGCGCCGAGGCGGTGAGCGCGATGATGGACATGATCCGCGCCGACCTCGCCAAGCTGGGCATCCATCATGATCTCTTCTCGTCGGAGGCCGAGCTGCAGGCCGAGGGCAAGCCCGCCGCCGCCGAAAAATGGCTGCGCGAGCATGACCTGGTCTATGACGGTGTGCTCGAAGCGCCGAAGGGCGAGACGCCCGAGGATTGGGAGCCGGTTGAACTGCCGCTGTTCCGCTCGACCAAGTTCGGCGACGATCAGGACCGGCCGATCAAGAAATCGGACGGGAGCTGGACCTATTTCGGCGCCGACCTCGCCTATCATTATCAGAAGGCGCAGGATGCCGACGAGCTGATCGACATCTGGGGCGCCGACCATGCGGGGACGGTCAAGCGCATCAAGGCGGCGGTCGCGGCGCTGACCGGCGGCGCCAAGAAGTTCGACGTCAAGCTGGTCCAGATGGTCCGGCTGCTCAAGAATGGCGAGCCGTTCAAGATGTCGAAGCGTGCGGGTAATTTCGTCACGCTCGCCGACATCGTCGATGAGGTCGGCAAGGATGCGGTGCGCTTTACCATGCTGACGCGCAAGGCTGACGCGCAGATGGATTTCGACTTTGCCAAGGTGGTCGAGGCGTCGCGCGACAATCCGGTCTTCTATGTTCAATATGCCCATGCGCGGATCGCATCGCTGAAGCGCAAGCTCGCCGATGCGGGTATCGCTGCGGCGGCGCCCGACATCGCGCGGCTCAACGCCTATGAGCTGGGGCTGGTCAAGCTGCTCGCGCAATTCCCGCGCACGGTCGAGGCGGCGGCGACGGCGCGCGAGCCGCATCGCATCGCCTTTTATCTGGGCGATGTCGCCGCGGCCTTTCATGCGTGGTGGAACATGGGCAACGATCGGCCCGACGCCCGTATCATTTTGGCAAATGACGCCGAACTGACCGCAACCCGCCTTTATTTGGCCGATGGAATCGGGCAGGTTATCCGCAACGGGCTGCACCTGATGGGGGTGGAGGCGCTCGAGGAGATGGCGTGATGGCGACGGATGCGGGATTGGGGCTGGAGGACGAGGATCGCCTGCCGTGGCTGGAACCCGCCGAAGGTTTCGAGGATGATGCCGAAGTCTCGCCCGCGCGCCTGCTCATCATGGTGCTCGGCGGGCTTCTGCTGATCGGTGCTGTGCTCGGCGGGCTGTGGTGGGTCCAGAACGGCGGCGCGCGCGGGCAGGGCGAGCTGATCGTCGCCGACAAGGGCGACTACAAAGTGCCGCCAAAGACCGACGGCGCCAAGACGTTCGAGGGTGAGGGCGCAGCGAGTTTTGCGGCGAGTGAAGGATTGACCCCCGGGGGCAAGGTCGATCCGAGCCGCATGCCCGAGGAACCCGCAGTGACACCCGCCGAACGCGACGCGATGGCGCAGGCCGAGGCCGCGAAGGCGCAGGCCGACAAGGCCGCCGCCGCAAAGGCCGAAGCGGCGCGGATCGCGGCGGCTGACAAGGGCAAGCCCAAGCCCGCGGCGATGTCGGTCAAGACCGGCGAAGCGACAGGCGCGCAGGCCGAGGCGGCTGGCGCCGCGACCGGACTGGTTCAGCTTGGCGCGTTCAGCAGCGAGGCGGCGGCGAACAAGGCGTGGGGCAATCTGAGCAAGCGCTTTGCCTATCTGTCCGAATTGAGCCGGTTCGTTTCGCCGGTGAAGACCGGGAGCGGCACCGTCTACCGTTTGCGCGTGGCGACGGGTACGGCGGCTAACGCATCGAATTTGTGCGGAAAATTGCGTGTTGCGGGCGAAAATTGCGTCGTCGTTCGTTGATATCGCCCGTTTTGCCGCACCCGCCGTTGGTTCGCCGCACCGGCTATGGCATAGTCGATCCCTTGGCCGATGCCTGAGGGGGCGTCCGCCGGTGGAGGTTGACGTACGATGATACCCGCGATCTTCGGCCTGTCGGGCCTGACGCTGACCGACGACGAGCGCGCTTTCTTTCGCGACAGCGCGCCCGCGGGCTATATATTGTTCGGCCGCAATATCGAGAACCGCACCCAGCTTCGCCGCCTGACCGACACGCTGCGCGAGCTTGACGGGCGCGCCAATCTGCCGATCCTGATCGATCAGGAAGGCGGCCGCGTCGCGCGCATGAAGGCGCCCGAATGGCCCGATTTTCCGAGCGGGGCGGCGTTCGATGCGCTGTACGAACGCGCGCCGGCGAGCGCGATCGAGGCGGCGCGGCTCAATGCGATGGCGCTCGCCTCCATGCTTGCCGAAGTGGGGATCACCGTCGATTGCCTGCCGCTGCTCGACGTGCGCCAGCCGGGGGCAAGCGATGTGATCGGCGATCGCGCGCTGGGCAGCGAGCCGATGCGCGTTGCGGCGCTGGGCCGCGCGATCCTGAGCGGATTGCAGGACGGCGGCGTCGTCGGGGTTGTCAAACATATTCCGGGGCATGGCCGTGCGCTGATCGATTCGCACAAGGCACTGCCCGTCGTCGATGCCCACGACCGCGAGTTGCAGACCGACCTTGCGCCCTTTGCTGCTCTGCGTGACGCGGCGATGGCGATGACCTGCCACGTTATCTTCAAGGCGTGGGATCCCGATCTGCCCGCGACGCTTTCGCCGACGATCATCGGCAGCGTGATCCGTCAGCGCATCGGCTTTCACGGCCTGTTGATGACCGACGACCTCGATATGGAGGCGCTGTCGGGCGACGTCCCGACGCGCGCGGCGGCGGCGATCGCCGCGGGCTGCGACCTGGCGCTCAACTGCTGGGCGAAGATGGACGACATGGTCGGCATCGCCAACGCACTCGACCCCATCGGCGCGGACTCGCTCGCCCGGCTCGAAGGCGCGATGGAGCGGATCGCCGGGATGCACGACGAGCGCCAGTTCGCGGCGCTGATCGACCAGCGCGACGCGCTGCTGGCGCTGGCGTGATGGCGGGCTGAGGCATCGATGGAGGAACTGCCGCTCGAATATGAAGTCGTGCCGGCAGCGGCGGAGCGCGAGGATGCGCTCCAGCTCAATCTCGAAAGCTGGGAAGGGCCGCTCGACCTGCTGCTGACGCTCGCGCGCAGTCAGAAGGTGGACTTGCGCCAGATTTCGATCCTGGCGCTGGTCGAACAATATCTGACTTTCATCGCCGAGATGCGCGCAAAGCTGGAGGTTGCGGCCGATTATCTGGTGATGGCAGCGTGGCTTGCCTATCTGAAATCGGCGCTGCTGCTGCCCAAGGATCCGGCCGAAGACCCGTCGCCCGACGAACTGGCGCTGCGTTTGCAATTGCGCTTGCAGCGGCTCGCGGCGATGCGCGAGGCGGCGGCGCGGCTGCTGGCGCGTGACCGGATCGGCCGCGACGTCTTCCTGCGTCCGAATCCCGAGGGGTTGCAGGATGTGAAGGTGCGGCGCTGGGATGCGAGCCTGTACGATCTGCTCTCGGCTTATGGGCAGGTCAAGCTGCGCACCGAACCCGTCGTGCATATGGTCGCGCGGCGTCCCGTGGTGACGCTCGACGCGGCGCTCACCCACTTGCAGCGGATGCTGGGCGTCCAGCTCGATTGGGCCGAGTTGTCGGCCTTTCTGCCCCCCGATTATCAAGGGCCGCTGCGCCGGTCGGCGATCGCGTCGAGCTTTGTCGCCGCGCTCGAACTGGCGCGGCAGGGGCGGGTCGAATTGCGGCAGGAGGCGGCGTTCGAGCCCCTCTATCTGAAAGCGAGCCAGGGATGAGCGAGATCGACGACCGCGAACGCGCGATAGAGGCAATGGTCTTTGCCAGCGACGAAGCGCTCGATGCGCGACAGATTGCCGGGCGTTTCCACGACGAACTGACGCCGGGCGAAGTGCGCGCGATTCTGCAGGCGATCGCGGCGCGCCACGCGGGGAGCGGTATCGAACTGGTCGAGCGCGGCGGCCACTGGCATTTCCAGACCCCCGCCGATCTTGCGCATCTGCTCCGCCGCGAACGCGACGATCCGCGCAAGCTGTCGCGCGCCGCGGCGGAAGTGCTGGCGATCATTGCCTATCACGAGCCGGTGAGCCGCGCCGAGATCGAGGCGATCCGCGGCGTTCAGACGTCGAAAGGGACGCTGGACGTGCTGATGGAGGCCGAATGGATCGCGCCTGCCGGGCGGCGCGAGGTGCCGGGGCGGCCGCTGATCTACAAGACCACCGACGCTTTCCTGCAGCATTTCGGGCTCGCGAGCCGCAAGGATCTGCCCGGGATCGAGGATCTGCGCGCGGCGGGCCTGCTCGACCCGGTCGATCTCGCCTTCGATGCGGCGATGGACGAACTGGACCTAGTAAAAGACGGCGAGGAAGCCTAGATAGCGGCCTCAAGGAGAATTTGAGATGGGTAGCTTCAGCATCTGGCACTGGCTCGTGGTCGGGATTCTCGTCCTGCTATTGTTCGGCAAGGGTCGCTTTTCGGACATGATGGGCGACGTCGCCAAGGGCATCAAAAGCTTCAAGAAGGGCATGGCCGAAGACGATGTGCCGCCGCCCGCACCGCGCCAGATCGACGGTCAGCGCGCGCCCGAGGCCACCCCGACCCCCACCGCGGAAACCGAAAACCGCTGATCGCGGCCCGCACGCGGGGGAAGGCCTGAACGATGTTCGACGTCGCGCCGACCGAGTTGCTGCTCGTCGTGGTGGTAGCCCTGGTCGTCATCGGACCCAAGGATCTGCCGAAGGCGATGCGTTTTGTCGGCAAATGGGTCGCCAAGGCCCGCGGCATGGCGCGTCACTTCCGTTCGGGACTCGACACGATGATGCGCGAGGCCGAGCTTGAGGAGCTGGAAAAGCAGTGGCGCGAACAGAATGACGCGATCATGCGCCAGTTCCCGCGCCTCGATGGCGTCGATGCGCCGCCGATGATTCCGGCGACCTCGCTGCCCGACGCGGCGGCGGCCGACGCCGGCGAAACGCCGCCCGTCGATCCCGATCATTCCGCGGCCCTGACGCCGCCTACCGCCGCCCCGTCCGGTACGTCGACCGAAACTCCGCCGGAAACCCACGCCGTTCCGCCGAAGGACGGCCCGTTACCATGAGCGCCGATACGCCGGTTCATAAAGAGGATGAGGATGGCGCGGGCGGCAAGATGCCGCTGCTCGACCATCTGATCGAGCTGCGGTCGCGGTTGCTGAAATCGCTACTCGCGATCGCGCTCGCATTCGGCGTGTGCCTCTATTTCGCGCGACCGATCTTCGGCGTGCTGGTGCACCCGCTCGTCGCGGCGGGGCAGGGCAAGCTGATCTACACGCAATTGTTCGAGGCGTTTTTCGTCGAGATCAAGGTTGCGCTGTTTGCGGCGATGATGATCGCCTTTCCGGTGATCGCCAATCAGCTGTGGAAATTCGTCGCGCCGGGCCTTTATCGCAAGGAGCAGCGCGCCCTGCTGCCCTTCCTCTTCGCAACGCCGGTCCTGTTCGCGATCGGCGCCTCTTTCGCCTATTTCATCACGATCCCGATCGCGCTGAAATTCCTGCTCGGCTATCAGGGCGAGATCGGCGGCGTGACGCAGGAAGCGCTGCCGTCAGTAGGCAATTATCTGAGCTTCGTGATGCAGTTCATCATGGCGTTCGGCATCGCCTTTCTGTTGCCGATCCTTTTGATGCTGGTCGAGCGCGCCGGGCTGGTGACGCGCCAGCAGCTGATTGGCGCGCGCCGCTACATGATCGTCGCGGCGTTCGCGATCGCCGCCGTGTTCACGCCGCCGGACGTGATGAGCCAGCTCCTCCTCGCGGTGCCGCTTGTCTTCCTTTACGAGATTTCGATCTTTGCGATCTGGTTTACCCAGCGCCGACGCAAAACAGGCGCCGAAGCGGCGCCTGTCGAGCCTCCGGAAGAGGCTAAAGGGTAAGTAACCCGCCGATCAGTGAATGGCGTCGTCGCCGGCTTGGCCGACCGATTCGATATCGCGGCCGACGCCCTTCACCGTGTTGCAGCCAGCGACCAGAAAGCTGGCGAGCAGGGTAAGAAGGATTACGCGAGCACTCGTCATAGTCTGTCACCTCTCACGGGATTTTTTGCAAAATGGCCCGGCGCGCTTCGAGGGGGGGGGGAGGGAATGCGAGCCGGGCCAATGTTGCTGAGCAGCGCTGCGGGGGGGCGATGATCGCTGCTCAAATGGGAAACCCGCGTTGCGAGGGATAAGTTCCGCAAAAAAATCGCCGCGATGAAAAATTTTTCGGGGAGCCCGGCGAGGCGTGCAAATCCAGCGATTTGGGTCAGCCCATCGCCGTCAGGCCGCTGAGCACCGCCAGCCCGAGGAACGAGAAAAAGCCCATCATGTCGGTCATCGTCGTTACAAAGACGGCCGACGACACCGCCGGATCGATGTCGAAACGGTCGAGCGTTACCGGCACCAATATGCCCGCGAGCCCCGCAACCAGATTGTTGATGAGCATCGCCGAGGCGATCACCGCACCCAGAAGCGGGTTGCCGAAGATGAGCGCGGTGCCGGCGCCGATCAGAATGCCGAGCGAGAGGCCGTTGACTGTCGCGATGCGAAATTCGCGCAGGATCATGCGCATCGTGTTCGACGCGGTAAGCTGATTGGTGGCGATCGCGCGCACGGTCACGGCGAGCGTCTGGGTTCCGGCATTGCCGCCCATGCCCGAGACGATCGGCATCAGCACCGCGAGCAGCGCATATTTGGCAATGGCGGTTTCAAAGATGCCGACGACCGATGCTGCGAGCATCGCGGTGCCGAGATTGACGACCAGCCAGCTCAGCCGGGTGCGGATGGTCAGCGTGATCGGTTCGTTGATGTCGCCGTCGCCGGCACCCGACAGGCGCAAAATATCCTCGCCCGCCTCTTCCTGGATGATGTGGACGACGTCGTCGACCGTGATCATCCCGACGAGCCGCCCCGCCCTGTCGACCACCGCGGCCGAGATGAGCGCATATTTCTGGAAGCGCAGCGCGACCTCTTCCTGGTCCATGTCGACCGGGATCAGCGTCTGCTCGCGCCTCATTATGTCGTTGATTGCGACGCTGCGCGGCGCCCGCAATATCCAGCTCAACTGGCAGGTGCCGACCGGGCGGTGCATCGGGTCGACGACGAAGATTTCCCAGAAGTCGGTGGCGAGATCGACATCCTCGCGCAGCCGGTCGATGACGTCGCCGACGGTGACATGTTCGGGCACCGCGACGAATTCGCGCTGCATCAGGCGTCCGGCGGACTCCTCGGGAAAGGAGAGGGCGTCCTCGATCGCGGCGCGATCTTCGGGCTCCATGGCGCGGAGAACGGCCTGCTGCTCGTCCTCCTCCATATCCTCGATGATCGCGACGGCATCGTCGGTGTCGAGTTCGGACGCGATTTCGGCGACCTGTTCGGGCGCGAGCAGATCGATCAGCCGCTCGCGCACATAATCGTTCATTTCCGCCAGCACGTCGGGCGACAGAAGGTCGCCGAGCACCTGCGCCAGGAGCGGGCGGTCTTCGTCAGAGACGAGCTCGAAAAGGTCGGCGATGTCGGCAGGGTGCAGGCGGCCGACGCGTTCGCGCGCCGCCTCGACCTCGCCCTCTTCGGCGAGATCGATGACGTCGCGCACGAACGCGGGTTTCAGGCGATCGTCTTCGTCGAGTTCGGTTTCGGTTTC
This sequence comes from Sphingopyxis terrae subsp. terrae NBRC 15098, assembly GCF_001610975.1. Taxonomy (NCBI): domain Bacteria; kingdom Pseudomonadati; phylum Pseudomonadota; class Alphaproteobacteria; order Sphingomonadales; family Sphingopyxidaceae; genus Sphingopyxis; species Sphingopyxis terrae. The sequence continues at coordinate 3,706,936 of NZ_CP013342.1, read as the reverse complement.
GCGCGGGGGATGGCCGGGGTCATGATCGAGCCCGTCGGCGGTGAGCACGTCTTCGGGCGGCAGGGAATCTTCGCGTTTGTCCATCGCGCGGTCCTCCCTGGCTGCTACGGCGTCGAAGGCCCTCCACTAGTCGCGGACGCGCGTCATGGCAACGCTGCAGCCGAATTTAGTGCGTGGCATTGGCGCGGCGCGCCGCTATGGCGGCGCCAACTCATTCGAAGGAGAGACACCATGTCCGAACAGACCCTTACCCTGTCGCTGTCGACCGGCGACGTCGTCATCCGCTTGCGCCCCGACCTCGCGCCCCAGCATGTCGAACGCATCACCCAGCTCGCGCAGGAAGGCTTTTACGACGGCGTCGTCTTCCACCGCGTCATCCCCGGCTTCATGGCACAGGGCGGCGATCCGACCGGCACCGGCATGGGCGGCAGCAAGCTTCCCGACCTGCCCGCCGAATTCAACGCCGAACCGCATGTCCGGGGCGTCTGTTCGATGGCGCGCGCGCAGAATCCGAACAGCGCGAACAGCCAGTTCTTCATCTGCTTCGACGATGCGCGCTTCCTCGACCGCCAGTATACGGTGTGGGGCGAAGTGATCGAAGGCATGGAAAATGTCGACGCGCTGCCCAAGGGCGAGCCGCCGCGCGAGCCCGGCAAGATCGTCAAGGCGACGGTTGCGTAACTCGCTCCGTCATTGCGAGGAGCCGCAGGCGACGACGCAATCTCCAGCTGTCGGCATGACGTTACGATGGCTGGAGATCGCCACGCGCCCTGCGGGCGCTCGCGATGACGATTTGGCTTTCATCATTCTCCCACGAACCCGTTCAACCGTTCGCAAGCGGCGATCCAGTCTTCCTTGAACGCCTGGACGACCTGGCCCGCGCTCATCGCCTCGTTCATCAGGCCGACGCCCTGGCCGACCCAATAGGTTGCGAGCTGCTTGGCGCCTTCGTGACCGCCTTCGGACAGCTTGTCGACCTTGCGCAGCGCGGGTTCGCTGACCAGCGATTGCAGCGGCATCGGGAGCGGTTTCGGCGCGCCCTCGGCCTCCCACGCATCGGTCCAGGGCGAGCGGAGCTGGCGCGACGGCTTGCCCGTCCGGCTCTTCGATCGCACCGTGTCGCGCGACGAGGCGGCGAGCATTTTTTCCTTCACCACCGGATTGGTCTCGGCTTCCGACGTGGTCAGCCACACCGATCCACACCAGGCGCCATGCGCGCCCATCGCCATCGCTGCGGCCATCTGACGCCCGGTGACGATGCCCCCCGCAGCGAGGATCGGCGTCGTCGCGCCGACGGCATCGAGCGCCGCAGCCACCTCAGGCACCAGCACCATCGTTGCGACCTCACCGCAATGGCCGCCCGCTTCGCCGCCCGCAACGACAAGGATATCGACCCCGGCGCGGACCTGCGCCAGCGCATGATCGCGGGTGCCGACGAGCGCGGCGACCGGCACGCCGTGCCGCTTGCCGAGTTCGAGCATCAGTTGCGGCGGCACGCCGAGCGCGTTGGCGATCAGGCGAATCGGATGGCGAAACGCAACTTCGAGCAGCTTCGCCGCGCCTTCTTCATGCATATTGTCGCCGAAGCTCTGCCGCGCTTCGGTCGCACCGTCGAGGCCGGCCGCATCGACGCCGAATTTGTCGAGCACATCGGCCGCGAAGCCGAGATGCGTCTCGGGCACGCGCGCCGCGCCCGCCGCCGGTGCCTCGCCCTTGCCGGCGAAGCTGTTGGGGACGATCAGGTCGACGCCATAGGGCTTGCCGCCGATGTGCGCGTCGATCCACGCAAGCTCTTCCTCAAGTCGCTCGGGCGGCAACGAAGCGGCGCCGAACACGCCCATGCCGCCGGCTTTCGACACAGCGACGACGACGTCCCGGCAATGCGAAAAGGCGAGCAACGGAAATTCGATGCCGAGCATGGCGCAGATGGGCGATTGCATGTCTCTCTCTCCAATTTGCTATTTGCACCCATGTCAGCGCCAGTTAACGTAAACGTCAAGTTGATTTGCGCCCGCCACGCTTTATCGCCGGGGCATGACCGGATTTTCCTTACCCGATTTCGACCTCGACGCCTTCGTCCGTGCGACGCTTGCCGAGGATATGGGGAGCGGCGGCGACATCACGTCGATGGCCGTCATCCCCGCCGACGCCGTTTTCACCGGGGTGATGGACAGCCGCGATGCGATTAGCGTTGCGGGGCTGCCGATCGCCGAGCGATTCTTTCGCGCGCTGGCGCCCGATATGGTCATCGAGATTCTGGTCGAGGAGGGCGCATGCGTTCCCGCCGGCACCGACCTGATGCGCCTTTCGGGTAATGCGCGGGCGATGCTGACCGCCGAACGGTCGGCGCTCAACACCGTCCAGCATCTGTCGGGCATTGCGACGATGACGCGTAGCTATGTCGATGCGATCGCCGGCACCGGCGCGACGCTGCTCGATACGCGCAAGACGATCCCCGGCCTGCGCGTACTGGAGAAATATGCAACCCGCATGGGCGGCGCGACCAATCACCGCATGGGCCTTTGGGACGCGGCGATGATCAAGGACAATCATGTCGCGGTCGCGGGATCGGTCGAAGAGGCGGTGCGCCGCGCGGTGGCGGCGGGAATCGCCGATATCATCGTCGAGGTCGACCGTATCGACCAGGTCGAGGCCGCGCTGGCATCGGGCGCGACGCATCTGCTGCTCGACAATATGACCCCCGACCAACTGCGCGAGGCGGTGGTGCTCGTCGCCGGGCGCGTTCCGACCGAGGCGTCGGGCGGGGTGCGGCTCGACACGATTGGCGCCATCGCCGCGACCGGCGTCACCTTTGTTTCGGTCGGGCGCCTGACCCAGTCGGCGCCGGCGGCCGACATCGGGCTCGATTTTGCGCTCGTCTGATACGCCCTCCCTATCCGCTCGCCCTGCGCTTGTTTGAAGGGTGGACCTTCATCATCCTTGGCAAGGAAGAACGGTGTTTCGACAGGATCAGCACGAGCGGAAGATAGGAAAGGCGCTTCTGGCGCTGACTCTGCTGCTCGCCCCCGCGGCGGCGCAGGCGCAATCGCTGGCCTGTGCCGCGCCCGACCGGACGCCGGTGCCGCGGATCGAGCGGCCCGCGCGCGGCGAACCCGTCCGCAAGCCGTCGACGACCGGCTATCTGCTGAGCATGAGCTGGTCCCCGCAGCATTGCGCAGGCGCGCGCAATCCCAAGGATGCACGCGACCGGTTCCAATGTTCGGGCGAAAACGGGCGTTTCGGATGGGTGCTCCACGGTCTGTGGCCCGAGACCGATACACCGGCCTATCCCCAATGGTGCCGTCCCGCGAAGATCGTCCCTGCGCCAGTGCTGCGCCGCCATATGTGCATGACCCCTTCGGCGCAGCTTTTGCAGCATGAATGGGCGAAGCACGGCACCTGCATGAGTTCCAACCCCGCCGCCTATTTTCGCGCCGCCGAAATCCTGTTCCGCGCCGTGCGCTTCCCCGACATGAAAGCGCTGTCGGGGCACGTCCGCACCGCGGGCGACGTGCGGCGCGCCTTTGCGAAGGTCAATCGCGGCATCGATGAGCGGATGATCGCGGTCGCGACCGATCGCGGCGATTGGCTGACCGAGGTACGGCTGTGCCTGGGGCCGCGGATGCGGCCGCAGGCGTGCAAACCCTTTCAGCGCGGCCTCGCCGATGCGCGCGCGGTGCGCGTGCGGCCGATGGATTAACACCTGCAGGGCAAGGCGTCCCGCGCCGGGACGGCGGCGATGTTAACACTCTTTTAACCTTATCGACTCGTTAACGGGCGCCTAGCCTGCCGGGCATGGATTCGGACGAGCATATCGACATCCGCGAGCGCATCCGCGCTTATGGCGCCCGGCAACTGGTCCTTGCGCGGCTGAGCGCGCCGGAGGATTGGCAGGGCGAATTGCGTGGCGCGCTTGCGGCGCAGCGCGAGCGTCCCGCGCTCTGGTCGCGCGACAGCGATTTTCGTCTGTTCGCGGAAAGCTTCGCGATCTTCTTTACCGCGGCGATGATGTTCCTGATCTGACGGCGGACCGCCGATTGGGCCACACTGCTAGAGAATCTCGCGCACGACATCCTGCGGGCGGCAGAAGCGGACGCCCTTGTCGGTTTCGACGAAGGGGCGGTTCACATAGGCGGGGTTGGTGACCATCGCCGCGATAATTGCTTCTTCGTCGGCGTCGGGCAGGCCGCGTTCCTCGGCATCGGTGCCGCGCAGGCGCAGCGCGTCCCGCGCGCTCAGACCCGCGTCGCGAAACAGCTGGCGCAGCTTGTCGGCGCTGTAGGGCGTTGTCAGATATTGAATCACCTCGACATCGACGCCGGGGGTTTCCTCGAGAATCGCCAGCGTCTTGCGCGAAGTGCCGCAGGCGGGGTTATGCCAGATGGTTGCCTTCATGGCGCAGTTCCTAACGGGAGCGTAATGGAACGTAAACGCACTATTCATGGCATATATGGCACATTTGCCCGCATGAAGAGGCTTGGACTCCTTGCCTTTGGCGCCCGAACCACGGCTTATAGTCGGCCGAGGGACCGCCAAAGGCGGCAATGAGGGCTGGGTTGCACGTGAAAGAATTGATCGATCGCAGGGCTATGCTGGCGGCGATGGCGGGCGCGGGGGCGCTGGCCGCGACATCGGCGCGCGCAGCCCCACTTCCGGACTGGATCACCGGGCATGGGCAGGCGACGACACCGCCGCCGGTCGACTATCTGGCCGTCGCGCGGCAACAGCTGGCGCGGCAGGGCAACCGGATCGCGCAGGCCGACCGTGTCGGGATCGTCGATTTCGGGCTGCCCTCCTATCGCCCGCGCTTTGCGCTCGTCGATCTGATCGCCGGCAAGGTGGACATGTATCCGGTCACCCATGGCCGCGGATCGGACCCGCAGCATGACGGATGGCTCAAGACCTTTTCGAACGTCCCCGGCTCACTCGCTTCGTCGCGCGGCGCCTATCGCACGAGCGATTATTATTGGGGATCGAACGGATCGTCGATGCGGCTCGCGGGGCTGGAGGCCGACAACAGCAATGCCGACATGCGCGCGATCGTCGTGCATGGCGCCTGGTACGCCGAGCCGTCGCTGATCGCGACGCAAGGCAAGCTGGGGCGCAGCGAGGGCTGTTTCGTATTCGGAGAGGAGTTGCTGCCGCAAATTCTATACAAGCTCGGGCCGGGCCGATTGCTCTACGCCGACAAGCTGAGCGTAGCGCCCGCGTCTCCGCCGCCCTTCGAATTGCCGCCGGTCGCCGACAATATCATCCGCACCGGCGCCACCCAGGGATCGATGCCGACCAAGGCTGATTGAGAATTCTCGGGTTTCTTGCCCGAGGATGTCAACGCAATGTCATCCGATTCCGCAAGGAAGAACGGAGCCGGGGGCATCGCCGCCCGGTCGCCGCTTGATCAGTAGATTGCGCCTTTTTCGGGTTTGGGCGCCTGCACCGTCTGCGTCGTCGGAACGACCGCGGGCGGCGTCGGCGAAATCACCACGGCAGCGGCGCGGCCGGGCTTGGCGAAGCTCGTCACCACCGGCGCGTCGCGGCCGTAAAGGTCGTTCAGCTTCTTGATGCCGCCCTTGCCGTCGGGGACGACGGTCCAATAAGCGACATAGACGGGGAAGGGCTTTTCGAAGCCGAAGCGCGTCGTCTTGCCGCTAGCGACGACATCGCCGAATTCCTCGGGCGTGCGGCCGGCGAACATCACCGCCATCAGGCCAGAGAAATGCAGCGCCTTTTCGGTGCGGATGCAGCCGTGGCTGAAGGCGCGCGAATCCGCGGAGAACGCGCCCTTCGAGGGCGTGTCGTGCAAATAGATGGCGTGCGGGTTCAGCATTTCGAGCTTCATGACGCCCAGCGCATTGTTGGCACCCGGCTGCTGCACCACTGACAGCGCCTTGCCGCTGCCCGTCCAGGTATAGCCCTGCGCGCGGGCGCGCGCCGGATTGGTCGCAATCGTCGATCCGATGCCTTCGGCGATGATGCTCTTGGGCAGCGTCCAGGTCGGGTTGACGATGATCCCCGTCGCCATGGGGTTGAGCTGCGGCGTCGGGGTCGACGGTTTGCCGACGACCGCCTTGTGCGTCGCGATGACGACGCCGTCATGGACGACGCGGGTCAGATATTCGGGCACGTTGCTGACAACATAGCCTTCGCCAAGATCGCGCGGCATCCAGCGCCAGCGTTCCATGTTGACGCGGATCGCGTTGGCGTCGGCGGGCGTCTTTGCGGTCTTGAGCGCGGCTTTCAGCACCGCGAAATCGGGATGGACGGGGTCGAGGCTGACCAGCGCCTGCGCGACGTCGTTCGCGGTGAGCGCGCTGCCGAGCAGCGGGATCAGCGGTTCGGTCTGCGCGTCGCCATCGGTCATGAACCATTGTTTGCGAGCAGCGTTGGGCGTGCGGCCGTCGCGCATGTGCGTGGCGAGCAGCAGGAAGCTATCGGTCGCGACCTTGTCGAGCGTGATCTGATTGCCGCCGTCGATCGCGGCCTTCAGCGCTTCGGGATTGTAATCCTTGGGGAACAGGCCTTCATCGCCCGCCGACTGGATGAAGGCGAGCAGCGCCCTGGCATTGTCGACGCTCCAGCTCGGCAGATTGGCCTCGGCGACCGTTTCGATCTCGGGCGCGTCATCGGTCACCTTGTCGGGTTGCAGAACGACCGAGTCCTCCTTGACGCTCGTCTGTGCGGCGACGGGCGCCGCAAGCAGGGTCAGCGGGAGGATAAGCGCCGCGGCCGGGCGCGCGTAAAGGGGGAGATTTCTGGCCATGGTTAAGGCCCATAGCCAATAATCCCCCCGTGCGAAAGTGAGCTGGGACACAATCCGTCGTGTCCGCGCGCGAACCCGGCGTCGATGGGGGCAGCGTCAGGCCTTGTTGTCGGCATCCTGCTTCGCCAGCCATTCCTCCAGCCACTTGATCGTATAATCGCCGTGGATGACGTCGGGATCGGCGAGCAGCGCCTGATGCAGCGGAATGTTCGTCTTCACCCCGCCGATAACCATTTCCTCGAGTGCGCGGCGCATCCGCATCATGCAGCTTTCGCGCGTGCGGCCATAGACGATCAGCTTGCCGATCATGCTGTCGTAATAAGGCGGGATCGAATAGCCGGCATAAAGCCCGCTATCGACGCGCACATGCATGCCGCCGGCGGCATGATAATTGGTCACCTTGCCCGGTGAGGGCAGGAAGTTACGCGGATCTTCGGCGTTGATCCGGCATTCGATGGCATGGCCGCGGAATTCCAGCTCGTTCTGCTGCACCGAAAGACCCATGCCGTCGGCGATACGGATCTGTTCGCGGACGAGGTCGAAGCCGGTGATCATCTCGGTCACCGGATGTTCGACCTGGATGCGCGTATTCATTTCGATGAAATAGAATTCGCCATTTTCCCACAGAAACTCGATCGTCCCCGCGCCGCGATAGCCCATCTTTGCCATCGCATCGGCGCAAATGCCGCCCATGCGGGCGCGCTCTTCGGCCGAAATCACGGGCGAGGGGGCTTCTTCGAGCACCTTCTGGTGGCGGCGCTGCAGCGAACAGTCGCGTTCGCCGAGATGGATGGCGTTGCCCTTGCCGTCGCCGAAAATCTGAAATTCGATGTGGCGCGGGTTGCCGAGATATTTTTCCATATAGACGGTCGGATCGCCGAACGCCGCCGCAGCCTCGCTCGATGCCTGACCCATGAGGCTTTCGAGGCCGGAGGGGTCGGGGACGACCTTCATCCCGCGGCCGCCGCCGCCCGACGCGGCCTTGATCAGCACCGGATAGCCGATTTCCTCGGCCATCCGTTTCGTTTCCTCGCCATAGGTGACGGCGCCGGGCGAACCCGGCACCACCGGGAGACCGAGCGCGACCGCGGTGCGCTTCGCCTCGACCTTGTCGCCCATGGTGCGGATATGTTCGGGCTTCGGCCCGACGAAGATCATGTCATGCGCTTCGATAATCTCGGCAAAGCGCGCATTTTCCGACAGGAAGCCATAGCCGGGGTGGATGGCGTCGGCGCCCGTCACTTCGGCAGCCGAAATGATCGCCGGGATGTTGAGATAGCTGTCCTTCGCCGCCGGCGGGCCGATGCAGACCGCTTCGTCAGCCAGGCGGACATGCATCGCATCGGCGTCGGCAGTCGAATGGACCGCGACCGTCTTGATGCCCATTTCGTGGCAGGCGCGGTGAATACGCAGCGCGATCTCGCCGCGGTTGGCGATGAGCAGTTTCTCGATGGCCATCGGCGGTCCCTCAGCCGATGGTGAACAGCGGCTGGTCATATTCGACCGGCTGGCTGTTCTCGACATGCACGGCCTTGAGCGTGCCCGAGGTGGGCGCGGTGATCGGGTTCATCACCTTCATCGCCTCGATAATCAGGATGGTATCGCCTTCCTTCACCGCCGAACCCACGCTTGCGAAATTGGGCGCGCCCGGTTCGGCAGCAAGATAGACGGTGCCGACCATGGGGGATTTCACGGCGTCGGCGAAGCTGTCGGCGGCGGGGGCAGCTACGGCGGCCGGCGCGGCGGCTGCGGGTGCGGCAGCGACGGGCGCGGCAACCGGGGCCGGCGCGAAAGCGACCGGCGCCGCGGCGGCGGTCAGCGTACGCGCAACGCGCACCTTGCGCTCGCCGTCCTCGACCTCGATTTCGGAAAGCTGCGTGTCGTCGAGCAGTTCCGCGAGCGCGCGGACGAAGGCCGGATCGATGTTGATGCCGTGCTCTTTATGGTCACCCATGAGATATTTCCTGTTGTTGCGGCACTGTTGATCGCGTGCCTTGACCCCGTTTCTGATCGCGCCTCTTGTCAGAAGCGCGCGGCGGCGTCCAGCGCCAGCATATAGCTGTCTGCGCCGTGGCCTGCAAAATGCGCGGCCGCCGCCATGCCGATATAGCTGATATGGCGAAAGGATTCGCGCTTCATCGGATCCGACAGATGGACCTCGATCACCGGAACGCGGATCGACTTGATCGCGTCGTGCAGCGCGACCGATGTGTGCGTATAGCCCCCGGCATTGAGCAGCACCGCCTTGGCGCTGGCGAAATGCGCTTCGTGCAGCCAGTCGATCAGCGTGCCTTCGTGGTTCGATTGGCGGCAATCGACGCGCAGACCCAGTGCCGCCGCACGCTCGGCGAGCCGCTCGTGGATGTCCTCCAGCGTGTCATGCCCATAGATTTCGGGCTCGCGCGTGCCCAGCAGGTTGAGGTTGGGCCCCGAAAGGACAAAGACGGCGGGCGTTTCGGAACACTCGTTGGACAAGGGCACGGTCTTTCGGTTGCGACGCGGGTCGCTCCCCCTATATGGGCTGCACGTCAAAAGGCAAAGCAGGCGGGACTCGTGATTTCCATCATTCTCAACGGCGATCCGCGGCAGGTGCGCGCAGGCAGCATTGCCGATCTGGTCGCGTCGCTGGGCCTCGACGTCAAGAAGGTCGCGGTCGAGCGCAATCGCGAGATCGTACCGCGCTCGACGCTCGCCGACGTCGCGCTTGCCGAGGGCGATGCGCTGGAAATCGTTCATTTTGTAGGAGGCGGTTGTTGACCGACCAGTGGAGCGTTGCCGGACGGACCTTTAGCTCGCGCCTGATCGTGGGCACCGGCAAGTACAGGGATTTCGAGCAAAATGCAGCGGCGGTCGCCGAGTCGGGTGCGGAAATCGTCACCGTTGCGGTGCGGCGCGTCAATGTGTCGGACCCGACCGCGCCGATGCTGACCGATTATATCGACCCGAAGAAGATCACCTATCTTCCCAATACCGCCGGCTGCTTCAATGCCGACGACGCGATCCGCACCTTGCGGCTGGCGCGCGAGGCGGGCGGCTGGGATCTGGTGAAGCTGGAGGTGCTGGGCGAAGCGAAGACGCTCTATCCCAATATGCGCGAAACGCTGGAGGCGACCGAGGTGCTGGCCAAGGAAGGCTTTCTGCCGATGGTCTATTGCGTCGATGATCCGATCGCCGCCAAGCAGCTGGAAGATGCGGGCGCGGTTGCGATCATGCCGCTCGGCGCGCCGATCGGGTCGGGGCTGGGCATCCAGAACCGGGTGACGATCCGCCTGATCGTCGAGGGGGCGTCGGTGCCGGTGCTGGTCGATGCGGGCGTCGGGACGGCGAGCGATGCGGCGGTGGCGATGGAACTCGGCTGCGACGGCGTGCTGATGAACACCGCGATCGCCGAAGCCAAAGACCCCATCCGCATGGCGCGCGCCATGAAGCTCGCGGTCGAGGCGGGGCGCGATGCCTATCTCGCCGGCCGTATGGGCCAGCGTCGCTACGCCGATCCGTCGAGCCCGCTCGCCGGGCTCATCTGATATTGATCCAGCGCAATGCGCCGCCCGCGCGGCGCTGCCATGCCCGTGTCTCTGACAAGGAGGCATGGGCATGGGTGGCACGCGGCGCCGGATCGTCATCGTCGGGGCGGGACCGGCGGGGCTGAGTTTCGCGCGCGCGCTGGCGGACACGCCCGCCGAGATTACGCTGATCGAGCGCGCGCCGCTTGCCGCACTGGCCGAACCGCGCTTCGACGGGCGCGAGATTGCGCTGACGCATCGGTCCGAACGCGCGCTGCGCGACCTGGATGCCTGGTCGCGGATTCCGGCGGCGGACATTCACCGCCTTGACCGCGCCGAGGTGCTGAGCGGCCGGGCGCGGTTTGCGATGCGGATCGATCCGGGGGCCGACGACGCGCGGCCGCTCGGCAATCTCGTGTCGAACCATCATTTGCGCCGGGCGCTGTTCGAAAGCGTTGCGGGACAGGCGAATATGGATCTGCGCGCGGGATGCGCGGTGGAGCGCGTTCAGGCAGGGCGCGGCGGCGCCACCGTGACCCTTGCCGATGGCGCTGTGATCGAGACCGATCTTCTGGTCGCGGCGGACTCGCGCTTTTCGGCGATACGCGACCAGCTCGGCATCGGCGTGGACGTCGGGCCGGTCGGCAAGACGATGCTCGTCGGCCGGGTAGGTCACGCGCCCTGCAAGGCGGGCGTCGCGACCGAATGGTTCGCCCGGCACCACACGCTGGCGATGCTGCCGCTGGGGGAGGGGCTTTCGTCGGCAGTCATCACCCTGATGCCCGAAGCCGCCGATACCTTCATGGCCGAATCCGGCGAGGTAAAGGCGCGCCGGATTGCGGCGATGACGCGCGGCAGATGGGGCGCGGTCGCGTTGGCGAGTGATTTTCATGCCTATCCGCTGACGACGACCTTCGCGCATCGCTTTGCGGCGCCGCGTGCGGTTCTGATCGGCGATGCGGCGGTGGGCATGCATCCGGTGACCGCCCATGGCTTCAACTTCGGGCTGGCGGGCGCGGTCCGGCTCGCGAAGCTGTTGGCGTTTGCGGATGATGTCGGCGATGCGCGCCGCCTTGCGCGCTACGCTGCCGCGCATCGTGCCGAGACCTGGCCGCTGTTTCAGGCGACGCGTGCGATCGTTGGCCTCTTCACCGACAACCGCCATCCGGCGATGGCGCTCCGCCATGCGGCGCTGCGGCTTGGCGCGCTGCCGCCGGTTCGGATGGGCCTGCGCGCGCTGCTCATGCAGCAGCGGGACGCGCGTGCAGCCTAAGCCCCTCGGTCGACGCTTCGTCTCGTTTCGTCCCGCGACCAAGGAACAATGAGGGGTGGCAAGTCGTTGATTTGACGAGAGGCGCGATCGCCTCTTTGCAGCAAAGGAGACTCCCCATGGGCGAACTGACGGAAAAGGCGAAAGGCCTGACGAACGAAGCGATCGGCAACACCAAACAGGCGATCGGCAAGGCGACCGACAATGAACGCCTGCGCGCCGAAGGCGACCTTCAGGAACGCAAGGGCGAAGCCCAGAACATCAAAGGCAAGGTGCAGGGCGCGCTCGGCGACAAGGTCTGACCGACCCGCTCTGGCCACCGGCCAACAAAAAGCCCCCGGGAGCGATCCCGGGGGCTTTTTGTTGGTTCGGGAACGCGGCGTTATTTGCCGCCGGATGCCACCAGATCGACGTCGGTCATCCCGCCGTCGGTGCGCAGGAACAGGACATAGGCGAGGTCGCCTTTTGTCCCGCCCAGAATATGTTCGTTGCCGCGCACGCGGTGGTCGCTCGTATAACCCGCACGCACCGCCATCGTGTGATAATAGTCGAGAACGCCCTGGATCGAGGCGGCGGTCTGGAAATTGACGACGCGGATGTTGCATTTTCCGCCGGCCACCCCCGCCGCCTCTCGCAGCGTCGCGCGCGGATAGAGCTTGAACGCTGGCGGCAGACGGTCGGCCCACTGGTTGCCGTAGGTCAGCTTGGCGTCGCAGCTGCCCTTTTGCTGTTCACGCGCCAGCGCGCCGATGGTGACCGGGCGCTTGGCGGCGCAATCGCCGTTGCAACCTTCCTCGAACGGCAGCGCCTTGGGCGCGGTGAGCAGCTTGCCCGCAGCCTGCGCCGCCGCCGCTTCGGCCGCCGCGGCCGCCTTGCCGCTCGCTACGCCCGGAACGCCGCCGTCGACGGGCTGGTTGCCCGGCGTCGCCGCATTACGGTTCGCCTGCCCGGCCAGCTTGGGGTCAACCATGATCTTGTCTTCGAGCGCGCCCTTCAGCGCGGGGTCTTCATTGGTCAGCCCGTCGTCGAGCGGATTGAGGTCGGCCTTTGCCTGCGGATTGTCGCGGCACCCCGCGAGCGGGGCCGCGGCCATCAGCAGGCCGGCAATCAGCCATTTTCCCCGGACGATCATTGCTAACACTCCCTTAATCTCTCACCCGGACTTGCCGGAAGCTGGTTAAGAAGATGTGAGCAAAAAGCGTTAATTGGTAAGACTTTGTTAGCCGAAAACTGTCTCGGACCGAGACGGATTCCTCGCGCAGCGGATCAGGCGAGAGGTTTCGACCGCCGCCTGACGGTGGACAACCGCCTGACGATAGACCGGATCGGTGACCATTTCCATGAAGGCGCCGCTGTTCGGATAGCGGGCGATGAACATCGCGTCCCAATGTTCATCTGCTGGGCCGATCACCATCGCCTCCATCATGCCGCTCCAAACGACACTGCCGCCGACGCGCGAAAAAACGGCGCTGCTGTCCTTGCCATAATTGGCATAGGCTTCCGCGCCGGTCAGTGCCTTGCCGGCGAGGGGGTGATCGTCCGGATAGGTCGCCCTGTCCTTGAAGCGGACGAGATTGAGCATGTGGATCGGCGTATCGCGCGGCAATGCCTTGAAAGTGTCGAACTGCGCGCGTTCGGGGTCGATGTGACGATCGCTCATGGCTGGAACTCCTTGCGTTTGCCCCGCCATGCTTCGGCGCTCTGCGTCCAGGCGTCGACGCGGGTCTGTTCGAACGGGGCGGGGAGGTGCGTCGGGCCGCTGTTGGTCGCGCCCAGCCTTTTGGCCAGCGCCTGCGAGCGGACATTGTCGGGGGCGATGCTGTGCATCAGCTCGGGCCATTTGAGGAATTCGACCGCGAAGTCGCAGGCGGCGACCGCCCCCTCGAACGCATAGCCTTTCCCGGCGAATTTGGCGCGCACGCCATAGGCAATCTCGGGCGCGGGCCAGCCGTCGGGCTCCCACGGGCCGAGCCGCCCGACCCATTCGCCGCTTGCGCGTTCGAGGACTGAAAACATCGAAAAGCCGCGGATATGCCATGCCCCCGCGAGCGTGCACCATTGGCGCCACGCCTGCGATCGGGCGCAGCTGCCACCGATGAAGGTCATCGTGTCTTCTTCGGCGCACATTTCGGCGAAGGCGTCGAAATCTTCGGTCGCGGGCGGGCGGAGGATCAGCCGCTCGGTAACGAGCAGAGGGCCGTTTAGCATCGATAATCTCCCGCAGCAGTGGCCATCGCTTCTGGGAGAAAGGAGGCTGGCGGGCAAGCTGAAACACGCACCGCGAACGCGCGATCGGCCTTGAGGGCGTCGGTTCGAACCGACGCCCTCGCCATCACAGAGTGCGGATGGAGGGGTCTCGGACCCGCACCCGGACGGTTTCTGTCAATTAGCGGCAGCGATATTTGTCGCGGTCGATCTCGCGGCCGAGGAGCGCACCGGCGCCTGCGCCGAGAACCACGCCGAGCAGCTTGTCGCCTCGGCCAGCGATTTCGTGACCGGCAAGGCCGCCGACCGCGGCACCGATCAGCAGGCCGGTGGTGCCATTGTCCTTCTTGCAGTAATATCGGCCGTCGTTACCGCGCCAGATCCGCGTGTTGGCGCCGACGCGCTGGTCGCGGCTCGCATAATAGCGACGGTCGTGATGCTTGCGCTTGTAAAAGTCAGCGGTGATTTCGCTCTTGTGCAAGCCCTGCGCCGGAACGGCGCTTGCCATGCCGGCATAGGCGGGGGCGGTCGCGACGACACTGGCGGCCGCAATTGCGCCCATCATGCCTTTGGTAAGAATAGCCATATCCTGTCCTTTCCTGGTTCGCGCCTCGACCGTTCAGGAACGAGCGCTTCACCCGAAACAACGAGAAGGGTCCGCACAGCGTTGCATGAACCTTCGGCAACAAGACGAAATGAGTGCTGTCATCGACGAACCGAAAGGCACTTGTCCGCCGTCCGGCGGCGTGCGAAACATTGGAAATGCTGAACATTGCTTCGATTTTCATCGGTCTGGTCGCGCTGATTCTCGCGATCCCCGCGTTCATTCCGTTTCTGGGCTGGGCGAACTGGGTCATCATCCCGATCGCCGTGGTCGGGCTCGCCCTTGGTGCGATGTCGAGCCGCACGAGCGGGCGCAATCTGAACATCGTCGTGATCGTCGTCGGCGTCGTCCGGCTGATGCTCGGCGGCGGTCTGCTCTAAGCGCGCATAGAATGTCAGCGCCCGCCGCTCCGTCGGAGAGCCAGCAGAACGGCTTGCCCTTCGCGCTCGCCGCCTATGGCATCTGGGGCTTCGTCCCGCTGTTTTTCAAGCTGCTTGCGAGCGTGCCGCCGGTCGAGGTGCTGGCGCAGCGCATCGTCTGGTCGCTGCCGCTCTGTTTCTTCATCATGGCATTCCGGCGGCAGATCGCCGACTATCTTGTCGCCTTGCGCGATTGGCGAGTGCTGCGCATGCTGTTGGCGAGCGCGCTGCTGATCGCAGTGAACTGGCTCGTCTATATCTATTCGATCTTCACCGATCATGTCCTCGCCGCCAGCCTCGGCTATTATCTCAATCCGCTCGTCAATGTGATGCTGGGAATGGTCTTCCTGGGCGAGCGCCTGTCGCGATTGCAGATGGTGGCGGTCGCGATCGCCGCCGTCGGGGTGGCGATCCTGCTCGGCGGTGCGCTCGACACGCTGTGGATCAGCCTGACGCTCGCCTTCAGTTTCGGCCTCTATGGGCTGCTGCGAAAAGTGGTGCCCGTGGGCTCGCTGCCCGGCCTCGCGATCGAAACGACGCTGCTCATGCCCTTGGCGCTCGCGGCGTCGGCCTGGTATCTGTGGATCGGCGACGGGCGCGGTTTCGGATCGGACCCGAAAATCAGCCTGCTGCTGATGGCCGGGGGAATCGTCACCGCGGTGCCGCTGCTCCTCTTCGCCACCGCCGCGCGGCGGATGAGCTATGCAGCGCTCGGCTTCGTCCAGTATCTGGCGCCGACACTGCAATTCCTGCTCAGCCTGTTCGTCTTCGCCGAACCGCTGAAGCCCGTGCAACTGGCGTGCTTCCTGCTGATCTGGATCAGCATTGCGGTGTTCAGTTTCGACATGTGGCGCAAGATGCGCGCCGACCGGATGGTCGAGATCGCCTAGGGCCTATGAGATCGCCTAGGGTTTAGACGATCCGCCAGCCGAGCGTTTCTCCGGCATGGAACG
Source organism: Sphingopyxis terrae subsp. terrae NBRC 15098 (assembly GCF_001610975.1). Taxonomy (NCBI): domain Bacteria; kingdom Pseudomonadati; phylum Pseudomonadota; class Alphaproteobacteria; order Sphingomonadales; family Sphingopyxidaceae; genus Sphingopyxis; species Sphingopyxis terrae. The sequence goes on along the minus strand of NZ_CP013342.1, from coordinate 3,691,222 downwards.
GCACCACATCGCCGATCCGGTCGGGAACCACGGTCGCGCCGCGTTCGAGCGTGATCGTGCCCTGATTGAGCGGCAGGCCATAGAAGCGCGGGCCATGTTCGCTCGCAAAACCCTCGAACCGGTCGAGCGCGCCGTCTTCGTCGAACGCCGCGATATAGCTTTCGAGCGCGAAGGGGGCGTTGAAAATGCCGGCACAGCCGCACGGCGCTTCCTTGGTATGCACCGCGTGCGGCGCGCTGTCGGTGCCGAGGAAGAATTTGGGCGAGCCCGAGGTCGCGGCGGCGCGCACCGCGAGCCGGTGATGCTCGCGCTTGGCGACGGGCAGGCAATAGGCGTGCGGACGGATGCCGCCGACCAGCATCGCGTTGCGGTTGATGTGAAGATGCTGCGGCGTAATCGTCGCGGCGACATTGGCGGGCGCACCGGCGACGAACTGCGCCGCCTCCGCCGTCGTGATATGTTCGAACACGATCTTGAGTTCGGGCAGCCGCGCGACGAGCGGTGCGAGCGTGCGATCGATGAATACCGCCTCGCGGTCGAAGATATCGACGTCATGGTCGGTGACTTCGCCGTGGATCAGGAGCGGCATGCCGATATCGGCCATGCGTTCGAGCACGCCCATGATGTTCGCGACATCGGTCACGCCGTGGGCGCTGCCCGTCGTTGCATGCGCGGGGTAGAGCTTGGCGGCGGTGAACACGCCCTCGGCGTGCCCGCGCGCCATTTCCTCCGCATCGGTGCCATCGGTCAGATAGGCGACGATCAGCGGGGTAAAATCGAGCGCCGCGGGGATCGCTGCGACGATCCGCTCGCGATAGGCGCGGCCCTCGGCCACGGTCGTCACCGGCGGCGACAGATTGGGCATGACAATCGCCCGCGCGAATTGGCGTGCGGTATAGGGCGTGACATGCGCCAGCATCGCGCCATCGCGCAGATGGACGTGCCAGTCGTCGGGGCGGCGTATGGTCAGGCGATCGGTCATGGCGGGCCCTCGGGCAAATCGTGGCTTGGCTTTGGCTGCCCCGCCCCTAAATTATCGGCATGGCCAATACCACCCTCAACGACCGCGCGCTGATCCGATTGTCGGGCGATGATGTCCGCGGCTTTCTGCAAGGCCTTGTCACCAATGATGTGTCGGGCAATCTGCCGGTCTGGGCGGCGCTGCTGACCGCACAGGGCAAGGCGCTGTTCGATTTTCTGATCTGGGCCGACGAGGCGGATGTGTTGATCGATTGCGAGGCGGCGGCAGCGGACGATCTGACCCGGCGCCTGACGCTCTATCGCCTGCGCCGCGCGATTACGATCGAGCGCGAGGAGGTTTTGCGGGTTCACTGGGCGCCCGAGGGCGATCTTGGCGTCATCGACCCGCGGCTTGCCGAATTGGGGCAGCGCTGGCTCGCTCCCGCCGACGAAGGCGGCGCGGCGGGCGTCGAGGCGGCATGGCGCGCGCACCGCCTGGCGCTCGGCGTCACCGAAGGGCAGGCCGAACTCGGCGACGGCACGACGCTGTGGCTCGAATGCAATGCCGCCGAATTGAACGGCGTCAGCTTTACCAAGGGCTGCTACGTCGGACAGGAAAATACCGCGCGGATGAACTGGCGGCAGAAGGTCAATCGCCGACTCCTAGTCGTGCCGATCGCCGAAGCCGACGAAAAGCGTCAGGTCATTGCCTATCCCGAACTCGGCTGGTCGGTGGAGCATCGGCGCGTCGAGGGCATTGATCCGGCGAAAGCACCCGCCTGGATGCACAGCGCCCTTCTTTCGCCCGGTTCATGACCGGTGCAGCGCGGGCGGGGTAGAGGGGAATGATGATCGCGCCGCTCGCCCTGCTTGCTCCCGCCGCGCTGGCCGCCGCCGGTCCGGCCTCCTGCCCGGACGATCATGCGCGCACGATGACGCTGGCCGAAGCCGCTGCGGCGGAGCCGGGGCTTTGCGTGCAGCTCGAGGCCATCGCGTGGAACGGCCGCCTCTACGCCGATGTGGGCGCCATCTATGCCGGGGTGTCGATTGCCTATCGCGGCGACGTACCGGGCCGCCCTATGCGCGGCGGGCCCGCGCGGATGGTCTTCGACCCGGCCTCGCGCGAATTTGTCGATGCGGGAAATTCCGGTGCGCCGCGTGCGTCGATGCCCCAATGGCTGCACCTGACCGCGCTGACGGCGCGCTGCACGGGCGTGCAATGCGCGGCCGAAGCGGCGCCGACGCTCGACATCGTGGGGGCGGACAGGGTTCGTGACCGGCCGGTGGAACGGCGACTGCGCGCCGACGTCGCGCCGGCTGCATGGAAGCTTCGCCCGCTTGCTGCGGATTCGCCGTGGACGGCGCGCTTTGCCGCGGCGGCCGATGCGCTGTTTCCCGCGTTGCGCTCGGGCGATCCGAAGCAATGGGTGCCGTTGCTTGGCGGGCGCTGGCTGACCGCCGCCGACCGCGCGCGGGTCGAGCGCCTGCTCGGCGCGCAGGCAAGCCCCTTTGCATCGGCGTTGCGCGCTCCGGCGAAGCTGCAGCGCGTGATTTTGGGTTGGGACGCGGCCACGCTCGATGCGGGCGAACGGGCGCTGGTCGATGCGGGACAGGAGGCCGAGGCGATCGTGTGCTGGTCCGATCGTGTCGATGCCGAACGCCTGTGGCCGATCGCCGCCTTCGATGCCGACAACCGGCCGGGACGCCCCTATGCCTGCGCGCGGATCTCCTACAGCATCCGCGGCGGGGAGCCGCAATGGCGCGCCTTCATCGATCAGGCGGAAGGCGGTCTTGCCGAACCACAAAATCGCGGCGCCATTTAACCATTCTCCAACCCCGATTTGCGAATAAACCGGGCATGGTGAGGCGTTTCATTACCCTGGTAGCCGGGATCGCGGGCATATCGATCGGCATGGCGAGCATCGCCGGCCGGCAGGTCGCCGATGTGCCCGAAGCGCCTGTGGATCCTTATGCCGGCGAGAGCAACTGGACGACCGGCGCGCGCGATAAGGCCGCCGTGACTGCCAGCGACGCCGCCTCGCGGCCCAGCGAAGTACGGATCCGGCGGGCATCCGATTCGCACTTCTATGCGGACACCCGTGTCCAGGGCAGGCAGGTTCGCATGCTGGTCGACAGCGGCGCATCGCTCGTCGCGCTGACGCGGAACGATGCCGAGGCGATCGGCATCGATGTCGACCGTCTGCCGATCGGCGGCACCGCCCAGACCGCGGGTGGCACCGTGCCGATGCGGACGGTCCTTCTCGACAGTGTCGAGGTCGACGGCATCACGATCCGCAATGTCGAGGCGGCAGTGGTCGATGCCAACATGGGGGTGTCGCTGCTCGGCCAAAGCTATCTTGCAAAGCTCGCTGCGGTGAATGTCGAAGGCGACACAATGACGCTGCGCTAGGGCGCCAAGCCAGTCGCCGGGTATTCGCCGTCGGCTTAAAGTACGACGGACGCGCCATCCGAATGGCGCGCCCGTCGCCGGGAATCAGTCGAACAATTCTTCCAGGAATGACTTGCGCCGCTTGGGATAGCCGCGGCGATAGTCGTTGCCATGGCCGTAAGCTGGCGGCGGCGTGGCCTGCGGCGCTGCCGGGCGGGGCGCGGCTTCGGCAGCGCTCCGTTCGATGATCTTGTCGAGTTCGCCGCGATCGAGCCATACCCCGCGGCATTGCGGGCAATAGTCGATTTCAACGCCTTGCCGGTCGCTCATCGCGAGCGGAACCTTGCAGATGGGGCAGGGCATATTGTGGGCAGATGTCATGGTCACCTCGTGGAAAGATTTCGATCCATCGAGGATGCGCGGAGAGCGAAGGCCATGGCCGATCACGCACCGAGCACGCTCGATGCGGTCCGACATCACGATCCTGGGATCGCCAGAGGGGCCCGGCCCGCACCGGATAAATGGGGACTGTTCGGGAACCTTCAAGTCCTGACGCAGCGGCATCGGTCGCGGGCGGCTCTTCTTCAGGGCTCGCGCCTGCTTGCCATTTGCGCGGCATTTCCCCACATCTGCGAGCATGAACGCTCCCAACCCGCCGCTCAAGGCCGCCATCATCCCGGTCACCGCCTTTCAGCAGAATTGCACTCTCCTGTGGTGCACCGAAACCAACAAGGCGGCGCTCGTCGATCCCGGCGGCGACCTGCCCAAGCTGCGCGAGGCGATCCGGCAGACGGGGGTGGAGGTCGAAAAGATTTTCGTCACCCACGGTCATATGGATCATTGCGGGCAGGCGGGGGTGCTCGCCCGGGAATTGGGCGTGCCGGTCGAAGGGCCGCACGAGGACGATCGTTTCTGGATCGAGCGGCTGGGCGAGGATGGCGCGCGCTTCGGCATGACGGGCGAGGTGTTCGAGCCCGACCGCTGGCTGGTCGATGGCGATACGGTGAAGGTCGGCAATCTGACGATCGACGTCATCCATTGCCCCGGTCACACCCCCGGCCACGTTGTTTTCTATCATGGCCCCTCGAAGCTCGCGATCGTCGGCGACGTGCTATTCCAGGGGTCGATCGGCCGCACCGATTTTCCGCGCGGCGATCACCAGCAACTGATCGATTCGATCACCGGCAAGCTGTGGCCGCTCGGCGACGATACCATCTTCCTGCCCGGCCATGGTCCGCACAGCAGCTTTGCGAAGGAACGGCGCACCAATCCCTATGTCGCCGACGGCGTTGTGGGCGGCTGAAGCGGCCGCCCCGCTTGCGTCATTCTATTGCGGCTGGATGGCAACGGTTTCGGTGACTTCGGTGCTGACGAATTTCGTCGGGGTCAGATAGACCGACAGCAGTGCGGCGATCGCAAGCCCGAGCAGGGTCAGCATGGTGATAACGGTGCCCACCATGCGGCCCCACATCATGCCGTCCATGCCGATCGCGTGCAGGATGCGCCCGACGAGATAGAGCGCGCCCACCGCCCACAGCCAGATCGACGAGCCGATCCCCAGTTCGATCAGCGCAAGCAGGATCAGGACGAAGGGCGTATTCTCGACATAATTGGCCTGCGCGCGCATGCGGCGAATCAGCCTGTCGTTGCCGCCGTCGCCGATCGAGACTTTTTCCTGTCCACGCACGCGCCCGACCCGGGTCGCGAGCCAGAGATTGAGCAGGGCGGCGCCCGCGGCGATGGTCAGGCTGATCGGCAACATGAACATGAAATTCCCCCTCTTGTTATCGGCCGGCGCTCGTGCTGGCGCGACCGGGTGCAGATGTGGCACCGGCGCGCGTCTGCGGCAAGGGGGGACGGGGAAGGAGCATCCGTCCGTACTCCGACGCGCGGCGAGGGGGTTGCCTTTGCGGGCAAAAACGCTATAGCCGCGCCCGATCCGGCACCCGACACCATCAGGCGTTGAGGCACCTTCCGGCGGAAGATTATACTGCAGTTCCAAGGCAGTTATGGTTTTCGGCGCGGCGGGCGGGCCAGTCATTCCCCGGCATCGGGGGGTGACAACACCGGGTTTGCCGATTCGTATAAACATTTGAGAATGCAGGATTTAAAATGGCCGTCCCCAAGCGAAAAACCTCGCCCTCGAAGCGCGGCATGCGTCGCAGCCACGACAGCCTGAAGGTCGAGGCCTATCAGGAATGCCCGAACTGCGGCGAACTGAAGCGTCCGCACAACCTTTGCAACGCCTGCGGCCATTATAACGGCCGCGAAGTGGTTTCGGCTGGCGCCTAAGCATTAGCCGGAGGGCGTTGGTATGAGCCTTACACCGCGAATCGCGATCGATGCGATGGGCGGTGACGTCGGCGTGCGCGTGATGCTCGCCGGCGCGGCCATGGCGCGCCACCGGCACGATGGCCTGCGGTTTCTGCTCGTCGGCGACGAGCAGCAGATCAAGGCTGCGCTCGACAATCACCCCAATCTGCGCGCCGCGTCGGACATCATCCACACCGACAAGGTCGTGTCCGGCGAGGACAAGCCCAGCCAGGCGCTACGGAGTGGCCGCGGCAGCTCGATGGGGCTCGCCATCGATGCGGTGAAGCGCGGCGATGCCGGCGGCGCCGTTTCGGCGGGCAACACCGGCGCGCTGATGGCGATGTCGAAGCTGGCGCTGCGCACCATGCCCGGCATCGACCGGCCGGCGCTCGCGGCACTGCTGCCGTCGCTCGGCGACAATGACGTCGTCATGCTCGATCTCGGCGCGAACACCGACTGCGACGCCAACAACCTCGTCCAGTTCGCGGTCATGGGCGCTGCCTATGCGCGCACCGCGATGGGGCTGGAGCGTCCGCGCGTCGCGCTGCTCAATATCGGCACTGAAGAACTCAAGGGCACCGACGAAATTCGCGACGCCGCCGCGATCCTGCGCGATGCCACCGGGCTGCCGATGGAGTTCGCGGGTTTCATCGAGGGCGACAAGCTGTCGCGCGGCAATGTCGACGTCGTCGTCCACGACGGTTTTTCGGGCAATATCGCGCTCAAGACGATCGAAGGCACCGCGCGGTTCGTGACCGATCTGCTGCGGCGCGCCTTCACCTCTTCGGTGCGGTCGAAGATCGGTTTTCTGATCTCGCGGCCGGCGACCGAACTGCTGCGCCACCATCTCGACCCCAATAATCACAATGGCGCGGTATTCCTCGGCCTCAACGGCGTGGTACTCAAGAGCCACGGCAGCGCCGATGCAAAGGGCGTCGCGAACGCGGTGCATCTGTGCGCCGAACTCGTCGAAAAGGACATTACACGCCAGGTGACCGAGGATCTTGCCAATTTCCGCAGCGACGCCGCGGCATGACCCGGCGCGCTGTCCTCGCCGGCACCGGCTCGGCGCTCCCGCGCACCCGCGTTTCCAACGCCGAACTGGCCGAACGCGTCGATACCAGCGACGAATGGATCGTCGAACGCACCGGTATCCGCTTTCGCCATATCGCCGAACCCGATGAAACGACAGCGACGCTGGGCGCCGATGCGGCGCGCGAGGCTCTGAAGGCGGCGGGTCTGTCGCCTGCGGACATCGGCCTGCTCATCGTCGCGACCGCGACGCCCGACAACACCTTCCCCGCCACCGCCACCAAGGTCCAGGCGCTCCTCGGCGCGCCAGACTGCATCGCGTTCGACGTGGCGGCGGTCTGTTCGGGCTTTCTCTATGCCGTCTCGGTCGCCGATTCGATGCTGCGCACCGGTGCGGCCGAACATGCGCTGGTGATCGGCAGCGAAACCTTCAGTCGCATCCTCGACTGGGAGGACCGCACGACCTGCGTCCTGTTTGGCGACGGTGCGGGGGCGGTGATCTTGTCGGCAAAGGACGTGGCGGACGACCAGGGCATCCTCGCGACGCGGCTGCACGCCGAGGGGCAATATTGCGACATGCTCTATGTCGATGGCGGTCCCTCGACCACCGGCACCGTTGGCCATGTCCGGATGCAGGGCCGCGAAGTGTTCCGCCATGCCGTCACCAATCTTGCCAGTGTGCTGGGCGAGGTGCTGGCCGACGTCGGGCTGAAGGCGGAGGATATCGACTGGGTCGTTCCGCATCAGGCGAACAAGCGCATCATCGACGCAACCGCGAAAAAGCTGGGCCTGCCCGCCGACCGAGTCGTGCTGACGGTCGATCAGCATGCGAATACGTCGGCGGCGTCGGTCCCGCTGGCGCTCGATCTTGCGGTACGCGACGGGCGCATCAAGCGCGGCGATCTGGTCGTGCTGGAGGCGATGGGCGGCGGCTTTACCTGGGGTGCGGCGGTCCTGCGCGTCTAGTTTTTGCAGTCCACGAACGGGCGTTCGACGCTCGTCGCATCAACTCCACGCTCCATCCGTTTAAGTTTGGCGGATTAATTCGCTTTTGTTACATATAATCCCGGGACTCGCGACGGTGGGGGCTGTCTGGGTTCCTCTTGTGCATCCGCTTCAGGAGGGGAGGGGTTAATTATGACAGCAGGAACGCTTACCCGCGCCGACATTGCCGCGCGCATCAATCAGCAAGTCGGCCTGTCGCGAAACGAATCGGCGACGATCGTCGAATCGATTCTCGCGCATATGTCGGACGCGCTGGCCGCGGGCCAGAATGTGAAGATTTCGGGCTTTGGCACCTTTGTGCTGCGCGACAAGGCCGAACGCGTCGGTCGCAATCCCAAGACGGGGATAGAGGTTCCGATCCTCCCGCGCCGGGTGATGACCTTTCGCGCCAGCCAGGCAATGCGCGCCCGCGTTGCGGGCAAATAAGCCGGTCGTATCCGATGGGCGATCACGATAGCCGCAACGGGGACGGCAAGGCGGTCGGAGCGATGCTTGCCATTGGCGAGCTCGCGGACCGCATCGGGGTGCCGACCCACGTCCTGCGCTACTGGGAAACGCGCTTTCCGCAGCTTCGGCCGCTCCAGCGGTCGGGCCGTCGGCGCTATTACCGGCCCGATGATATTGCGCTGGCGGAGCGCATCCATCACCTGCTTCACGTCAAGGGCTATACGGTCGATGGCGCCCGCAAGGCGCTGTCGTCGGAACCCGACGGCGCTGCCGCGACACCCCGCGATGTCCCGGTCGCGCGGGCGACGCACAGCGCAGCGAAGGGCATTCCGGTGGCGGCGCTGGTGGCACTGCGGGAGCGGCTGGCGGCTGCACTGCGCTGAGCCAGCCAAGCCCCATCTGAACGACCCGCGGCCCGCCTATCGGGCGTAGGCGTCGCGCAATTCGCGCTTCAGCACCTTGCCGATCGGGCTGCGCGGCAGTTCGTCGACGGTGGTGATCGCGCTCAGCCGCTGGGTCTTGCCGACCTTGGCGTTGCAATCGGCGCGCACGCTTTCTGCATCGGTGCCGGGTTTCAGCACAACGAAAGCGACGGGGGTTTCTCCCCACTCCTCGCTCGGCATGCCGACCACCGCCGCCTCGACCACGCGCTCGTCGGCAAGCAGGATCGCCTCGAGGTCGCTCGGGAAGATGTTGAACCCGCCCGAAATGATCATGTCCTTGGCGCGGTCCATCAGTGTCAGGAAACCGTCCTCGTCAAAGCGGCCGATGTCGCCATGACGATAAAAGAGATTCCCCTCCGCATCGTGCCAGTGCATCGCCTTGGTTGCATCGGGACGGTTGTTGTAGCCGGTCATCATCGCCGGGCTGCGACCGACGATTTCGCCGACCGACCCTTGCGGTAGTTCCTGCCCCTCTTCGTCGATGACCTTTGCGACATGGCCCGGTGCGGGCTTGCCGACGGTGTGCAGCTTGTCGGGGAATTGATGCGCCTCGAGAATGAAGGCCGCGCCGCCTTCGGTCATCCCATAGATTTCGACGAGGCCGCCTGGCCAGCGCTTCAGCACATCGGCCTTGAGTGCGGCGGCGAAGGGCGCCGAGGTGCAATATTTCATCACGAAGCTGGACAGGTCGAAACGGTCGAAATCTTCGAGCGCCATGATGCGGCGATACTGGACGGGAACGAGCATGGTGTTCGTGGCGCGTTCGCGCTCTGCCAGTTCCAGAAACCCGCGGGCATCGAACTTCTTCATCAGCACGACCTGACCGCCCGAACCGACCGTGGGCAGAAAGCTTGCCATCGTCGTGTTCGAATAGAGGGGCGTCGACAGGATCGTCACCGCGTTAGGGCCATAGGCCGGGACACCGCGCTGGATGTGCTGCCAGCGCATCGCGTGGCTGTGGACGATCCCTTTCGGCGTTCCGGTCGTCCCCGACGAATAGATGATGTTGAAGCCGTCGAGCGGATCGATCGGGACCGCTGCAGGTGTGGTGCCTGCGGGCGCCATCCATTCGACCAGCGCGACGCCGACGTCGCTGCCGTCCATCGCGAGGCGATCGCTGGCTGTGACCGTCTGGCCTTCGAGGCTTGCGGACGCCGCGCTGTCGAGGAAGAGGTGGCGCGCGCCGGTATCGGCGATCATCGCTGCCATTTGCTCGCCCGTCGCGCTGTTGGTGATCAGCCCGGCGACGCCGCCGGCCCGCAGCGTGCCGAGAATGACCGCCATCTGTTCGACGCTGTTCAGGCCCGCAATCGCGGTCCGGTCGCCCTTCGCCAGCCCATCCTGCTGCAACCGCGCGGCGATTCGGTCGGCCATCTGATCCAGTTCGGACCAGCTCAGTCGTCGCGCCGGGTCTGCGGCCGCTACGGCATCGGGACGTTCGGCGGCATGGGCGCGAACGAGATCGGGCAGGGTGGCGAAGGCGCTATCAAGCAATTCAATACTGGTCATGGCAACCGGTTAGCACAGCAGGGGGGCGGTGCAATGCCGGTGGGGCGGCGGCGCGACAAGAAGTTGCGTCACGGCAGGGGGGAACGATGCATCCATCGGGGAAGGTGACAGAAGGCGACACGAAGTTGCCCGTCACCCTTTATCATCCGGAGCCTGCTGTTGCGGCACGGATCGCCGCGGCGGTGGTCGCGGCGGGCTATGCGATCGATGTCCTGCCCGATCCCGACGCTGGGCTGCGCCCTTGGCTCGGCCAGTGTTTCGATCTGTTGCTCCTGGGCTCATCGGCTGGCGCCGCGGCGGCCGATCCGCTTGCGGCCGTTCGCCTCGCGCGCTCGGTCGCAGGACGCCGGCTGCTGTTCGTTTTGACCGATTGCGATTCGCGCGCCGCCCGGCTGACCGCGCTTTCCGGCGGCGCCGACGACGCGCTCGGCTGGCACTGCAACCTCCCCGAGGTGACGGCGCGGATCGCCGCTTTGCTCCGGTGCAGCCAGATGGCGGCCGGGCAGCTTGGCGCTGGCGATCTGCGTATCGACCTGATCGACCGCCGCGTCGAGCGCGCTGGAAAGCTGATCCGCATGCCGCAGCGCGAATGCGACCTGCTCGCCCCCCTCGCCCGCGTTCCCGGCCGCCCGATGTCGCGCGCCGCGCTGCTCAAGGCGGTGTGGCGGCTCGATTTCGATCCCGGTACTAACCGCGTCGAGTTTCATGTCGCGCGGCTGCGCGCCAAGATCGACCGCGGCTTCGACTTCCCTATGCTGCACACAGTCAAAGGCGAAGGCTATGCGCTGCACCCGCATCGGGGCGTGCCCGGTCTCACGACGCGTTAGCCTATGCTGGCATTGGGAAATTTGGGCGGCCGGGAACGATCGCGATCGTGCCTGGCAATTAGGACTCCCTTCACCAGGAGATGCAATGCTTGTCAGATGCAAGCGCTCGAACCAACAAACAGTATTGAACGGTTGTTCATTCCGGCGGCGGCAATTTTTCTTCCCGCCAGGGAAGTTGAGATCATTCGCCTAAACAACGGTGCGTTGAGGTATTCTTGGCAGTCGCCCTGCAGTGCATTGGAATGTCTGAACGCGCATATCCTAGAGAGCGAGATTATGCTTTCGACGAAAATCAGTCACACCCATATTGAGGGTTGGCGATTTGGGCAGGGCGAGTTGAATGAAGACCAGCGTGCCGTTCGTATTGCCGTTGGCGCGATCAAAGAGATACTGGAGATAATGGACGGCGATCTGGTTTTCACAAAAGACTATGATTCGGCGGGCAACGAATTGACGTCATCAGGCATGTCACCGAGGAACGTCTGGTTATATCCACCTTCCGACATGTCCAGCCACAAGTCGCATACCGCGAACGGTGTCACTGAACGTGCATGGGATTGGCTCGGTGAGGTGACACGCCCGAAGGCCTGAAAGGGTTGATACTGGAGGTTGGGTCAAAAATTACCGCTTCCCATCTCGAAGCCGCCAAATCCCCTCAGTCGTCGTCCATCGCGGGGGAAAGTGATGCGTCGAGGTCGCGGGGTCGGATGAAAGCGACGAAACGCGCGCTCTTTGTATCGAGGTCGCGCCAGTCGGCGATGTCGAGTTCGAGGCGGGCGAGTGCCGATGTCGGCAGTTTCTCCTCGACCTTGGCGCGCAGTTCGTCGTCGGGCGATTCGGGGACGAGTTCGAGGATCAGGTCCTCCAGCCCCGGATTATGGCCCGAGATCAGCAAATTCTGCGAGTCCTTGCCCATGTCGCGGATGACATCGATCAGCGTCGCAGACGAGGCAAGGTAGATGCGGCGGTCCCAATCGGGCTCGATTGCGTCGATTCCCGCGGCAGGCTGAAACAGATCGAGCGTTTCGGTCACGCGCACCGCGGGCGAGGCGATGATGCGGTCGATCGCCATCGCGTGCCGCCGTGCATATTGGCCGACGAGTTCGGCGCCGCGACGGCCGCGCGCGTTGATCGGGCGGTCGAAGTCGCGTTCAACGGTCGCGTCCCAGCCCGATTTCGCATGACGCAGGATAGTCAAAGTCTTCAAAATCTCTCCCTGCGCCGCTGCGCCAGCCCCTAAGCCCAATAGCCTTGCTGCGCTGCCTTCTGCCGGAAACTCATGACGGTGAAAAGGCAGCAAACGCTCTTTTTCGCTGTTCGCCGTTCGCCGCCGCAACATGGTTCACAGCCTCGTCGAGTGGCAGGCGGCGGACGGGCGTCCCGGCGGGAAAGGCGCTGAGCAGCCGCGACGGGAAACTGGGCGACAGCATGACGAACTGTCCAAAATCGTCGGCGCGGCGGATCAGGCGGCCGAACGCCTGCCCGATGCGGGCCCGGATGACGCCGTCGTCATAGGCGCCGCCGCCCTGCGCCGCGCGCCGCGCCGCGTGAAGGATCGTCGGGCGTGGCCATGGCACCCCTTCCATGATCACCAGCCGAAGCGATTCACCGGGCACGTCGACTCCGTCGCGCAGCGCGTCGGTGCCGAGCAGCGAGGCGTGCGGATCGGCGCGGAAGATGTCGACGAGGGTGCCGGTGTCGAGCGGGTCGACATGCTGGGCGTAGAGCGGCAGCCCGGCGCGCGCAAGGCGGTCGGCGATGCGGGCGTGGACGATGCGCAGCCGGCGGATCGCGCTGAACAGGCCGAGCGCGCCGCCACCCGATGCTTCAATCAGGCGGCTGTAGGCGCCGGCAAGGGCGGGAAGATCGCCGCGCGCGATGTCGGTGACGATCAGCACCTCGGCCTGCCGCGCATAGTCGAACGGGCTCGGGACCGCGAAATGGCGGACGCCGCCGTCGATGTGCCGTGCGCCGGTGCGGATATCCGCGTCAGTCCAGCCGCTTCCTGCATCGCCGGTCGCCTGCGCGCCGCTGCGCAACGTCGCCGAGGTGACGAGCACGCCCTGCGCCGGCGCGTAGACGATATCGGCGACGGGGCGCGCCGGATCGAGCCAGTGGCGGTGCAGGCCGATATCATATTCGCGCCCGTCGAAGCGGTCGACCGCCAGCCAGTCGACAAAGTCGGGATCGGCCGGGCCGCCGACGCGCCCGAGCAGCGACAGCCACGCGCCGAGCGTGTCGATGCGCGTGCCGAGGCTGGCGCGGGCGCCGTCGACGCGGGCGCGGGCCTGTCCGTCGAGCCAGTCGGGCGGATCATCGACCAACGCGTCGAGCCGCTTGCCGAGCGTCATCAGCGGCCGCAGCAGCGCCTCGATCGCATCGCTCGCGTCGGCGGCAGCCGCCACCAGATCGGGGCCGGGATCGGCAAGTTCGGTTTCAAGGCCATAGCCGCTGTCGGCATTTTTCGGATCGGTGCCGCGTGCATAGACTTGCCCGCGTGCGGCGACGAGCAGCCGCTCGATCGCGCCCCAGGGGTCGTTCTCGGCAATGCGCGCGAGCCACCCGTCGCCGGGAAGCTGGCCCGCGGCCTCGATCGCCGCGTGAATCGCCTTGTCGCCAGCCTCGTCATAGCTTGCGACATCGGCCAGCCGCGCCGCGAGACCGCGGCGGCGGCCGCGCGACTTGCCCTCCGGCCCCAACACCCAGCGGCGGATCTCGATCGCTTCCTGCCCGGTGAGAGCAGCGGCGAACATACTGTCGGCGGCATCCCACAGATGGTGGCCTTCGTCGAAGATCAGCCGCGTTGCGGGGGCGCCGCCGTCGCGGGGCCGGACGGCCTGCACCATCGTCAGCGCATGGTTCGCAATGACGATGTCGGCCTGCGCTGCCGCGCGGGTCGAGCGTTCGATGAAGCATTTGCGGAAATGCGGGCAGCCCGCATAGATGCACTCGCCGCGCCGATCGGTCAGCGCGGTCGTGCCGTTGCGGCGGAACAGCGCGGGCAGCCAGCCGGGCAGATCGCCACCAACCATGTCGCCGTCGCGCGTATACGCAGCCCAGCGCGCGACGAGCTGCGCCAGAACGGCAGCGCGGCCCGAAAAGCCGCCTTGCAGCGCATCCTCGAGATTGAGCAGGCAGAGATAATTTTCGCGTCCCTTGCGCACCACCACCTTTTCGCGGTGCGTGCGTGCATCGGGATACAGCCGCTCGGTCTCGCGCGCGAGCTGGCGTTGCAGAGCCTTGGTATAGGTCGACACGCAGACGCTGCCGCCCGACTGATCGATCCATTGCTTGGCGGGGGAGAGATAGCCCAGCGTCTTGCCGATCCCCGTGCCCGCCTCGGCGACCAGCATCTGCGGTCGGTCGCGGCGTTCGCGCGGTTCGAAGATCGCGGTGGCGGCGCGGGCATAGTCGCGCTGTCCCGCACGGCGTTCGGCGCCATCGCCGGTGAGCCCGTCGAGCCGGGCGGTCACATCGTCGGGATTGACCGTTACCTGGCGCGGCTGCGGGCGCGGGGCAGTTTCCTCCCATTCGGGCAGCCGCGCGAACAGCCAGCGCTCGCTGCGTTCGGGCGCGCCGATGCGCGGCTGCAGAAGCGGCGCCCACGGCCAGCGCTGGCGCGACAGCGCCTGCAGGCCGTGCCACGCGCCCTCGCGCTCGGGCCACGCGGCATCGCCCGCGCGATCGAGCATCGCTGCGGCGGCGCGCGGCAGGAACGCCGCAACATCGGCTTCGCTAGCGGGCGGGGCGATGTCCGTCGCGGCGGCGATGCCCGCCGGCGTCGGCACCGCAAAGCGCGCGGGAAACAGGAAGGCGAAGAGTTCGAGCAGATCGAGCCCCGACAGCTCGGGATAGCCGAGCCGGTCGCCTGTCAGCGTCGCGCCGAGCAGGACATGCGGAGTTGCCGCGACCGCCGCGATCGCTTCGCCGCGTCCGACGCGCTGGACGCGGCCCGAGGCGTCGGCGATCCAGATGCCGACATGGCTCGCGTGGATTGCGGGGAGGGAGAGCGGATCGGGCGCCATTGCCCCACGCTAGGCACAAAAGGCGAACGCGGCAAGGCGGGCAATCAATATGACACGCTTTCGGGTTGCAGCGGCGTGAAAAACGACCATCCTTCGGCGGGCGATTGATGAGAGGGACGACACAATGGGTGAAGAGGCTGCGATCGGCGCGGTGGTCGACGAAATGTATGCGATGATTTCGGGCCCGAAGGGGCCGCGCGACTGGTCGCGCCAGGATAATTGCTTCCATCCCGATGCGCGTCAGATACGAACGGGCGTTGATGCTGATGGCCGCGCGATATTTCGTAGCATGGGCCTCGCCGACTATGCTCGCGATACGACGCCCTTCTTTGCCGAGAATGATTTCTTTGAGCTCGAAATTGCGCGGCGGATCGACGTACTCGGCAACATGGCGCACGTATGGAGTGCTTATGAAGCGCGTTCGGCGCTCGACGACCCCCTGCCCGAGAGGCGCGGCATCAATTCGATCCAGCTATTCAAAGATCCCGAACGCGGGTGGCGTATCATGGCGATGATCTGGGACAATGAGCGCGACGGCGTCACCATCGCGCCCTTCTGATCGCTCAGCTCAGCCCGCGCCGTCCGAAACCTGCGCTGCGGTTGGACAGAAATATCTGCGCAGGATGCGCGCTGGCGGCGCCGCGCGCGCGTTCGAGTGCGTTGAACAGCGGTCCGTGCGACAGCTCGTAGGGAAAGCGCACGCCCATGCGGTCGAATTCCGACCACATGACGATCGCATAGACGACCTGGCCCCCATAGTGGATTTCGCAGCGGGATCGCGCCGGCATGCTCGCGCCGTCGATGCGGGCGCCGCCTTCCGAAAGGTCGCAGATGCGCCCTTCGATCTGGTTGAGCACGCCGTTGACGACCACCTCGATCGTGACCGGGGTGCGCTTGTGAGCGCGGGTGATGGGAGTGTGGGGACTCGTCATGGCCCGAGGCTAGGACGGACGTGGTTAATTTGGCGTAACCATGTCTGGCGCGGTTCCTTTGCGGTGTGCGGACAATTTTGCCTTTCGATTCGGGGGCGCTTGCCGCTATGGGCGCCCGATGACCGACTTGCACCTTTATCCTTCGCTGCGCGAGCCCGCGCAAACGTCCAAGGCCTGGCCGTTCGAGGAAGCGCGCAAGCTCATCAAACGCTATCCCGACGGCAAGCCGGGCGGCGCGCCGGTGCTGTTCGAAACCGGCTATGGTCCGTCGGGCCTGCCGCACATCGGCACCTTCAACGAAGTGCTGCGCACAACGATGGTGCGGCGCGCTTATGAAACGCTGACGGGCGGCGCGCCGACGCGCCTCGTGGCGTTCAGCGACGATATGGACGGGCTGCGCAAGGTTCCCGACAATGTGCCGAACGGCGACATGCTGCGCGAGCATCTGGGTCGGCCGCTCACCGCGATTCCCGATCCTTTCGGCAAGTATGAGAGTTTTGCGCATCACAACAATGCGATGCTGCGCGAATTTCTCGACCGCTTCGGCTTCGAATATGAATTCGTCAGCTCGACCGAACGCTATCGGTCGGGCGCGTTCGACGATGCTTTGAAGAATGTCCTGCGCCACAATCAGGATATTCTCGACATCATGCTGCCGACGCTGCGTGCCGAGCGCGCCGCGACCTATTCGCCGATTCTGCCGGTGAGTCCCAAGTCGGGGATCGTGCTGCAGGTGCCGGTGACGGTTGTTGATCCCGATGCGGGGCTCGTATCGTTCGAGGATGAGGGCGAGACGATCACCCACAGCATCCTGTCGGGCGGTGCCAAGCTGCAGTGGAAGGTCGACTGGGCGATGCGCTGGGTCGCGCTCGGCGTCGATTACGAGATGTATGGCAAGGATCTGACTGACAGCGGCATCCAGTCGGGCAAGATCGCCAAGGCGCTAGGCGGACGCAAGCCCGAGGGGCTGATATACGAAATGTTCCTCGACGAAAAGGGCGAGAAGATTTCGAAGTCGAAGGGCAATGGCCTGTCGATCGAACAATGGCTGAGCTATGGCAGCGAAGAGAGCCTGGCTTTCTATGCCTATCGCGAGCCCAAGGCGGCGAAGCAGCTTCATATCGGCGTCATCCCGAAGGCGGTCGACGAATATCTGCAGATGCGCGGAAGCTATCCGGCGCAGGAACCCGACAAGAAGCTGGGTAACCCCGTGCATCACGTCCATGTCGCGCGCGGCCAAGATGTGCCCGACGCGGTGCTGCCGGTGACCTTCGGGCTGCTGCTCAACCTTGTCGCCGTGATGGGCGCCGATGCGGCGAAGGACCAGATCTGGCGCTACCTCGGTCAATATGTCGCGGGCGCCGACGCGGCGACCTGGCCCGAACTCGACCGGCTGATCGACAATGCGATAACGTACAATCGCGACTATGTCGCCCCGACGCTGAAGCGCCGCAAGCCCGTGGGGGGCGAGGGCGCTGCGCTCAAGGAACTCGACGGGCGGCTCGCGGCGCTTCCTGCCGATGCGTCGGCCGACGATATCCAGAATATCGTCTATGAGATCGGCAAGAACGAAGCCTATGGCTTTGAAAATCTGCGCGATTGGTTCAAGGCGCTTTATGAAACGCTGCTCGGGTCGAGCGCAGGTCCGCGCATGGGCAGCTTCATCGCGCTGTTCGGGATCGACAACACGCGGCGCCTGATTGCGGAAGCCTTGGCATGATCGACATCTTCACCACCGGCGGGACGATCGACAAAGTCTATTTCGACGCGCTGTCAGAGTTCCAGATCGGCCCGGCGGCGATCCCCGACATGCTGCGAGAGAATAATGTCCATGTGCCCCACCGCGTCACCCAGTTGATGCGCAAGGATAGCCTGGAACTCACCGATGCCGACCGCGAGGCGATACGCGCTGCGGTCGCCGCGAGCGATTCGGCACATGTTCTCGTCACGCATGGCACCGACACGATGGTCGTGACCGGCCGGGCGCTGGCGGGAATCGCGGGCAAGACGATTGTGCTGACCGGCGCGATGCAGCCCGCATCGGTGCGGGCAAGCGCCGCCGAGTTCAATGTGGGCTTTGCGCTGGCGGCAGTGCAGACGCTGCCGCCCGGCGTCTATGTCGCGATGAACGGCATGATCTTCGATCCCGAGACCACGGTGAAGGACCGCGCGGGCGGGCGTTTCGTCGCGGCGGGCGAATAGCGCCGGCTGTAACCTCGCGCGCGCGTCTCCGAATATAGGAGCATGGACGGACATATTGTCCCTCCATCCCGTCTTCGGAGAATAGTATGACCAACACGAAATTCGCCGCTGCCATCGCCGCTTCGGCCACCGCCCTCGCGCTCGCCGGCGCCGCTTTGGCCGCTCCGGCGCCTGCCGGCAGCTCGGGCGCCGCGGTCGGCGCCAAGGACACCGTGCATTGCTATGGCGTCAACAGCTGCAAGGGTACGGCCGACTGCAAGACCTCGGCCAACGAATGCAAGGGTCAGAATGAATGCAAGGGCCATGGTTTCAAGGCCATGGCCGCCGCCAAGTGCCTGACCGGCGGCGGCGTCATCGGCGACGTCGGCTGATGCCATTCCCTCCCGCGCGGCGCTCCGGCTCCGTGCGGGAGGGAATAACCGAGCCCGGTCATGTCTCAAGATCAGCAGATCGCGATCCCTTCGCCCGGCTTTGGTCTGGGACTGCGCCCCGCCCACTATCCCGATTTCCTGGCGCGGCGCCAACCGGTCGAGTGGCTGGAGATCATATCGGAAAATTATATGGTGCCGGGCGGACGCCCGATGGCGACGCTCGACCGGATTCGCGCCGATTATCCGATCGTCATGCACGGTGTGTCGCTGTCGATCGGGTCCGACGAGCCGCTCGACCACATCTATCTGTCAGCGCTGAAAGCGCTCGCCGATCGGGTCGATCCGCTTTGGATTTCGGATCATCTGTGCTGGACCGGGATCAACGCGCATAACAGCCATGATCTGCTTCCGCTGCCTTATGATGCACCGACATTGCAGTGCGTCGTCGACAATATCGGCCGCGTGCAGGATTATCTGGGGCGGCGGATCCTGATCGAAAATCCGTCGAGCTATGTCAGCTTTCGCGCCTCCGATCGCAGCGAATGGGATTTTCTGGCTGAAATGGCGGAACGCGCCGACTGCCTGCTGCTGCTCGACGTCAACAACATCTACGTCAGCGCGCGTAACCATGGCTTCGATCCGCTGGACTATCTGAGCGGCTTGCCCGCCGGGCGTATCCAGCAAATCCATCTCGCGGGCCACAGCGACATGGGCGATTATGTCATCGACACGCACGATGCAGCGGTATGCGATGCGGTATGGGATCTTTACGCCCGCGCCATTGCGATGGTCGGCCCCGTCGCGACGATGATCGAACGCGATGACGACATTCCGCCGCTGGCGGCGTTGTTGTCCGAACTCGAACGGGCCCGCAAGCTGGCGCAGGCGGCGCTGGAGCCGGTCGGTGGCTGACGCACTGCACGCCATCCAGCAACGCTTTCTCGCCGCGATCATGGGCGAGGATGCGGATGCCGAAGCCCTGATTGTCGATGACGCGCGCGTCGGCGCGGCCCGCCGGATCGGCATTTATCGCAACAATTACCGCGTGAGCCTGACCGGCGTCCTCGCCGATCATTTCGAGCGGCTGCATGCCTATCTGGGCGATGCGCAATTTGGCCATATCGCCGACGCCTATGTAAAGGCGCACCCGTCGACGACCCGAAATCTGCGCTATTACGGCGCCGCGCTGCCCGGCTTTATCGCGCATCATTTTCCGGAAGACGGCGAATTGGCCGAACTTGCCCGGCTGGACTGGGCCCTGCGCCACGCCTTCGACGCGCTCGACGCATCGCCGCTCGAT
This sequence comes from Sphingopyxis terrae subsp. terrae NBRC 15098, assembly GCF_001610975.1. Classification (NCBI taxonomy): domain Bacteria; kingdom Pseudomonadati; phylum Pseudomonadota; class Alphaproteobacteria; order Sphingomonadales; family Sphingopyxidaceae; genus Sphingopyxis; species Sphingopyxis terrae. The sequence continues at coordinate 3,671,467 of NZ_CP013342.1, read as the reverse complement.
GCCGGCGCGATCGGCGTGCTCGGCGACGGATGGATCGGGGCCGGCCTAGCGCTGCATCCCTCGGCGCGGCTGCTCACCATGCACCATAACAGCGCCGCCCTGTGGAGCGCCCTCGGCGCCGGCGAAGCCCCTCCGGCGCTCGCGGTCCTTGACCCGCCTGTCGATGTGCTGGTGTGGCGCAGCGGGCTGCAGCCGCAGTTTCGCAGCCTTGCCGGGGTTGAGGCGGCTGCGCTGGTGCGGATCGGGCGCGGCGCCAGTTTCGCGGATATCAGCGCGCATATAGTGGACGAAGTTGGGGAGGCGACCGCGATGGAAACGCTGGCCGCGCTGCTCGCCCGGTGGCTTGCCGACGGCGTGCTGATACTGGCCGATCAGGCCGCAGCGGTAACTTGACGCAGTACCGCAGCGTAATTCGGCGCGATCGTCATCGCATCATGCTTGCCGGCGCGGCCGAGCGCGGCATGGACTTGCGGAAGGCGATAGCAGGGCACGCCCATGAAGAGGTGATGCTCGGCATGATAATTCACCCAATAGGGCGCAACCGTCGCGCGCGCCAGCCAGCCGGCGTGCGTCGTGCGCGCGTGGCTGAAGGGATCGTCGCTTCCCGTCGCGGTGCAGGCATGCTCGGCGATGTTACGGATGCGCAGATAGAGCTGAAACGTCGTCGCCAGTCCGGCAAGCCAGAGCAGATAGGGCGTCCAGCCGTAGAGCAGCAGCGACGCCGCGAGCAGTATGGCTTGAACGAGTAGAAAGCGGCCGACGGACCGTGTGATCGTCATCGCGCCGGCAAGATCGATCATGGGCGATGTTACGCCGTCGTCGGATTGCTTGTTGAACGGCGTTCCAGCCTTGGTGCTCGCGCCTCTTTTCTCCGCCCTTTCGCCGCGGAGCATCGCCTTCAATCCGACGAGCGCGAAGCGGAACTGGGCGACGCGTTGTTTGAAAAATGTCTGTCCGGTCAGGTCGCGGATGATCTTGCGTATCAGACTGGCGCGGGTGGTCGGGAATGGCTTGGACAGCGCAAGGTCGGGGTCTTCGGCCTGCTGCGTGTATTTGTGGTGCTGGAGATGATAGGTGCGATAGGCGATCAGATCGGACCCCACCGCGGCTCCGGTGAGCCACTGCCCCAGAAAATTGTTGATCTTGCGATCGGGGTGCAGCGCGCCGTGCGCGGCGTCGTGCATCAGGATCGCAAAGCCGAGCTGGCGTCCGCCGACAATGATGATGGCGAGCAGCCAGGCCAGGGGATTGCCGCTCCACGCCGCCAGGCCGATGGCAGCGACGCTGACGATCCAGCCGTGCGCGACGAGCCAGATACCGCACCAGGCGGAGGGCTTGGTGATCGCCGCCCACTGCTGGCGGTCGAAAAAGCGATCGGGCGGCAAGAGGCGGACGGCGGGCATGTCCCGGTGTAACCCGTTGCGAAGCGAAACCCAACCCCTTCCATTTTGGCACAGCAATGGGGTTAACGATCCGTCCGCGGTAAGGATTTGGAAACCCCGTCGGCGACAGAGCGGCTGGCGGAACCAGATAGCGGGATTGGCAAACACATTGGGGGTTAGGCACAGCATCAGCCGGGGCGCAAGCGGCGGGTCATCCGACAACGAATCGCTGTTGCAGACCCCCGAATTCGTGGGGCGCATGATGCGCGTCGCGCAGCTGTGGCACTATGTGCTGATCGGCCGGACCGTGGCCTTCTTCGCTTTCGCTTTCGTCCCCGGCCTGTCGGGCTTCCTATCGCATCCGCTGCAATGGGCCACATTGGTGGCTGGACTGCTGTGCGATGTCGCGCTTACCGTGATCGGGCAATGCTCGCGCTTGCGCTGGCCGCACCGGACCGAATGGCTGCCGACGCTTGCCGCCGCCTCGCTTGCGCTGGTCGGCGCAGGAACATTCTTCGTTTCCATCGGCACCTTCGCAGCGCTCGCGACACCTGACGCGCTGTCCCACCTCGATGCCTTTTCGGCAATCCGGCTTGGTACCGTCCTCGTAGCCGCGGCCGCGGCGGCGATTGTGCGTCCCGCCTTCTTTGCCTTTGCCGGCGGCACCGCGATCGGCGGCGCGGTCGGTATCGCGTCCTGGCCGTTCGGGATTGCGGGTATCATCTTCCTGGGAATGCTGGTCGTGATGATGCGCGAGGATGTCCGGCATCAGCGGCGCGCGACGCGCGTGCGACGCCAGTCGGGAAGCGAGCAGCAGCGGGCGCTTGGGCTGATGCGCGACTTCGAGCGTGCCGGACGCGGCTGGTTCTGGGAAACCGACCGCAACGGCGACCTCGTCTATATTTCGCCGACCGTCGCGGCGAAGCTCGATCGGCCGGCCGAAGATCTGCTCGGGCGCCCGTTTACCGACATGATCCGCAAGCGCGGCGGCGCCGACGAGAGCGAGGAGCGCACGCTGGGCTTCAGCCTGTCGTCGCGGACGCCGTTCAACGACCTGACGGTCCAGGCAGCGGTCGCGGGCGAGGAGCGCTGGTGGTCGATTTCAGGCCATCCGATTTCGAACGCGCTCGGCAATTTTCAGGGCTTTCGCGGCAGCGGCACCGACCTCACCGAAAAGCGCAAGTCCGAACAGCAGATCAATCAGCTCGCGCGGTACGATACGCTAACCGGCCTCGCGAACCGCCTGCACATCACCGATCTGCTCGAGCGCGCGCTCAAGAATCATCTCGGGCAGGCGCAGCCCTGCGCGCTTCTGCTGATGGACCTCGACCGGTTCAAGGCGGTCAACGACACGATGGGGCATCCGGTCGGCGACCAATTGCTGCAACAGGTCGCGGCGCGGCTGACGCAGGTCGTCGGCGACAAAGGGCAGGTGGGACGACTGGGCGGCGACGAGTTCCAGATCGTGCTGCCCCAGATCACCCAGGTCGAAAAGCTCGCGGGGATCGCCAATGCGATCATCCTGAGCCTTGCCAAGCCCTTTCTGATTGAGGGCGAGCGCATCCGCATCGGATCGTCGATCGGCATCGCCATTTCGGAAAGCGACGGGATCGGCTCGTCGGCGGTGGTGCGCAACGCCGATCTTGCGCTCTATGCGGCGAAGGACGCCGGGCGCGGGGTTTATCGCTTCTATGCCGACGCGATGCATAACCAGGCAAGCGAACGCAAGGCGATAGAAGATGCGTTGCGCGATGCGCTGGCGAAGGACGAACTGAAGCTGCTGTACCAGCCGATCGTCAATGTCTGCAGCGAACGCATCAGCGGCTTCGAGGCGCTGATCCGCTGGCAACAGGGCGGCGATGCAGTCATCAGCCCCTCGAAGTTCATTCCGATCGCCGAAGAATCGAACCTGATTGTCCCGATCGGCGAATGGATCATCCGCACCGCCTGCGCCACGATCGCGCGATTGGGGCAGGAGTATCGCGTTGCCGTCAATGTGTCGCCGCGACAGTTTGCCAATGAAAAATTGCCCGCGACGATCCTCAGCGCTGTCGCGGCCGCGGGTATTCGTCCCGATCAGCTCGAGCTGGAAATTACCGAAGGTGTCTTCCTCGACGAAAGTCCCGAAAATCTGGAGATGTTCCAACGGTTGAAGCGTACCGGGGTGCGGCTAGCCCTCGACGATTTCGGCACCGGCTACTCGGCGCTCGGCTATCTGAAGAAGGCGCCGTTCGACAAGATCAAGATCGACCAGAGCTTCGTGCTCGGCGCGGCCGATCCCAGCAGCATGAATGCCGCGATCATTTCGTCGATCGTCGGATTGGCGACGGCGCTCAAGATGGAAACCACCGCCGAGGGGGTTGAAACGCACGACGATCTGGCGCTGATCCGCGGCCTCGGCTGCAGCCATGTCCAAGGCTATATCTACGGCAAGCCGATGACCGTCGAGGAAGTGCTGGCTTTGCTTGCCGACGGCAATGGCAAGGCGGTCGCGCAGGGTTACAAGAGCGCGCGCGAAGCGCGGATGCGGACCTTCCGGACGATCCAGATCGCGAGCGGCGGCTATCGCTATGAAGCGATTGTGCGCAATCTGTCGTCGCGCGGCGCGCTGATTGAAGGTTTGTGGAATGTCCCCGCAGGAACGTCGCTGCTGATCGAATTCGGCGCTGATGTGGTGATGGACGCCGAAGCGCGCTGGTCCGACGGGAACCGCGTCGGCGTCCGTTTTGCACAAATGGTCGACATCGGCGCGCTGGTCGGCGGCGCCGGGGCGAAGGAACGCCGGACAGGCGGGCGGATCGACCGCGCCGCCTGATCTCCTGTCGTCAGTCGGCGATACGCCCGCGCGCCATGACCCAGCGCACATGTTCGAGGGTCGTCACATCGCCGAGCGGATCGCCATCGACCGCGATCATGTCGGCAGACATGCCCGGTGCGATGCGGCCGATCTCGTTTTCCATCGACAGCAACCGGGCGGCGGTGGTCGTCGCGCTCGCCAACGCCTCGCGCGGGGTCAGTCCCGCCTTGACGAGCAGCGCGAACTCGCCAGCGTTGCGGCCATGTTCGAACACACCGGCGTCGGTGCCGAACGCGATCGGCACGCCCAGCGCCTTTGCCCGCGTCACGGCCTGACCCACGCGGCCGAGCGTCATGCGGACCTTTTCCTCGACAGTGGGGGTGTAGATGCCCTTGCCGAGCCGTTCGCGCACGCCCTCGAACGCCATGAGGGTCGGGACGAGATAGGTGCCCTTGGCCTTCATGACCTTGAGCGCGGCATCATCGGCGAAGGTGCCATGTTCGATGCTGTCGATCCCGGCGGCGGCGGCGGCCTCGATCCCCCGCTCGCCATGCGCATGCGCCATGACCTTGAGGCCCAGCGAATGGGCGGTATCGGCGATGCTGACGAGTTCATCATTCGAGAAATGCGCACCGAGGCCGCGGCCCTGCTGCGACAGGACGCCACCGGTCGCGGTGATCTTGATGACATCGGCGCCGGCGCGCGATGCCTTGCGCACCTTTTCGGCGCATTCCACGGCGCCCGTGCAGGTATAGCCCTGATCGAGTATGGCGTGGACATCTTCGCGGAAGCCAGTGACGTCGCCATGGCCGCCGATGATCGACAAGGGCACACCGGCGGCTATGATCCGCGGCCCTTCAATCAACCCTTCGGCGGTACCGCGGCGCAGCGAGAAGGCGGTATATTGCCCCGACCCCGCCTCACGCACCGTGGTGAAGCCGGCGCGCAGCGTGATCGCGGCATTTTTGACGCCGACGACAACGCCCCATTCGTCGGGATCGACCGCTTCGTTGCGGAAATCACCTCCCGGATCGCCGGTCAGATGAACGTGGAGGTCGATCAGGCCGGGAAGCAGCGTCTTGTCGCCGAGATCGATGAATTCGGTACCTGCCGGAGCGGCGGCTCGGCCCGGCTCGATCGTCATGATCCGGCCATCGGTGACGGTCACGGTCGACGGGCCAAGCGCGGGCTTGTCGGGATCGGTGATGACGCGCGCGGCATATACGAGCGTCGTCTTGGCTTCGGCGGCAACGCCGCCCAGCATGGCGGCAACCGCTGCGGCGGCGAGCAGGCTTTTCTTCAGCATGATATCTCCCCTGTCTTTCGCCCACCGTGGCGCGGCCGGAGCGCGAGGGCAAGGGGAGGGTGCATAAAAGAAGGGCCGGACGAACCGGCCCTTCAGTTTGGCTTCTGATAACCGAAAGGAATATTACCAGAAGAAGTCGTAGATCACATCGACCACCTGGCCCGTGTAGGTGTTCACGAGCAGCGCATCGTCATAATAGCGCACCCAGCGATAGGGACCGTAAGCGGGCGGCAGGCGATAATAGCCGGGATCGTTGATCCAGTAGCGCTGGCTGTAGAAGAGCGAACCCAGCGAAAAACCGATGCTGAAGCGCGTGTAATTGCGGCCCCGGTACGGGTTGTAATAGCGCGGCATCCGGTAATAGCTCCGGTTGCGGTCGCGATACCCGCGCCAGTCGTAGCGACGGTCGCTGCGCCAGTCGCGGTTCCAGTTGCTGCCGCGCCGATTGTCGTAACGACGGTCGTTATCATAGCGCCGGTTGTTATCGTACCGGCGGTTGTCGTTCCGGTCATAGCGCCGATTATCGTTGCGGTCGTAACGCCGGTCGTTCCGGTCATTGTCCTGACGATAGAAACGGCGGTCGGGCTGGCCGCTGCGATCTCGGCTGCGGTCGCTCGTGTTGCCGCGCTGGCCTTGCCATTGCTGGCGCTGACTTTCGCCGCGCTGACCCTGCCATTGCTGCTCGCGCTGCGTATCGTTGCGCTGTCCCTGCCACTGCTGCCCCTGCGGCGCGCGCCGGTCAGTGCGGTAATTGCGCTGCTGCGGCTGGGCCTGCGGTTGCGGTGCGGGCTGGGCGGTCCGGTTCTGGCCGCGATTGCCGCCGTTCCAGTCGCCACGGCGGCCATCGGTCCCACGCGAGCCGCGGTGGTCACCGCGATCGCCGCGCTGGTCGCCGCGATCGCCGCGCTGGGCAATCTGAATGCGCTCGCCATTCGCCTGAGCGGCGGCGGGCGCGATGGGGGTGAGGATCGTCGCTGCGATCAGCAATCCTCCGAATGTCTTCTTCATTTCGGCACACTCCAGATCCATGTCCCATGCGGCACCCGGCCGATCGGGATGATGAATCGGAAATTACCGCCGATCAGATGAGTGAGCGCTGAACCGGACTGTTGCCTGTCGTTCAGTTTCCCTCCGCCGGGCGCAGCGCCGGGACGGCGCGAGCAGCGTCGTCGGGCCGGATGCCCGGCGGCGGTGCGGCGGCGATGCGCTCCTCACCCCGGATCACCCGGCCGGCGCGGCGGATCGCTTCGCGCATGCGGGGGTAGCTGCCGCAGCGGCAAATGCCCGTCATCGCGGCGTCGATTTCGGCGTCGCTGGGGTTGCTGTTCTTGCGCAGCAACGCGGCGGCCGTCATGATCATCCCAGACTGGCAAAAGCCGCACTGCGGCACCTGTTCGGCGACCCAGCTTTGCTGGACCGGGTGACTGCGGTCGCGTGACAATCCCTCGATCGTGGTGACGAAACGGCCTTCGCATTCGGCAATGGTCACAAGGCAACTGCGGATGGCCTCACCGTCGATATCGACGGTGCAGGCGCCGCAGTCGCCGGTGCCGCAGCCATATTTGGTCCCGGTCAGGTTCGACGCATCGCGCAGCGCCCAGAGCAGGGGCGTTTCGGGATCCATGCGATATTCGACCGGGCGGTCGTTGACCGAGAATTTTGTCATGCCGCCCGTCTTAGCCGAACGCGGTGATTAGTCACGCCAGCTCGTGTCGATCTTGTCGACCTTGCGCACCATCGCGTCGAATTCGGCCTTGCCCGACTGGCCGGGAATTGCGGCCATGTATAGGTCGCGCTGATGGACCTTGATCACGTCTTCGGGGACGGTGATCGGCTTGCCCATGCTCATCGTTGCGAGCTGGATTTCGCAGGCGCGCTGGAGCGCCCAATATTTGATGAAGGCGTCGGTCAGCGTCTTGCCCATCACGACGGGACCGTGATTCTTCAGCATCAGGATGCGCTTGTCGCCCAGATTTTCGACGAGGCGTTCGCCCTCTTCCTCGCGCACCGTCACACCCTCGAAATCATGATAGCCAAGCTGGCCCATGAAATTGCAGGCATAGAAGTTCACAGGCTGGAGCCCACCCTCGAGCGAACAGACCGCCGTTGTCGCGGTCGTGTGGGTGTGGATGATCGCATGGGCGTCGGGCAGCACGCGGTGGAACAGGCTGTGCTGGACGAAGCCCGCCTTGTTGACGTGCCACGGATTATCCACGTCGACCTTGTTGCCGTCGATGTCGATCTTGATCAGGCTCGACGCAGTCACTTCGCTGAAGTGCATGCCATAGGGGTTGATGAGGTAGCTGCCGTCCTCGTCCGGCACCTTCACCGTAATGTGGTTGAAGATCATTTCGTCCCAGCCCATCATCGCGAAAATTCGGTAGCAGGCGGCGAGTTCGAGCCGCGCCGTCCATTCGGCTTCGCTATATTTGCTGTTGCGCTTGAGCTGGGTTGCCATCGGGCGATCCTCTTCCTGTCGGTTTCGTCTTGCTACCTATGCCACAGGCGAGCGGGCGCGCGCAATGGCGGCGGCGGGCATCCGCGCGCGGAAGAGCGACGATTTGCCGCGTGGGGGCTTGCATTTTGGCGCGAATCTCTCTAGTGGCCGCCCCAACGGAACGTCGCGCCTTTGCGACGCTCTTTTTATTGCCCGAATATCGGCGACCTATGGCAACCCGGATTTCCGCCGGAAGCCTCGGCCGTCTGACGAACAGGAGACGACACGGCGTATGCAGATCATCGTTCGCGACAATAATGTCGACCAGGCCCTCCGCGCGCTCAAGAAGAAGCTGCAGCGGGAAGGCGTGTATCGCGAAATGAAGCTGCGCCGTCACTACGAAAAGCCGAGCGAAAAGCGTGCGCGCGAACGCGCCGCCGCCGTCCGCCGCGCCCGCAAGATGGAGCGCAAGCGGATGGAACGCGACGGTATCAAGTAAGACCGTCTTCGATACGAAATCCTGTTTCGTAGAAGGGCGCCGCGGCAACGCGGTGCCCTTTTTCTTTGCCTGTGGTGCAGGACTTATCCCAGCGCGTCGACTTCTTCGGCCAGCGCTAGCCAGCGATCCTCGGCTGCGGCTTTTTCCGAGCGCAACGCGTCGAGCTTTGCGGTCAGGGCGCTGAAACGCGCATTGTCGCGCGTGAACAGGCTGCCGTCGGACAATTCGGTTTCGATGCCGGCCATCTCCTTCTCAATCTCCTCGATACGGCCCGGAAGCAGGTCATAGTCGCGCTGGTCCTTGTAGGAGAGTTTCCGGCGTGCCTGGGGCGGTGGGGGCGGCGCGGTATCGGCGCCGGCCGCCTTGGCTTTCGCCGACGAGGGCTTGCTGCGCTTGGCTTCCCAGTCGGCATAGCCGCCCGCGACGATATCGACCTTGCCGGATCCGTCGAGGCCGAGGGTGACCGTCACGGTGCGGTCGAGGAAGTCGCGATCGTGGCTGACCAACAGCACGGTTCCCGCATAGTCGGCGATGACCTCCTGCAAGAGGTCGAGCGTTTCGAGGTCCAGATCGTTGGTCGGTTCGTCGAGGACGAGCAGGTTCGATTCGCGCGCGAATTCGCGCGCGAGCAGAAGCCGCGAGCGTTCGCCGCCCGAAAGCGCGGCGACGCTGGCCTCGGCAACCGAAGGATGGAAGAGGAAGTCCTTGAGGTAACCCTGGACATGCTTCTTCACGCCGCGCACCTCGACCCAGTCGCCGCCGTCCGCGAGGATGTCGCGCACGGTCTTTTCGGGCGACAGCAGGCTGCGCTGCTGATCGATGACGATGCCATCGAGCGTCGGGGCGAGGGTGACCTTGCCCTTGTCGGGTTCGATTTCGCCAGTGAGCAGCTTCAGCAGCGTCGATTTGCCCGCGCCATTGGCGCCTACGATCCCGATGCGGTCGCCGCGCTGGACGCGAAAGTCGAAGTCCTTGATGATCGTGCGATCGCCGAAGCGCTTGCTGATATGGTCGGCGACGATCACCGACTTCGAGCGGACGTCGTCGTTGGCGAGGCCGAGCTTGGCGACGCCGGGGCCGCCGATCATCGCCGCGCGCGTGGCCCGCATCTCGATCAGCTTTTCGAGCCGGCCCTGGTTGCGGCGGCGGCGCGCGGTCACGCCGCGCTGGAGCCAGTGTGCCTCCAGCTTCAGCTTCGCATCGAGCTTTTCCGCGGCGCGCGTTTCTTCGGCATAGATGGCCTCCATCCACGCATCGAAGCCGCCGAAGCCGATTTCCTTGCGCCGGATGCCGCCGCGGTCGAGCCAAAGGGTCTGGCGCGTCAGGCGCGTCAGAAAGGTGCGGTCGTGGCTGATGGCGACGAAGGCGCCGGAGAAGCGTGACAGCCAGCCTTCGAGCCAGTCGATCGCCGCTAGGTCGAGGTGGTTGGTCGGCTCGTCGAGCAGCAACACGTCGGGGTTCTGCGCCAGCGCGCGCGCGATGGCGGCGCGGCGACGCTCGCCCCCCGAGGCGCTTGCCGCTTCGCGCGCCATTTCGATGCCAAGCTGGTCGGCGATCGCCGCCACCTCATGTTCGGCGGGCGGGTTCGCGCCGCCGATCGCATAGTCCATCAGCGTCGCATAGCCCGTGAAATCGGGCTCCTGCTCCAGCAGCACGACGTGGGTGCCGGGGACAATCGTCCGCTTGCCCTTGTCGGGCTCGATACGTCCGGCGAGCAACTTGAGCAGCGTCGTCTTGCCCGCACCATTGCGGCCGATCAGTGCAAGCCGATCGCGCGCGCCGACGTAGATGTCGAGATCCTGAAACAGCCAGCCGGTGCCCTGCACCAGGGCCAGGCCTTCGTAAGAGAGAATGGGAGCTGCCATGATGAACGGCTCGCTACATAGGCGTTCAGCGTCATGCAAGCGCCGAGCGCCCAAAGGCGGGAACGGGCCCACTCCGTCCTGCGTATGGGGTGGGTATCCACGATCGGCCGGGGGTCCGGCCTACAGGAGTTTGATATGACCAAGCATATGTTCACCGCCATGGCGACCGGCATCGCGCTGCTGGCTGCGACGCCGGCCATTGCACAGCAGGGAGGTTCGACGGTGACGACAGCGACGACGGAAGGACCGATCCTGAGCTTCAGCGTGAGCGAGGAGGTCCGTTCGCGGCCCGATGAGGCGACGGTGGGCGCCGGCGTGACGACGACCGCGCCAACCGCAGTCGAAGCAATGCGGCTGAACGCCGCCGCGATGGACAAGCTGATCGCCGCTGCCAAGGCGCGCGGGATCAAGGCCGAGGATATTCAGACAAGCGGCATCAGCTTGTCGCCGCAATATGACTATAATAATCGTAGCGACGGTCAGCCGCCGCGCTTCCTGGGCTATCAGGTCAGCAACAGCGTGCGCGCGACGACGCCGAAGATCGACGATATCGGGCCGCTGCTCGATGCGCTCGTCGCGGCGGGCGGGACCAATATCGATGGCCCCTGGTTCGCGATGAAAGATCCCGATGCGCAGCTTGTCGGCGTTCGCGGCGCGGCGATCAAGGCTGCCGAAGCGAAGGCGGCGGACTATGCCAAGCTGGCCGGCTATCGCGCCGCCGAGCTGGTTTCGATCAGCGAAGGCGGTGCTGTCGGCGGGCCGGTCCCCATGCCGCGCGTGCAGATGATGGCCGCAGAGGCCAAATCGACGCCGGTCGAGCCGGGTCAGGTCGGCAACACGTTGACTTTGAGTTTCCAGTATCGGCTGGTACGCTAAAGGTCTGGGCCGTGTCTCGGCAGACGCCGAGGCACGGTCGGCCGGATCAGCCTAGCTCGCCCTCGGCCCATGGCCAGGTGCGTTCGCGGAACCATTTGGTGATGATATATTTGCGGCCCTTGCGCACCTTCATTCCGTGATGGAGCGTCTCGGGGTTCGGCTTTCCGTCCGCGCGGACATTGTTCCACGCGACGAGTTTGCCCGTTTCAGGCTGGTGCATCTTGCCCGTGGCGAGAAAGCGCGTCGCGCCGCCCGCCTGGGGCTGGTTGAGATAGACCATCAACGTCCAGGTTCGCTGTCCGGGAATCGCGCAATAGGTCTCCCAGTCGGCGCCGTGCGGGTCGAAATAGTCGGTATGCGCCTTGAACTCCTGCCCCACATCATAGCGCTGCCCCTGTAGCGGCTCGCCATGATCCAGCGGTATTCCGGTGATATCATGCAGCCGCGCGTTGACCGCCCGCACCAGCGGATCGCGGTGATCGAGGTCGCAGGTCGTGCTGGTCCGGAAAGCTTCGTCACCATTGGGATCGGCGATCGTCGAAGGGCGCACGTCGCGGTCGATCTGCGCCATCAGCCCGGCGCATGTTGCGGGATCGAGAAAACCCACCAGCATGAATTGCTGCAGCTTGGTCGTCGGTGCGCGCCGGATGCCAGGAAGCAGCGACAGCCGCTCGGCGGTACGGTCGGCGCCCGACAGCGCCATATCGACATGCTCGTTTCCGGACATGGCCTCTTTTAGGCGGCGTTGGCCATGCGAACAATGCTTGACGAAAGGGGTGGTCACGCCTATCGCCGCGCGCTGTCGCAGGCGGTCTCGCCCGGCATATGGCGATCGTAGCTCAGTTGGTTAGAGCACCGGTTTGTGGTACCGGGGGTCGCGGGTTCAAGTCCCGTCGATCGCCCCATTTTCAAAGCTTTTCGTTGATCGGAACCGTGGCGATCCCTTTGGGGGTGACTCGCGCCGGCTATTTCATTATTACGCCCCTACGTAATTTTTTAACGCGAGGGTGACGCCATGTCCGCAGTCTGGGATTTCGCCGATTTCGACGATCATGAACATGTTCACATGTTCCGCGATCGCGACAGCGGACTGACGGCGGTCATCGCCGTGCATTCGACCCACCTCGGCCCCGGTGCGGGCGGAGTGCGCTTCTGGCATTATCCGCAGCGGTCGGCCGCGATCGTCGATGCGCTACGCCTGTCGCGCGGCATGAGCTATAAGAATGCGATGGCGGGGCTGCCGATGGGCGGCGGCAAGGGCGTAATCCTGGCCGACGAAGCCGGCACCAAGACCCCCGAACTGCTTGCGGCCTTCGGTCGGGCGGTCGAATCGCTGGGCGGCGCCTATGTGACCGCGGAAGATGTCGGCATCACCGACGCCGACATGGTCCAGATCGCGAAGAAGACCAAACATGTCAGCGGCCTTCCGGTCGCGAGCGGCGAGGCCGGGGGCGACCCCGGTCCCTATACCGCGCTTGGCGTTTATCTGGGTATCAAGGCGGCGATCCGCGAAGGGCTGGGTACCGACAGCGCCGCGGGCGTGCGGATCGCGATCCAGGGCGTCGGCAGCGTCGGCGGCGGCGTTGCGCGGCGGCTCGCGGCCGAAGGCGCGAAGCTGACCCTTGCCGACGTCAATCTGGCGCGCGCAAAAGCACTGGCAGAGGAATTGGGTGCCGATCTCGCCGACTCGGCGGCGATCATGGAAATCGAAGCCGATGTGCTCAGTCCCAATGCGCTGGGGGCGATCCTCACCGAACGCAGCATCGAAAAGTTGCGCGTGCCGATCGTCGCGGGCGGCGCGAACAACCAGCTCGCAACTGCCGCCGACGGCCAGCGCATCCACGATCGCGGCATCGTCTACGCGCCCGATTATGTGATCAACGCCGGCGGCATCATCAACGTGGCGCTCGAATATCTGGGGCAGGGCAGTCAGGAGGAGGTCGAAAGCCGCATCCACCTGATCCCGGGTCGCCTCGCCGAGATCTGGGCCGAGAGCAAGGCAAGCGGCACGCCGGCATCGACGGTGGCGGACCATATGGCGCAAAAGCTGATCGGGCGGCGCTGACCAGCGGCTGGTTGCAACATGGGATGGCGTGCGCGCGAAAACGCGCTAAGCCGCTCCCATGAAGCGGCATTTCTATCTGGTTTCGGGATGGGCCTCATTGGGGCTCGGCGCGCTCGGCGCGTTTCTGCCGCTGCTGCCGACCGTGCCTTTCGTGATCCTTGCCGCCTTCTGTTTCGCGCGCTCGTCACCGCGGCTCGAGGCCTGGCTGCTCACGCATCCGACCTTCGGACACCATATTGTTGCATGGCGCGAGAAGGGAGCGATCAGCCGTCGCGGCAAGCTTGCCGCAAGTGCCGCCTTTGTTTTCAGCATTGCGCTGGCGCTGCTCTTTGCGCCCTGGCCGTGGATGATGGCGCCGATCATCGCGGCCGTCGTAACGGGAAGCTGGATATGGACAAGGCCGGAGGCATAGCCCCCGGCCTTGTCCCTTTCAGCAATGTCGTCCGAGCTTAGAAGTCGACCGACACACGCCCATAGACGAAGCGACCGCTGAAGCCGAACGGCGACTGCGACGAATAGGGCAGGAAGCTGTTGTTCAGGCCATAGTTATAGCCATCGACAACCCCGAACGGCAGGCGGTCCGGATATTCGTCGAGCAGATTATTGGCACCGACGGCGATCTGCACCGGCTGGATCGGGCGGAAGCGGAACTCCAGATCGACAACCCATTTCGGGGTCAGGGTGATATCGCCAGGAGCGGCACCCTTCGGGATGGTGATGTCGAGGCTGGGGCCGGGCAGAAAGACCTTGCCATAGCGATTGGCACGGAGCGTCATGCCGGCGGGACCCGCCTCCCAATCGACCCCGACGTTCAGCTTGTTCGAGGGCTGGCCGTCGGTCAGGCGGAAGCTTTCGGGGCGAGCGAACAGCCGCTGCGCCGTAAAGCCGCTGAACGTTCGGCGATCGGTGATCTTGGTATCGTTGAGATTATAGCCGGCAGTGAGCGTAACCTTGCCGATCCCGAAATCGGGCAGGCGATAGCTTCCGACGATATCGACACCCTGCGTGCGGGTGTCGATTCCGTTGATGAAGAAGCGTGCCGATGTGCCCTGCACATTGGCTGCCTGAAGGATCGCGACGACGTCTGCGCCCTGCAGGTTTTCGGTGAGCGTGATGCGATCGTTGATCTTGATGCGGTAATAATCGACTGTCAGGCTGAGTCCGCGAACCATGTTGAAGGCGAAGCCGCCGCCGAAGTTGACCGATTTTTCCGGCTTCAGCGGCTGCGCCCCGAGTGCGACGGCAATCGGCGATGCAACCGGGAAGGTGCCGATCTCGATCAGCGTCCCGTTCACATTGTTCGTCGAGGTGGTCGAGAAGAACTGCTGGGCCATCCCCGGTGCGCGGAAACCGGTCGAAACCGACCCGCGGAAAGCGAGACCGTCGATGGGCTCGAACCGCGCCGCAAGCTTCCCGTTCACCGTGTCGCCGAAGTCCGAGAAATGTTCGTAGCGGCCGGCGGCCTGGACGTTGAACATATCGCTGATATCGGCATCGAGTTCGAGATAGCCGGCAAAGCTGTCGCGGGACTTGTCGATCGCGGTGGTCGGCGAAAAGCCGGGGAACACCTGCGAACCCGGCGCCGCGCCGTTGGAGAAGGTGTAAGGGCCGGCGATATAGCTTTCGAGCTGCCCCGGAACGATGCGGTAATTCTCGTTCCGCCATTCCGCGCCGAGCGCCAGCGTGGTGCTGCCGATACCGAGGTTCAGGTCACGGCTTGCGTCGAGGTTGACCGAGGTTTGCCCCGAGCGGAGACCGCCTGCGTCGAACTTGCGCGGGCTGTTCAGGCTGCCGAGCGAGGTGTTGACGCTGTTCTCGACGCCATAGTCGAGCCGGTTCGATCCATAGTTGACCGACAGGTCCAGATTCCAGCCTGCGGTTTCGCCGCGCAGCCCGCCGGCGATGGCGATATCCTGAATGGTGCTGGTAATCAGCGGCAGGAAGCCGTCGGGATAGATTGGCTGGCCGCCATTGTCCCAGTCGGCGTTGCGCGAGTCGAGCGAGCGGCGATAGAAGCCCGCGCCATTGGCGTCACGGATGCCGTAACTACCGAAGCTGTAGAGCTCAAAGCTTTCGCCAACATCCATCCCGGCGTTGAAGAAGAAGTTCATGTCCTTCGATTCGCCATCGCCGAAGCGGTGTTCGTAGCGGTTGAAGGTCACCTCGCGCGGATCCCCTGCAGCGGCATAGTTGCGCCGCAAATCGGGGCCCGAGCGGTTGGTCGGCGAACGGTCCTTATATTCGGCCGTGAAGTTGAAATAGCCCGCATCGCCGATCGGCAGGCCTATATTGGTCCCGATGGTCCAGGTGTCGCCGTCGCGGCGCTTGCGATCCTCGCCCGTGTAGGTGATTGCCGGATCGTCGGACGCGCCCGTCGTCGGTGCGACGCTGGCGACCTGCGCGACATCCTCCATCGTCGTGATATATTTGCCGAAGCTGATCTGCGCACGGCCCCCGACGCTTTTCTTGAGCTGGATGTTGATAACGCCCGCAATCGCGTCCGAGCCATATTGCGAGGACGCGCCGTCGCGCAGCACCTCGATACGCTCGATTGCCAGCGGCGGAATCGTGTTCATGTCGACGCCCGCCGAGCCGCGTCCGATCGAGCCATTCAGGTTGAGCAGCGACGAAAGATGGCGGCGCTTGCCGTTCACGAGCACGAGCACCTGATCGGGCGCGAGGCCGCGCAGCGTGGCCGGACGCAGCGAGTCCGTGCCGTCGGTCAGCGACGGCTGAGGGAAATTGAACGAAGGAACGAGCTGGTTGAGCAGCCGGTTCGTTTCGGTCGTCCCGCTATTCTGCAGCGATTCACTCGAGATCACGTCGATCGGCACGGTGCTGTCGGCGATCGTCCGGTCGGTCCGGCGGGTGCCGGTTACGATGATCGTTTCGTTCGCATCCGCGTCGTTGGCGCCTTCCTGGGCGAAAGCCGGTGCAGTCCAACCGCTTGCGACAAGAGCGGTGGCGAGCGCGAGACTCGATAATTGGGTCGTGTTTTTCATGGTCATCTTTCCCTGTTGATTGCCCCTAGAAACGACCTGCACAGGTTTGATGAGAAATGCCGACGCTTCCACCCCTCACGCGGCCGAGCGGGGCGCTATTATTTCGTTTTGGTGACATATGTGGCAATTGAGCCACACAATCGCCGCATGCTAAGTAATTTTATGTCTTCCCACCATTGCTATCGATATCATTCGTGCGCGACGCCGATGGCGTCAATTGTCTAGACCGCGGCCGTGCGCTCGCCTAAGGCTCGGCGCGCGATGCACGCCTATGCGAATCCGACCCGTTTTCTGGCCATTGCGCGTCCGCTGACGCCGTGGCTGCTGTGGCTGGGACTGGCGTTCTTGTTCGCCGGGGCATGGGCCGGACTGACGATGGTGCCGGGCGAAGCGAAGCAGGGCGAGACGGCGCGCATTCTCTATGTTC
Organism: Sphingopyxis terrae subsp. terrae NBRC 15098; assembly: GCF_001610975.1. NCBI lineage: Bacteria > Pseudomonadati > Pseudomonadota > Alphaproteobacteria > Sphingomonadales > Sphingopyxidaceae > Sphingopyxis > Sphingopyxis terrae. The sequence goes on along the minus strand of NZ_CP013342.1, from coordinate 3,654,811 downwards.
ATGTTCCCGCCGCCTGGCTCGGCATGGGGGGCTGGACGTCGCTCGCTCTTGCAGGATTGGTGCAGCTCGTGTGGCGGCACCCGCTGGCAGGGATTGCGGCGCGCGCGATCGCGGTTCCTGGCATGCTGTTCACCGCACTGTGTCTCGCGACCGGATCGATCTGGGGAAAGCCGACCTGGGGGACCTGGTGGGAATGGGACGGCCGCATGACGTCGATGCTCGTGCTGCTCTTTCTCTATGCCGGTTTCGTCGCGTTGACGACGGGCGACGAAAGCGAGCGGCAGGGCGGAACGCTTTCGCGCGGTGCGGCGATTTATGCGCTGGTCGGCGCGATCAACATCCCGATCATCAATCGCAGCGTCGTGTGGTGGAACAGCCTGCATCAAGGGCCGAGCATCACCATGCGCGGATCGAGCATCGACGGCAGCCTGTTGTGGCCGCTGGGCTTGACCTTGGCCGGATTTTCGCTGCTATTCGGGGCGATCGTATTGATGCGCATGCGGCGGATCATTGCCGACAATCGCGTCGCGGCGCGCCTGCGCCGGTTGGCGGACGATGAGGGGACCGAATTTTGACCGGCGTCATAACCGGAGACGGCCAATGGGCCTATGTCGCGGCTGCCTATATGCTGACCGCGCTCCTGACCGGAGCGGTGGTCTGGCATAGCTGGCGGACGATGACGAAGGCTGAAAAGCGCAGCGCTGCGCTGCGCAGGGACCGGACATGAAGGCGAAACATCAACGACTGATCCTGGCGGCGGTGGCGCTGTGCGGCGTCGGCGGCGCGGGGGTTCTCGCGGCGAGCGCGCTGCGCGACGAGGCGGCCTATTTCCGCACGCCTGCCGAAATTCAAGCGGGCAAAGCCGAAGTGGGCGAAGCAATGCGGCTGGGCGGAATGGTGGCGGCCGGCAGCATCAGGCATCAGCCCGACGGCGTGACGATCCGCTTCGTCGCCACCGACGGAAAGGCATCGATCCCCGTCGAATATAAGGGCATCGTGCCCGATCTGTTTGCCGAAAATGCCGGAATGGTCGCCGACGGCCGGATGCGGGCCGATGGCACCTTTGTGGCCGACCGTATCCTGGCCAAGCATGACGAACGCTATATGCCGCCGCAAATGGGCGATATGCCCAAGGCTATGAAAGCAGCGCCGAAAGCATGATCGCCGAACTGGGTCTCGCGCTGTTGTGGATGGCTGCGGCGCTCGCCTGCCTGTCGCTCGTCGCGGGCAGCCTCTATCTGCGGAGCGGCAAAGGCGATCTTGCGGCCCTCGTCCGGCCGGCGAGCGTCGCGCAGGGCGTTTTGACCGCGGCGGCTTTCGCGATGCTGATCGCGCTTTTCGTGCGGTCCGACATGTCGGTCGAACTGGTGGCGCGCAACAGCCACAGTTTGAAGCCGATGCTGTTCAAGGTCGCGGGCGCCTGGGGCAATCATGAAGGGTCGATGCTCCTGTGGCTCACGATCCTCGGCCTGTCGGGCGCGCTCGTTGCGATCTTCGAAAAGCGGCTGCGCGAGGATACGCTGGTCGCAACGCTTGCCGCGCAGGCAGCGCTGAGCCTCGGCTTTTTTGCGTTTCTGCTCTTTTCATCGAACCCCTTCAAGCGGCTGCCGATCGCGCCGCCCGACGGGCAGGGGCTGAACCCGCTGTTGCAGGATCCCGGGCTCGCCTTTCACCCGCCGACGCTTTACGTCGGCTACGTCGGTTTGTCGGTCGCCTTCAGCTTTGCGGTCGGCGCGCTGATCACGCGCGAGATCGGCCCGGCCTTCGCGCGCGCCATGCGGCCGTGGGTCTTGGGAAGCTGGATTTTCCTGACTCTGGGAATTACCGCCGGCAGCTATTGGGCCTATTACGAGCTGGGCTGGGGCGGCTGGTGGTTCTGGGACCCGGTTGAAAATGTGTCGCTCATCCCGTGGCTTGCAGGCGCGGCGCTGCTCCACTCGGTGAGCGTGACCGCGACGCGCAACGCGTTGCGCGCATGGACGGTGATGCTGGCGGTTGTCGCTTTCTCGATGTCAATGGTCGGCACGTTCATCGTGCGGTCGGGCCTGCTGACCAGCGTGCACAGCTTTGCCGTCGACCCCGAACGCGGAACCTTCCTGCTCGCGCTGATGGCGATCTACATCGGCGGCGCATTGACGCTGTTCGCGTTGCGCGCCAGCAGCGTCGCCGAAGGCAAGAAATTCGCGCTGCTCAGTCGCGAGGGGTCGCTCGTCATCAACAATCTGCTGCTCACGACGATCCTTGCGCTCGTGCTGCTCGGTACGCTCTATCCGATCGTGGCTGAGGCCATGGGCGAAAAGATTTCGGTCGGACCGCCCTATTATAACAAGGTTGCGGGCCCGCTTGCGCTGATCCTGTGTCTGGTCATGGTGGCCGGTCCGCTACTCGCCTGGCGCAAGGACGACGGGCGCAAGCTGTGGTCGCGACTTCCTGCCGCGATTCTTGCCGGGTCGGCGGTGCTGTTCGGCCTGATCCTGTTCGGCGGCAAGGTCGGCGTGCTGCCGCTGCTTGGCATGACGGTCGCCGGGATTGTCGCGGTTGCCAGCCTGGCGCCACTGTGGGGCCGCAATCTGCGCCGGACGCCGCTGCCGACATGGGGCATGGTGATCGCGCACTTCGGCGTCGCGGTCGCGCTTGCCGGGATGGCCGCCGAAAGCGCTTTCATCAAGGAACGGCTGGTGGCTGCGGCGCCGGGCGAGACGGTCACCGTCGATGATTTCACGGTGAAGTTCGTCGGCGTCCGCCCGATCGCTGGCCCCAATTACACCGCGGTCGAAGGAACGCTGATCGCGACAACGCCCTCCGGACACAGCTTCACCCTGCGGCCCGAGGCGCGAACTTTTCCGGGCCTGATGGGCGGCGCGCCAACCGAAACCAATGAGGCCGCATTGCTGACGCGGCCGGGCGGACAGCTTTATGCCGTGCTCGGCCAGCCGGTCACGGGCGCCGATGGCCGCGCCGACCGCTACCAGCTTCGCCTGTGGTGGAAGCCGCTCGTCTGGTGGATCTGGCTGGGTGGGGCATTGATCGCGATCGGCGCGGCGCTGTCGCTGCTCGGCCGTGCGCAATTGCTGGCCCTGTGGCACAGTCACCGCGCGCGCAAGGCCGAGGGACGCTACGCATGAAGACCCGCTGGATCCTGTTCGTACCTTTGGCGATTACCGCGCTGCTGTTTGGGGCCTTCATCTATCGCCTGACGACTCCGCCCGAAACGCTGATCCAGTCGCAGTGGATCAACAAGCCGATGCCGTTGTTCGACCTGCCGCCCGCAACCGCCGGCGTCGAGGGCCTGAAAAGCAGCGACCTCGCCGACGGGCGGCCGCGCCTCGTCAACGTCTTTGCCAGCTGGTGCATCCCGTGCCGTGCCGAGGCGCCGCAGCTTGAGGCGCTGAAGGCCGCGGGCGTTCCGATCGACGGCATCGCGATCCGCGACCGGCCCGACGATGTGGCGCAATTCCTGCGGGAAAACGGCAATCCCTTCGACCGCATCGGGTCGGATGTGCAAAGCAGCGTCCAGATCGCGCTCGGCTCGTCGGGCGTCCCCGAAACCTTCCTGATCGACGGCAAGGGGATCATCCGTGAACAGATACAGGGCGTAATCCTTCAGGAACAGGTGCCGCAAATCGTCGCCAAGCTGGAGAAGATGAAGTGAGGGGCTGGACCATCCTGCTCGCCTCGCTTGTTCTGGCCGCTGCGCCTGCGGCCGCGCAGGATCGCCTGCCGCCGGCGCCCTATGCCTATCAGCAGCTTCCCGATCCCGCGCAGGAAGAAAAAGCCAAGGCACTTATGGAAACGTTGCGCTGCCTCGTCTGCCAGGGGCAGTCGATCGCCGACAGCGATGCGCCGCTCGCCGGCGACATGCGGCATGAGGTGCGCACCAAGATTGCCGCGGGAGAAAGCCCCGATGCGATCCGCCAATGGCTGGTGGCGCGCTATGGCAATTGGGTCAGTTACGATCCGCCGTTCGATGCGGCCACCGCCCTGTTGTGGCTCGGCCCGCTCGCTTTCCTGTTGCTCGGAGGATGGCTGGCCTTCGGGCGTTTCCGCCGCGACGCAGGCGATGCGGAGAACGCTCCATGATCTGGATGTGGATATTGCTTGTCGGCTTGGTCACGCTGGGCGCCATCTTCTTGTTCGGCAAGCTGCCGGCGGCGGCTCGGCCGCTTGCTGTCGCTGCGGTCATGGTGGGCGTCGCCGGTTATGCTCTGCAGGGTAGCCCATCCTTGCCCGGCAAGCCGATCGTGGCGCCCGAACAGCTTGAAGGGTTCGGCGAGGCGATCACCGATCGTCAGCAGGGTATGGCCGACCGTTTTGGACCGGCCGCACAATGGATCGCGATGTCGGACGGCTTTGCGCGAACCGGCAAGACGGCGCTGGCTGCGCAAACGCTTGAAAAGGGGCTGGAGCGTTATCCCGACAATGTCGATCTTTGGGTCGGCTTGGGCAATGCGCTTGTTGCGCATGGCGGCGGCGTGATGTCGCCCGCCGCCGCGCTCGCGTTCGATGAGGCCGCAAAGCGCGACCCGAACCATCCCGCGCCGCCTTTCTTTGCAGGCCTTGCGATGGCGCAGAGCGGCGATCTGAAGGGTGCGGACGCGGTATGGAGCCAGCTTCTGGCGCGCACCCCGCCCGATGCGCCGTGGCGCGCGGACCTCGAGATGCGGCTGGCCCAATTGCGACAGGCGATGGGGCCGGACCTGTCCCCCGATGCGCCGACCGGGCCTTGATTCAATGCTATTCCTGTCTCTCCCGCTGGTCTAAGGCGCGCCAATGACTGTCGAGTCGCAACAGGGTCAGGCAAGCGCCGAAAGCGCCGCGCCCACCGGAATCGAAGCGGGCCAAACGGGTCACGGCCATCACGGTGACGGCACGCTGAAGCTGGCGGTCGGCGCCGTCGGCGTCGTTTTCGGCGATATCGGCACCAGCCCGCTCTACGCTTTCCGCGAAACCTTCGCCGGCCATCATTCGATCGAAGCCGACCAGCTGCACATCTATGGCGTGCTCAGTCTCGTCTTCTGGTCGATGATGCTGGTCGTCACTTTCAAATATGTGATGACGATCATGAAAGCCGACAACAAGGGCGAGGGGGGCAGTCTGGCGCTGCTCGCGCTGATAAGTCGCTCGTCGGGCGGTGCTCGCTGGACCTGGCCGATCGTTTTGCTCGGCGTTTTTGCCACCGCGCTCTTTTACGGCGACAGCATGATCACTCCGGCGATGTCGGTGTTGTCGGCTACCGAGGGGCTGCAATATGTCAGCCGCGGTTTCGAACCCTATATCGTTCCGATCGCGCTTGCGATCCTGATCGGCCTCTTTGCGATCCAGTCGCGCGGAACCGCGAAGGTCGGGATGCTTTTCGGGCCGATCATGCTCGGCTACTTCCTGATGCTCGCGGTGTTGGGCGTCATGCATATCGTCGATCATCCGACGATCGTCATGCACACGCTGAACCCCATCAACGCGATGCGCTTTTTCTATTATGACGGCTTCACCGCCTTCATCGCGCTTGGAGCCGTCGTCCTCGCGGTAACGGGGGCGGAGGCGCTCTATGCCGACATGGGCCATTTCGGCCGCGCGCCGATCGGGCTGAGCTGGTTGTGTTTCGTACTACCCGCGCTGATGCTCAATTACATGGGGCAGGGCGCGATGGTGCTTGCCGGACAGGTCGCACCTACGGCGCAACTGATCCAGGATCCCTTCTTCCTGATGATGCCCGACGCGTGGCGCGTCCCCGTCGTGCTGCTCGCGCTGCTGGCGACGATCATTGCCAGTCAGGCCGTCATTTCGGGCGCCTTTTCGTTGACGCAGCAGGCCATCCAGCTCGGTTTCGTGCCGCGCCTGCGGGTCGAACATACCAGTGCGTCGGCGCAGGGGCAGATTTACATTCCCGTCGTCAATTGGGGCCTGATGGTCATGGTCATTCTGCTCGTGCTGTTCTTCGGTTCGTCGAGCAATCTGGCTGCGGCTTATGGTATCGCCGTGACCGGCGCGATGTTCATCGACACCTGTCTGATGAGCGTGGTGCTGTTCAGCCTGTGGCGCTGGCCGGCGTGGAAAGCGCTGCCCGTGCTCGCGGTATTCTTTATCGTCGATGTCGCCTATTTCGGCGCCAATCTGATCAAGGTGCCCGATGGCGGCTGGGTGCCGCTGGTGATCGGTCTGACGATCTTCACCATGTTGACGACCTGGTCCCGCGGCCGCAAGCTGATGCAGCAGGAAATGGCGGAAAGCGCGATGCCGATCCCGGTGTTCGTGAAGTCCGCGGCGAACAGCGCAACGCGCGTTCCGGGCACCGCTGTCTTCATGACGTCGACCTCCGATGGGGTGCCGCACGCTCTGCTTCACAATCTGAAGCACAACAAGGTGCTGCACGAACGCATCATCCTGTTGACGATCAAGATTGCCGACGTGCCGTTCGTGCCGGAAACGAAACTCTGCCAGCTTGACGATCTGGGGCAGGGATTTCACCGCCTGATCCTGCACTATGGTTTCATGCAGCCGGTCGACGTGCCCGATGCGCTGAAACGCACGACCGCGTGCGGCGGCGAATTCAAGATGATCGAGACGAGCTTCTTCCTGTCGCGTCAGACGCTGATTGCCGCCAAGAAGCCCGGCATGCCGATCTGGCGCGAAAAGCTGTTCGCATGGATGCTGCGCAATTCGGAAAGCGCGATGGAGTATTTCCGTCTGCCGACCAACCGCGTGGTCGAACTGGGAAGCCAGGTTGCCATCTGATCGTCAGCTCTGAACAGACAGGCGTCTGAACATCGGCGCGCGTCGTGCGATGCTGGGGCGAACCCATCGGGACGCGCGACATGCAAGCAGGGATTAGCTCCGCCTCGTTACGGCCCGCCGCGCCGGCGCCCTTCGCGCTGATTGCGGGAACTGACTTTTCGACCCTGCCGGCGGGCGCCGAAGTCGCGCTGAGTCATACGGGGCCTCGCTCGGAGCCGCTGGCGCTGTCGTGCGGCCATGCCCAAAAGCCGCGGCCCTCACCATGGTTATCATGATGTGATGACGGCGCGGGTCGATAGGATCCGGATATGTTTCGAGCGGCAGATCAATCGCGACGCCCCCGCGGCACGGCGCACGGCCGCGATGCGTCTGGCGTTGCTGCAGGACAGCTTGCGCCGCGCGCTCACCGACCGCCGTGGCACCGGCTTTAACCGGCGCGATCCCATGCGCTTGTTCGCGGATCGCCCATATCTTGACGAAGCGATCACGCGGCTGTTCGGTTAGCCTTGGAGCCGCACCTTGCCCTGCAATTCGGACCATGCGTCCTGATATTGCGCTTCGAGTTCAGCGACGAATTCGGCGACCGGGCGCACGCCGCGGACCGAGGCGATCCCCTGACCCGAGCCCCAGATATCCTTCCATGCCTTCGCCTTGGTGTTGCCGCCAGACCCGAAGTTCATCGTCTTGACGTCGCCTTCCGGCAGATTGTCGGGATCCATCCCCGCGGCCACGATCGACTGGCGCAGATAATTTCCGTGCACGCCGGTGAAGAGGTTTGAATAAACAATGTCGGCCGCGCGCCCTTCGACGATACCGTTCTTGTAGCCGTCGTCGGCATTGGCTTCGGCAGCGGCGATGAAAGCGCTGCCTATATAGGCCAGGTCGGCGCCGCACGCCTGGGCAGCGAGGATCGAGCGACCGTGGGCAATGGCGCCCGAAAGCGCCACCGGGCCATCGAACCATTCGCGGATTTCCTGCACCAGCGCAAAGGGCGACTGGGTGCCGGCATGGCCGCCGGCGCCCGCGGCAACGGGGATCAGTCCGTCGGCGCCCTTTTCGATCGCCTTGCGCGCGAAGCGGTCGTCGATGACGTCGTGCAAGGTGATGCCGCCCCACCCGTGGACCGCCTGGTTCAATTCCTCCCGGGCGCCCAATGAGGTGATGGTGATCGGCACCTTCCATTTTTCGCAGGTTGCAATATCCGCCTCGAGCCGATCGTTCGAGCGGTGAACGATCTGATTCACGGCAAAGGGGGCTGACAGCCGGTCGGGGTTGGCGCGATCCCACGCCGCCAATTCCTCGGTGATGCGGTGGAGCCACTCGTCCAGCAGCGATTGCGGCCGGGCGTTGAGGGCCGGGAAGCTGCCGACGATCCCCGCCTTGCACTGCGCGATGACCAGATCGGGGCCCGAAACGATAAACAGCGGCGAGCCGATGACGGGCAGGCGCAGGCGGTCGAAAATCGGGGGAAGGGCCATGAATCAGTCTCTCCAAGATGGTCTTGAGCTTACCCTAACGTAAACGGAAGGTGGCGCAAGCATGAAGCGCCGCGCTCTGCTTGGCGTGGCCGCGTCTGGGGGCACCGAGCGTGTTGGGCATCAAGACAGACTTGCGCCGTTGTTTGGAAGGATGGTGCCGTCGTTCGTCGAGCCGCAGCGTCGGCCCGTCGAAGAGACGATGCTTAGTAGATAAAGCAAAAATATCTCTATCTTTCTATAAGTTGGACTAAGCGTGTGCCGGTTGGGCGGTATGCGATTCGGAGTTCGCGCGTCGAGATATTGCCCTGCCCAGGTCGCGGGCTGGCCTGACAAGCCTGCCGGACCCCTTCGTTTCCCCCCGCCGAAGGATTTATACCATGCCTATCCCCTCCCCAAATAACGGTGTGCCGCGCGGCGGTTGCGACTGCCTGCCGCGACCGGCCGGTGATGCGCCCGCTATGCCGCCGCCAAACACATACGTCCTGCGTTACGAAGATCGATGGTTCGGCATCGAGAAGCACGTCGCTTTCGAGGCGGCAGATCTCGTTGCAGCGCTAGCCCTAGCTGAGAGCGAGCCGGTTGGTAGCTGGGCCGAGCTTAGTGATGGTGAAGGCGTGCTCATCTGCCGCCGCGGCGGGGCACTGGGGGCCGCGGATTACTGGTCGGTCGATTAGTCCGGCGCTGCATCAGTGGAGCGCTGCGACCAGCTGGCGCATCGTGGCGTGAAGCCGCATCATTTCCGTTTCGCCCAGCGTTTTCGTCAGTTCGGCCTCGGCCTCGCGGCTTAGACGGGCAAGGGTGTCGACCGCGGCTTTGCCTCGTTCGGTAAGCACAACCCGTTTCGCTCGCCCGTCGTCGGGATCGGCGCCGACGGCGACATAGCCGAGTTTGGCCAGGCTGTCGGTCAGATAGGCCATGCTCTGTTTCGTCATGCCGGCCCGCTCGGCGAGGTCGACGACCCGCGACCCGGCGGGGTCGATGTTGCGTAGCAGGCTGGAGTGAGCGGGGCGGAGGTCGGCGAAGCCGGCGTCGCGGGCCTGGCCGTAGATGCGGGTGCGCAGCCGGTCGTAGGCAAGGTGGAAGAGCTGAGCGAGGCGTTGGCCGTCGCCGGATGGCGGGGGAGGGAGATTTTCGGTCATTGCAGCCTCTTGACACAAGACAGATTAACTGTCTATTGCGCTATTAGACAGAATAACTGCCTATATCGGCGATCCGCCGGAGGCTGTGATAGAAAGTGACGGCAATGGAGCAGGTGGTGGCCGCGATGGACCGCAGCGACGCGATGGTGGCCCGCAATCTGGCGGTGGCGGCGGAGCATATCGAGAATGAGGCGCGCGATCCGGCGTCGGTGATGGATCTTTATACCGATGACATCGTCCTGGAAGTGCCGGGACGGGGGCTATATCTCGACAGCAAGTCGGCAATCGAGGCCAATTACCGCCGCATGTTCGCCTCGCTGGCCGAGGTCGAACTGGAGCCGCTCGACCGTTTTGCCACCGAAACTCGCGTCGTCGATGACATGAAGGTGCGCTTTCGCCTGACGGGTGACGGGATGGTCAATGCACCGGTGGCGATCGGGGCGCGGGTCGAGCTCCGGCTGGTGCATGTCTTTCACATGCGCGGCGGACGGATTGCCCGCGAAATCGTGCATGAGGAGTGGCGCACCATCGGCTGAGCGGCGCCCCGCACGGCGCACCTGTCAGGGCGCGGGCGCGGTCGTTCTGGCTTCAGCCTCCTCCACGACCCGCGCTTCCTTTTCGGCGCGCAGGCGTTCGGAGTGGAGCAGCTTGTCGGCCATCGCCTGCCACGCCGCGGCGGCGCGCAGATTGCGGTCGCGCACCTGCGTCAACGACGATGCGTCGGCATCGGTGCGGCACTTGTCCGCCTGGGCGATGTAGAATTCGGTGGTGGCCGACATGGCTGCTCTTCCTTGTACGGTTATCCGTTACGGTCGATCAATCGACCATATCGGCGATCAGGCGCCGAAGCTCGCGGCGCGACAGCGTCGGGCGGCGGCGCGGCGCGCGGGCCGGAGAAATCCGGGCCGTCTGCGCCCGGCCGGCCAGCGACAGCGCGGGCAGAGCGGGAAAAATCGAAGGGTTGTTATAGAAGTTCGTCATCATCTTTATCTTTGCTTTGAATGTTGTGGTTTTTGGAGACCGGCGCCACTGCGCCGATCCCGTATCGTTTGATCCTTGAAGGATCAGAGCCCGCGCCGTTTGCGCTGGCTGGGCGGAACCGGCCCGCCGCCGCGTTCGCGGTAGACAAGGCGGCCCTTGCTGAGGTCATAGGGCGTCACTTCGACGCGCACGGCGTCGCCGACGACCGACCGGATGCGGAAACGCCGCATCCGGCCCGCCGTATAGACGATGAGCCGATGACCGTTTTCGAGCGTGACGCCGAAGCGCCCGTCGGGCAGGATCTCGTTGATCTGCCCCTCGAAGGTCATGACTTCCTCTTTGGCCAAGATCAGGCCGACTGGAGGTTGACTGCCGACGTCTTGCCGTTCTTGCCGGTTTCGAGTTCGAACTGGACGCGCTGGTCCTTGTCCAACGTCGTCATGCCGGCGTTCTGGACGGCGGTGATGTGGACGAATGCGTCGCCCGAGCCATCTTCATTTTCGATGAAGCCATAGCCCTTGTCCTGGCTGAAGAATTTTACGGTGCCGATCGGCATAGGGTGTTTCCTTTCACGAGAAACGGGAATCCCCCGGCAAAAGCACCGGAGGAGCTGGTAGCGTGTGAAGGGAAGAGTCTGCCCCAAGGGGCCGTCAAATTCCGTCGCAGGCGACGTTAGCGAGGCCGATATGGAGGATTGTTCCCGAAAAGTCAAGGTGCCGCGCAAATGGCGGTAAAATTGCGCGCCGCAACGCCCCCCGATTTTAAGTCATCCCGAGCCGGCGGAATATAAGCAAGACGCGCCATTCTATTTTCCACGATCGCCACAATATTCGCCATTATTCAGCCGCGCGGCGCCGTTTTACGTGGCGTGCGCCGCGCGCCCGGCGGCGGGGGGCGGACCGACCGCGCGATCGTTAGCGCGCGCCCGCGTTTCGACCATGCGGTCGAGCCGCGCGTCGGTGCGGCGGCGCTTGGCAAAACTGCGCCCCTCTTCGCGCAGCATCTCCACCGGCTCGTCATGCCCCCGGATCGCGCAGTCGAGAAACTCGTCAGCGAGCCGCGTCCGCGCAATCAGCACCGCCGCCGCGCAGCCGATGCGAAACGTCGCCCCTTAGGGCCGCTGTTTCAACTGATAGGCGGCGGACGGCGACATGCCGACCTTCGCCCGCTGTAGCTGAGATTTCCAGTGGGAGATTGCGAGGAGGCGAGTGATGGATGACTTCTTTAAGCCCCATTCGCCGCGCTAAGTATCGCCCGCACGCTCGCCGTCGCCACGTCGGTATCGAGGCCGCAGCCGAACAGGCTTTTCCCGTCGGCGGTACGGCATTCGACATAGGCTGCGGCCTGCACATTGCTGCCTTGGCCGATCGCGTGTTCGCTGTAATCGACGATGTCCATCAGCGGGCCGCCGGATTCGGCGAGCGCAGCGATGACGCTGCTCATCAGGCCGTTGCCGCGGCCGCTTACGCTGCGTTCGGTGCCGTCGATGGTTAGCTTGCCGGCGAAGATGCGGTCGGCACCCGAATGGGTCTCCGACCAGTCGACGAGCTGGAAGCGCTTGCCTTCGGTGGCGAGATAGGTGCGTTCGAACGCCTGCCAGATATCGTCGGCGGCGAGTTCGCGGCTCGTTTCGTCGGCGAGCGCCTGGACGACATGGCTGAAGCTCGCCTGCATCTTCTTGGGCAGCTTCAGTCCCTTGTCCTGTTCAAGCACCCAGGCGACGCCGCCCTTGCCCGACTGGCTGTTGACGCGGATCACCGCTTCGTAGCTGCGGCCCAGATCGGCGGGGTCGATGGGCAGATAGGGCACCTCCCACGCTTCGTCATTCTGGCGTTCGCGTGCGGCGAAACCCTTCTTGATCGCGTCCTGATGGCTGCCCGAAAAGGCGGTGTAGACCAGATCGCCGCCATAGGGATGGCGCGGGTGGACGGGGATATTGTTGCAATATTCGACCGTCTGGATGACCTGATCGATGTCCGAGAAATCCAGCTCGGGATCGACGCCCTGCGTGTACATGTTGAGCGCGATGGTGACGAGGCAGGTGTTGCCGGTGCGCTCGCCATTGCCGAACAGGCAGCCTTCGACGCGGTCGGCGCCGGCGAGCAGGCCGAGCTCGGCCGCGGCGACGCCGGTGCCGCGGTCGTTGTGCGTGTGCAGGCTGATCAGCGCGGCGTCGCGGTTCGGCAGATGCTTGCTGAAATATTCGATCTGGTCGGCGTAGATATTGGGGGTCGCCGCCTCGACCGTCGCGGGCAGGTTGAGGATGATCGGCTTGTCGGCGCTGGGCTGGAGAATGTCCATCACCGCGGCGCAGACCTCGATCGAGAAATCGATCTCGGTCGTCGAGAAGCATTCGGGGCTATATTCGAAGCGCCAGTCGGTGCCGGGCAGGCGCGCGGCATTGTCGCGCAGCTGCTTCGCGCCTTCGACGGCGATCGCCTTGATATCGGCCTTGTCCATGCCAAAGACGATCTTGCGCCACGCGGGCGCGACGGCGTTGTAAACGTGGACGATCGCGGTTTTCGCGCCCGCGAGGCTGTCGAAGCTGGTGCGAATGAGGTCGGCGCGGCTCTGCGTCAGCACCTGCGGCGTGACGTCATCGGGGACGCGGCCCGAGCGGACGAGGTTCTGGATATAGTCGAAATCGGTCGCGCCCGAGGCGGGGAAGCCGACCTCTATCTCCTTCAGCCCGCAGCGCACGAGCAGGTCGAAGAAGCGCGTCTTTTTCTCGGCATCCATCGGATCGATCAGCGACTGGTTTCCGTCGCGCAGATCGGTCGACAGCCAGATCGGCGCGCGCGTGATCGTGCGCGAGGGCCACTGGCGATCGGTCAGCGGAATCTGGGGAAAGGGGCGGTATTTGACCGAAGGGTCGCGGAGCATGGTCATGGGGTGAAATTCTTCTGCTGGGATTGGCTGGCTGTGTCGATCGGACCCTTGAGCGGGTGGCCGCGACTAACGCGCAGCCAGTGTCACGCCCAAGGGCGTGTAAGTCGCAGAAGAAGAAGAGCGTTGCCGCGCATGGCGCCCCCATGATGCATAATGTCGCGCTTGGCAAGGGCAACGTGCGAAAATGTCGCCGGACCGCCATCCGGGAGGATGGGCGGCGGCCCGGCGCAGGGTGGGGTTAACGGTGGGAGAGGGCGTTGCCCCCTCAGGCGTCTTCGTTGTCGCGGACGTGGCCTTCGGCGGGATCGCGCGCGTCGTCGTCGTCATCGTCATCGAAATCATCGCCGAATTCGAAGACTTCCTCCTCGACCATATTGTCAGCGGCGTGGATGCGCACGCCGATCAGCCAGTCGGCAAGCGGGCCTTCCCAGCCCGCCTCGACCGGGGCGAGCGCATCGGCGGCGCTGCCCGCCGGGCGATCGCCGACAAGGTCGAAATCCTGCACCCCGTCGTCGGGCGGGGTGATGTAGACATGGGGTTCGAGCCGGACATGCGTCCATCCGGCGGTGGGGGCGAGGCCGTCGGCCTCGACAATCAGCAGCGGATCGTCCGCATCGCCGCCGACCATGGCGGCCACCTCGACTATTTCGCGAACCAGTTCGCTCATCGTGCCGACTCCTGCGAAAAGGGCGGGGCCCCAACCGGACCCCGCCCCCTGGCTAGCGGCGCTGTGTGACAGATTGATGCGTCACTGTTTTTCGAAGGCGGCGTGGATGTCGAGCTTCACCTCGTCGCTGACGAAGGGGATGCCGTAGAGGACGCCGAAATCGCTGCGCTTGATCGTCGTTTCGGCTTCGAAACCGACGGTATCCTTCTTGCTCATCCCCATGCCGGCGCCGTGAAATTCGACGTCGAGGGTGACGGGGCGGGTAACGCCATTGAGGGTGAGGTTGCCCGTGACCTTTGCCTCTGTCCCGTCGTCGTCGAGGACGACCGCAGTCGAAACGAAGCGGGCGTCGGCGGGGGCGGGACCGAAGAAGTCGGGCTTGCCGCCGTCCTTGCCCGCGCGCAGCAGATGCGCGGTCAAGCCGGCGCTGGCGGTGGTGACCTTCGACACCGGGATGACGACGTCGACCTTTGCGGCGGCAGGGTTGGCGGGATCGAGCACGAGGGTGCCGGTCACGTCGCCGAAGATGCCGGTATAGTTGCTGAAGCCGAGGTGATCGACGCGCCACACGACCATCGTGTGCGCAGGATCGGCGGCGTAGGTGCCGGCGGTAACGCCGGTCTTGTCGGGCGCGCCGGGGGCGCCGGGCGCCTGGGCGACGACGACGGGAACGGCAACGACGGCAAGAGCGAAAAGCGTGGTGAGCGATGCGATACGGCGCATGAGCGGGAGCCTCCTGTTGGGGAGACGCGATGCTAGGCGAGGGCGCGCGTCGCCGTCAATCGCGTCGCCCGGAAACGCAGCGTTTCGTCCGCTCAGTCGATCCCGTCGCCGATCAGCGAGAAGGGCGCCCAAGCGCTGGGGTGCGACCAGCTTTTGAGGAAGTCGTCGGCGCGCGGATCGTTGCGGATATCGCGCATCGCGTGCTGTAACGCCTCGGCGCGCGAGAGGCCGGGGTTCTTCTGCATCAGTTCGAACAATCGCACGGTGAGTACCGAGGCGACGTCGTCGCGCACCGGCCAGTGCGAGGCGAGCATGCTTTCGGCGCCCGCGAAGAAGAAGGCGCGCGCCAGCCCCGACAGCCCCGGCGCCCCTTCGCTGCCGTCGCCCGAGGCGGTGTTGCACGCCGACAGCACGACCCAGCGCGCGCCGAGGTGCAGCCCCGCGACTTCAGACGCGGTAAGCAGCCCGTCGTCGAGCGGGGTCGCGGTGGCGGGCGGGGTGAAGACCAGGCCGGGTTCGGCGAGCCCCTTTACCTCGCCCGCGATCAGCCCGTGGGTCGCGAGAAAAAGCACCGAGAGATGTTCGAGATCGCTGCGCTTGAGATTGGTTTCGGTAGCGGTGCCGGCGAGATAGAGGCGCGCGGCGTCGGCGCCGAGCAGCGCCTGCATCGCCTTCAATTCGGCCTCGGTCCCCGGCAGTCGGGCAAGGCGGCGCAGCGCCGCGGGATCGGCGAGCGGCTGCGCATCGCCGATCGCGGGTTGCAGCCCGGCGGTGACGGGGAGTCCGCTGCTGCGCGTGCCGCGCGCGCGGGCGCTGGCAATGCCGCGTGCGGCCGCCCGACCCTCGAGCACCGGATCGCCGAAGCCGACCATGCGCGTGCCCGCCTGGCCCTCGTCGCGCGCCGCGACAGCGCGCAGCAATTGCAGCGACTGGAGCGAAGGAAGCTGAAGCAGCGCGGGGCCGTCGGCGAGCCATTTCGTCGCGCGCAGCACCGCAGGATCGCCATCGGCGCCGGTCGGCTTTTCGGTGACGAGGATGCCGAGCGGCAGCGAGGAAAGCGACCCGGTCGCGGCGGTGAAGAGATGGCGCTTGCCCGCAAGATCGGCGGCGAAGGGCGAGAGCAGCCGGTCGTAGAGCAGCCAGGCGGTGCCGCGATCGAAGGGAAAATCGCCTTCGCCTTCGGCCGACCATTTTGCATCCTCTTCGGCGGTGACGTCGATGCTGGCGCCGACGTCCCACAGCAGGCGGCGCACATGCGCGTTGACCTCTGCCGCGGGCATGTCGGCGCGATTCCAGCGCAGCGCGTCATGGGTGACGAGCAGGACATGGGTGCCAAATTCGGACGGCACGAGCATGACGAAGGCTTCGTCGGGCGCGAGCAGCGCCTGCGCCTCTGCGATGGCGAGCGGACGCGGCCGGATCAGCGCGAAATAGTCGGGTGTCGCCGCGGTAATCGCGGCATCGACCTGCGCGCGCCGATCGTCCTTGCGCGCGATTTCGGATTGCAGCGTCGAGAACTGACGCTGGCGTTCGGCGGGGTCGTCGGGGAGCGTTTCGAGCTTCGTGTTGAGCGCCGCGATCTCTGCATCGATCCGGCGTCGTTCCTCGACGAGCGGCGAGACCGAAGCGCGCGCCGCGGCGCGTTCGGCGGCGGCCCGCGCGACGGCCCGGCTGGTCGTTCCCGCCATCGCATCCTGCAACGCGGTGAAAGCCTGTTCGGCGGCAGCGCCGTCATGCACGCCCTTCGCCCACAGGGCGTCGGCGTAGAGCAGGAAATAATCGGCGTAGCGGCGTTCGCCGAGCCATGCCCAGGGATCGGCGGTCACCCAGTCGAGCTTCATTTCGTCGAAGCGGTCGAAGCCGAGCGCATCGCGGAAACTGGTCATGCCGAGCGCGGCATGGCGCGCCGCGGCGAGCGCCAGTGCCGGATCGCCGCGGTTGCGCAGCAGCAGTTCGGAAAGATCGGCCTTGAGCGCGTTGAGCGTGTCGTCGGGATCGCCGAAGCTGCCGCGCCGCGCCGAGCGCCGGTCGGGGTCGAGATAGAGGGCGAGATGGTCGTTGGCGGGATCGCCCAGCACATCGGCCAGCACTGCGATCGCGGCGGCGCTGCGATCGCGCTTCTTGAGGAAGGTGGTGAGATTGTCGAGCGCATGAAGGGTACGGAAATCACCGGCGCCAAACGCCTTGCGTTCGACGGCCAGCGCCTCGCGGTAGACGGCTTCGGCTTCGGTATCATTGACGGGCAGATCGTCGAGATCCCAGGCAAGGTCGCGCAGCGCCTTGGCATATTCGTCGCTGTCCTTGCCGTAATGGCCGGCGAACAGCGCCACCTTGCGGCGGCTGTTGGCGATGCGTTCGATCTCGTCGCCATAGCTCGACAGGGTGCGTCTCTCCGCCTCGATCGCCTTTTGCTCGGCGTCGAAATCGATCCCGGCGAGCTGGGTGCCGACGAGCGCACCGAAACCATAGCGGGCGAGCTGGTCGCGGGCGCGGTCGGCCTTGCCCGCCGCGACCGCCGCCTTGGCATAGGCTTCGGCGATGCCGGTCACATCATTGACCATATCCTTGTCGAAATATTCGCCGCTGCCCGCCTTGCCCTTCGTATAATGCGGGCTGGCGACCAGGATTGCGAGGATGCGTTCGTCGAGGGCAAGCGCGTCGTCGGGGTGGTTCGCGCCCGCAAGCGCGGCGCGATAGTCGTAATAGCGGCGGACGAGGCGGAAATCGGGGCCTTCGCAATCGTCGCCGGTGCAGGCATCGATCGCGGCGAGGCTGTCGTCGAACAGCCGTTTGCGCAGCGCCCCGGCGTCGTCGGCGCGGCCGACGAGGGCGAGCAGCGCAGCGTAGCTCGACAGCATGTCGGCGCGCTTGTCGCGCGCGCGGTCGCAGCGCGTGCCCCATGCCGGGCCCTCGCACCCCGCCCAGCGCGGTTCGAAGCGCGCGATGACGGTATCGAAAGCGGCGACGGCTTCGCCGCCGCGCCCGACGTCGTTGAGCATCTGTCCATATTCGAGCAGGGTATCGCCAAGATCGGTATCATCGCGCGCGCAGCCCATCACCATGCCGGGGACCCGGCGGCCGCAGCCATAGGCTTCCTCGGTCAACGCGTGGACATAGTGGGAGAAGGGCTCGATCGCCTCTTCGCGGTAGCCGTTGACGCGCAGTGCGATCGCATATTGGCGTTCGACATCGGCGGTCGCATAGGTGCCCGCACCGTACAGCGCGGTGGCGATTTCGACGGCGCGTACGAGCGCCTGCCGCGATTCGGGTGCCCGGTGCGCCCAGCTGAGATTATTCGCGTGGACGAGCAGCTTGGCGAGATAGGGAGCGCTCTTCTCGCCGCGGTCGGCGGCGATCAGCTTGAGCGTGCGTTCGGAGATGGCGGCGCGGTCGGCAAGATCGGCCGCCAGTTCCTTGCGGTCATTCTCGGCAACTTTCTCGGCGGTCGCCGGTGACAGGTCGGGGACGATCTGCGCCGCGGCCGGTAGCGCGGCGACGAGCCAGAACACCGCCCATATCCCCGCCAGCATCGTCCGCATCCGCCGCATATCCCGCCCCCCGCGAACGGCCGCGCCGGCAAGGCGGCGAAGCCGGAAGCCAAAGTGTTAGGCAAAATTGCGACGCGGCGCAAATCGGGCGTAGAGGGCTTTGGGGAGCTTGGGCGGCTTTGGCGGGAAGCGAGGGTTATTGCCCCGCGGCGCGGCGCTCCGCAAACCATTGGCGCAGCATCGCGGCGGTGCAGCCGGTGAAGCCGTAAGAGCCGATCACCGAGCAACTGTCGGGACGCGTCAGGCGGGCGACATTGTCATAATCCTCGACCCGCGCGCCCCAGGCGCTGCCGCCGACCGACGTGTCCTCGTCCTTGCCGCGCAACTCCTTCGGCACGCGGTAGCGGTCCGATTCAGGGCGCTGGGCGCAGACGACGATGTCCTCACCCTCGGCGACCGGACAATGGTCGTCGCCATAGGTGACGAGAAAGGAGATGCGTTCGGGCGGTTCGCTGTGCTGCGCGAGGCTTTCGTCCTGCGCGGCGGCGGGTAGCGGGGCCAGCAGCATGGCGGCGGCGAGCAGCAGCGACGGGGCGGCGGTTGAAATCGACATGGCGTTCCCTCTGACCATCCCCGTATCCGCAATAGGCACGCGAAGATGAACGCAAGCCGAACCGGGCTCAGGCGATATCGAGCGACGCGGCGATGGCGGCCCATATTTCAGCGAGTTCGTCAGCGCCGGTGCAATAGGGCGGCATGACGTAGACGCTGTTCCCAAGCGGGCGCAGCAGCACGCCCCGATCGCGGTAGAAGGCGGTGAGGCGGGGAGCGAGCGCCGAAAGATAGCCCGCATCGGGAACCACGAGATCGAGCGCGGCGATGGTGCCAAGGTGGCGCGTGTTGGTGATGCGCGGATCGGCCGCCAGCATCGCGAGATGCGCGGCCTGCGCATCGGCGAGCGCGTCGATCCGCTGCTGCACCGGTTCGTTGCGCCAGATGGCGAGATTGGCGTTGGCGGCGGCGCAGGCGATGGGGTTCGCGGTATAGCTCGACGAATGATAGAAGGTCTTTGCGCGGTCGGGCGAATAATGCGCCGCGAATATCGCTTCGCTGCACAGCGTCACCGCGAGCGGCATCGCGCCGCCGGTGAGGCCTTTCGACAGGCAGACGATATCGGGGATCACCCCCGCCTGGTCGCAGGCGAAGCGCGTGCCGGTGCGGCCCCAGCCGGTCATCACTTCATCCGCAATGAAGAGAACGCCGTGCGCCGCACAAATGCTGCGCATTTCGGCGAGCACCCACGCGGGATAGATCAGCATGCCGCCGGCGCCGAGAATCAGCGGTTCGACGATGAAGGCGGCGGGCTTTTGCAGGCAGGCGGCTTCGAGCGCGTCTAGCGCGGCCTGCTCCATACCTTCATGGGGGAAGGGGATGGCGTCGACGTCGAACAGCAAAGGTTGCCACGCGCGGTTGTAGACGCCGCGCTCGCCGACCGACATCGTGCCGATCGTGTCGCCATGATAGCTGTGGTCGAGGACGAGAATGCGGCTGCGCGCCTCGCCGATGTTGAACCAGTAGCCGAGCGCCATCTTGAGCGCGACCTCGACGCTGGTCGAACCCGAGTCCGAAAAGAAGACGCGGGTGAGCGGGTCGGGGGTGATGCGGATCAGTTCGGCGGCGAGGCTTTCGGCGGGTTCGTGTGTCCAGCCCGCGAAAATGAGCTGGTCGAGCTTTTCGGTCTGGGCCCGGATCGCGGCCATGATTTGCGGGTGCGCATGGCCGTGCGTCGTCACCCACCAGCTTGAGATCGCGTCAATCCAGCTATTGCCCTCGGCGTCGTAAAGGCGCGCGCCGCGAGCGCGGTCGATCAGCGGGATCGGCTCGCCGAGGCCGTGCTGGGTGAAGGGGTGCCAGACGGGGGACATTGGCGGTTTCTCTCTTTTGCGTTTGCGCTGCGCTTGTCGAAACACCGCATTTTCGTCGGATGCCCGATAAAGACAAGGACGGCCCTTTGACAAGCTCGGGGGCGAACGGGAATTGGAGTCAGGAGAAATCCGCGATGTTGAAATTGGCCGCGAAAGCCGCCGCGAGCGCCTCGGGGGTCAGCGGGTCAAGGTGGGGGAGGCGGCCGAGACGCTTTGCGCCCGATAGTGCCGCGATGATCGCTTCGCTGTCGGGGGCCGCCTCGCCGACAAAGGCGATCCCGTGGATGGGGACGTGGCGGGCCTTCAGCGCCTCGATCGTGAGCAGGCTGTGGTTGATCGTGCCGAGCGCGGTGCGCGCGCAGACGATCACCGGAATCTGCCAGCGCGCGAACAGGTCGGCGTAGAGCATCGTGCGGGTGACGGGGACGAGCGCGCCGCCCGCGCCTTCGATCAACAGGTCGCCGGGCGGCGGGGCGAGCGCGTCGGCGTCGATGGTCACGCCGTCGATTTCGGCGGCCAGGTGCGGCGAGGCGGGGGTGACGAGGCGCCAGGCTTCGGGATGGACGCGAACGCCGGCGAGGCGCGCGACGGCTTCGCTGTCGGTCTCCTCTTCGAGCCCCGACTGGATCGGCTTCCAATAGGGCAGGCCGAGCGCGCCCGCGAGCGCGGCCGAAAAGACAGTTTTGCCGATGCCGGTATCGGTGCCGGTGACGACGAAGCGGGTCATGCCGCCGCCATCGCCGCCGACAGCGCATCGACCATCGCGTCGATGTCGCGGGTCGAGACGTTGAGGGTGATCGCGATGCGCAGCCGCGCCGTGCCCTGCGGCACCGTCGGCGGGCGGATGCCGCGGATGTCGAAACCCTCGGCCTGCAGCATGGCGGCGATCCCCATCGTGCGGGCGTTGTCGCCGATGACGACGGGGATGATCTGGCTGCCGCTCGGCGCGATGCCGAGCGCCGCGAGCCGCTTTTCGGCGTGGCGGACGAGCCCCGAGAGCCGCGCCGCGCGCTCGGGCTGTTCGGCGACGATTTCGAGCGCCTGGCGGACGAGCCACGCCATGAGCGGCGAGGGCGCGGTCGAGAAGATGAAGGGACGGCCGCGGTTGACGAGGAAGTCGCGCACGATCGCGGGGCCGCAGAGCAACGCGCCTTCGCAGCCCAGCGCCTTGCCGCAGGTGTGGAGCGTGATCAGATTGGCCCGCGGCGCGAGCGCGTGGGCAAGCCCCTGTCCTGCCGGGCCATAGACGCCCGTCGCATGCGCTTCGTCGACGATCAGTACCGCGTCGTGGCGGTCGGCGAGGACGGCGAGGTCGGCGAGCGGGGCCCTGTCGCCGTCCATCGAATAGAGGCTTTCGACCGCGATCCATGGCGTGCCGGTGCCGCCGCCCGCGCGCCAGCGAAGGATCGCGTCTTCAAAGGCTTGCGGGTCGTTGTGCGCAGCCGCCGTGCGCTCGGCGCGGCCGAGTTTCATCCCGTCGTGCGCGCTCGCATGGATCAGCGCGTCGTGGACGATCAGGTCGCCGCGCTGCGGCAGCGTCGCGAACAGCGCGGCGTTGGCGGCGAAGCCGGTGGGGAAGAAGAGCGCCGCCTCGGTGCCATAGTGGCGCGCCGCATGCGCCTCGAGCGCTTCATGCTCGGCATGGTTGCCGCGCAGCAGCCGCGAGCCGCCCGAGCCAGCCGGAATGCCGCGCGCGGCGCCCTGCGCCAATGCTTCGGCGAGCGCGTAGGAACCCGCGAGCGCGAGATAGTCGTTCGAGGAGAAATCGATCCCGGCGCGCGGCGCGAGCGCGCGGCGGCGGTCGGCGGCGGCGAGGGCTTCGAGGTCGGCACGGTGGGCGTGAAAGGGATTAGGCCGTGGGGGCAAGGATGATAATCTCACAACAGGAAAATCCGCTCGCCCCGAGCCTGTCGAAGGGCGGTTCTATTCTTCGACGATGGAAGAAGGAAGAACGGTGCTTCGACAGGCTCAGCACGAGCGGAAAGAGAGGGAACGCTTTCCCCCGTCGTCGATCAGTTGACCGCCTTGTCGACCAGCTTGTTCTTGGCGATCCACGGCATCATCGCGCGCAGTTGGGCGCCGGTCTGTTCGATCGGATGCGCTGCGGCGGCCTTGCGGCTGGCTTTGAGTTCGGGCTGGCCGGCCTGGTTGTCGAGGACGAAATCCTTGACGAAGCGGCCCGAGGTGATGTCGGCAAGGACGCGCTTCATTTCGGCCTTGGTCTCGTCGGTGATGATGCGCGGACCCGTCTTGATGTCGCCATATTCGGCGGTGTTCGAGATCGAATAGCGCATATTCGCGATGCCGCCTTCATAGAGGAGATCGACGATCAGCTTGGTTTCGTGGAGGCATTCGAAATAGGCCATTTCGGGGGCGTAGCCCGCCTCGACGAGCGTTTCGAAACCCGCCTGGATGAGGTGGGTGATGCCGCCGCACAGCACCGCCTGTTCGCCGAAAAGATCGGTTTCACACTCTTCCTTGAAGGTCGTTTCGATGATGCCGCTGCGGCCGCCGCCGACGGCGGAGGCGTAGCTGAGGGCGAGCGCCTTGGCGTGGCCGTTACCGCTGTTGCCCGATGCTTCCTGCGCAACCGCGATCAGGCAGGGAACGCCGCCGCCCTTCTGATATTCGCTGCGCACCGTGTGGCCGGGGCCCTTGGGCGCGACCATGAAGACGTCGATGTCGGGGCGCGCCTCGATGAGGCCGAAATGGATGTTGAGGCCGTGCGCAAAGGCGAGCGCGGCACCGGGCTTCAGATTGTCGGCGAGATCGTCGTAATAAATCCTTGCCTGATGCTCGTCGGGCGCCGCGATCATGATGACGTCGGCCCAGGCGGCGGCTTCCTTGTTCGACAGGACGCGGAAGCCGGCGCCTTCGGCCTTCTTCGCGGTTGCCGAGCCGGGGCGCAGCGCGATCGCGACATCCTTGACGCCGCTGTCGCGCAGGTTCTGCGCATGGGCGTGGCCCTGGCTGCCATAGCCCAGGATGGCGACCTTCTTGTTCTTGATCAGATCCTGGTCGGCGTCGCGATCGTAGTAAACCTGCATTTTCTTCTTCCCCATAGTGTGTCCCCGCGAAGGCGGGGACCCATTTGACGTTGACTGGACCCCCACCTTCGCGGGGGAACGCGAAAGTGAAACTAGAGCGCCTCCGGCCCGCGGGCGATGGCGACGATGCCGGTGCGGCCGACCTCGACCAGACCGCATTCGCGCATCAGCGCGATGAAACGGTCGACCTTGTCGCTGTTGCCGGTGATTTCGAAAATGAAGCTTGTCAGCGTCGTGTCGACGACCTTGGCGCGGAAGACGTCGGCAAGGCGCAGCGCCTCGATGCGCTTTTCGCCGGTGCCGGCGACCTTCACCAGCGCGATCTCGCGTTCGACATGCGCGCCCTGATCGGTGAGGTCGGTGACCTGATGCACCGGCACCAGCCGGTCGAGCTGCGCGATGATCTGGTCGATCACCGCGGGCGGACCCGAGGTGACGATGGTGATCCGCGACAGCGCATGATCGGCGCTGATATCGGCGACGGTCAGGCTTTCGATATTATATCCGCGCGCCGAGAAGAGCCCGGTGATCTTGGCGAGGATGCCCGCCTCGTTATCGACGGTGACGGCGAGCACGTGGCGCTCGCCCGTTTCGGTGGTGATTTTCATCGTTATTCCTTCCCCTCCCGCTTGCAGGAGGGGATCGAGGGGTGGGGGCGAGCGCATCGAGCAGGCGGCGTTGCGGTGCCCACCCCGCTGCGGCGAGCGAACAAGTTCGCAAGCCTTGCTGCCCCTCGCGCAGGCGGGAGGGGATGAAGAGCGTCTGCCATCATCACACCAGCGCTTTCGCTTCGTCGTCCATCGTCCCGGTGACGTCGCTCGGCTGGAGGATCATGTCGGTGTGCGCCGCGCCCGACGGGATCATCGGGAAGCAGTTGGCGAGCTTGGCGACGCGGCAGTCGACGATCACCGGACCCGGCGTCTCGATCATCTGCCGGATGCCGTCCTCAAGCTCGCCTAGCGTGTCGATCCTGAGGCCGGTCCAGCCATAGGCGGCGGCCAGTTTCACGAAATCGGGCAGGCTGTCCGAATAGCTGTTCGAATAGCGGCTTTCGTAGGTCAGTTCCTGCCACTGGCGGACCATCCCCATCCATTCATTATTGAGGATGAAGATCTTCACCGGCAGGCGGTACTGGCTGACCGTGCCCATTTCCTGGATGTTCATCTGCAGCGAGGCTTCGCCCGCGATGCAGACGACGAGGCGGTTCGGGTGCGCGATCTGTGCGCCGACGGCGGCGGGAAATCCGTAGCCCATCGTGCCGAGCCCGCCAGAGGTGAGCCAGCGGTTGGGCGCGGCAAAGCCGAAATGCTGCGCCGCCCACATCTGGTGCTGGCCGACCTCGGTCGTGATGATCGGATCGCGGCCGCGGGTCGCGTCAAAGAGCGCCTTGACCGCGCGCTGCGGCATGATTTCGGCGCCCGCGTCCTTCTTTTCGGGGAAGTCGAGGCAGCGCGTCGCGCGCCAGCCGTCGATGCGGCGCCACCATTCGCCAAGGTCGCGCGCCTTGTGGCCCTTGTCGGCCCAGGCCGCGATCAGCGCGTCGAGCGCGCGGCCGGCATCGCCGACGACCGCGATGTCAACCGGGACGATCTTGTTGATCGAGCTGCGGTCGATGTCGATGTGGATCTTCTTCGCCTCGGGCGCGAAGGCGTCGAGGCGGCCGGTGACGCGGTCGTCGAAGCGCGCGCCGACCGCTATGATGAGGTCGGCGCGGTTCATCGCCATGTTCGATTCATAGGTGCCGTGCATGCCGAGCATGCCCAGCCATTTCGGATCGTCCGACGGAAAGGCGCCCAGCCCCATCAGGGTCGAGGTGATCGGTGCGCCGGTCAGGCTGACGAGCTGGCGCAGCGCCGCGCTGGCGTCGGGGCCGGCGTTGATGACGCCGCCGCCGGTATAGAAGATCGGGCGTTCGGCCGCGGCGATCATGTCGATCGCCTGCGCGATGGCGCCGGCATCGGGTTCGACCTGCGGACGATAGCTTTGATGCTCGATCTTTTCGGGCACGCTATAGCTGCCCGTCGCGACCTGCACATTTTTCGGAATGTCGATGACGACGGGGCCGGGGCGGCCGTGCGTCGCGATGTAGAAAGCCTCGTGAATCACGGCGCCCAGCCGGTCGGGGTCCATGACCAGATAATTATGCTTGGTGCAGTGGCGCGTGATGCCCACCGTGTCGCATTCCTGAAAGGCGTCGGTGCCGATCAGCGTCGTCGGCACCTGACCCGTCAGCACGACCATCGGGATCGAATCGAGCAGCGCGTCGGTGATGCCGGTGACGGCGTTGGTCGCGCCGGGCCCCGAGGTGACGAGCACGACCCCGGGCTTGCCGGTCGAGCGCGCATAGCCCTCTGCCGCGTGGGTCGCGGCCTGTTCGTGGCGAACGAGGACATGCTTGATCGAGGGATGATTGAAGAGGGCGTCGTAGATCGGAAGTACCGCGCCGCCCGGATAGCCGAACACCGTATCGACCCCGAGGTCGACCAGCGCCTGAACCACCATGTCGGCACCACTCATTTCCTTCACGACATGCGCTCCTTTCTTCGTGCGGCCCGATGCTGGGCGCAGCCTGTCCGCGGCCTTGTTGCGCCGCAGCAGGCAGCGGGCAATAGGTATATGATTCTATCCTGTCAACAGTCTATCACGTAATAATATTGCGATTTGATTGATAGAATCGATGGATAATGACTCTTCGTGGTGCGGCCATCCGGCGGGGGGCTGGTGGCGGAACCAGGTATATTGCCGCTTCGCATATTGGCGGGTCGCCGCTTGCGCCGCCTCGAGCGCCGTCTCGCGGCTGCTTTCGCCGCGGACATGCGCCGCGACCTGCGGCACGCCGATCGCGCGCATGACAGGCAGATCGGGGTCGAGCCCGCGCGCGAGCAGCGCGCTGACCTCCTCGATCGCGCCGCCGTCGAACATACGCACAAGGCGGGTGTCGCAGCGCTCGCGCAGCCAGTCGCGCGGCGGCAGCAGAATGAGCGGCACCAGCGTGATCGCCTCGGCGATGCCGCCGCTGCGTTCCTGTTGCCACGCAGCGAGCGTCCGGCCGGTCGCGCGCACCACCTCGAGCGCGCGCGCGATGCGGGTCGTGTCGGCAGGATTGAGCCGGGCGGCAGCGGCGGGATCGGCTTTGGCGAGCGCGGCATAAGCGTCGGCGACGGGCAGGGCGCGCACTGCTTCGCGAATATCCGGGTCGATTTCGGGCACCGGGGCGATGCCGTCGAGCAGCGTGCGCAGATAGAGGCCGGTGCCGCCGACGAGGATGGGAACCTTCCCCGCGGCGTGCGCGTGGGACAGGGTGCGGCGCGCTTCTTCGGCCCAACGCGCCGCATTGTGGGCGGACCCGCCATCGACATGACCGAAGAGGCGATGCGGGATGCCGGCCATCTCCGCCGCGTCCGGCCGTGCCGAGAGGAGGGGGATGTCCACATAAACCTGACTCGCGTCGGCGTTGACGACCTCTGCGTCGCCGAGCGCCTGGGCGAGGGCGACCGCCAATGCGCTCTTGCCGCTGGCGGTGGGGCCAGCGATAAGCGCCACCGGTGGACGGTGCGTGAAGGAAGAAGAAGGAGATGCCATGTTCGTTGCAACGCTGATAGCAGCCGGGAAGCTGACGGGCGAGGTGGTCCGCGAAGCGATCGACCGTCTCGATGCGACAGGACATGAGGTGGGCGCGCCGCACTGGATCGACGAGGGCGACGCCGCGGACATCTTCTTTCAGGGCAGTCTGGTCAGCGCGCGCGCCGAACTGGCAAAAATGGATCATGGCGCGCTCGACGTCGTCGTCCAGCCGCTTGGCGACCGGACGAAGAAGCTGATCATCGCCGACATGGATTCGACAATGATCACCGTCGAATGCATCGACGAACTGGCCGACTATGCCGGGATCAAGCCGCAGATCGCCGCGATCACCGAACGCGCGATGCGCGGCGAACTAGATTTTCGCGCCGCGCTGATCGAGCGCGTCGGGCTGCTCCGCGGCATGGCCGAGGCGACGATCGCCGAATGCCGGGCGGAACGCGTCAGACTGACCCGCGGTGCGCGCACGCTGGTCCAGACGATGAAGGCGAATGGCGCCTGGTCGGTGCTGGTGTCGGGCGGTTTCCTGCCCTTTGCCGCGCCGGTTGCCGAAGCGATCGGCTTCGACAAGGTGGTCGCGAACGAGCTGGAGATCGCCGGCGGCAAGCTGACCGGCAAGGTTGCCGAACCGATCGTCGACAGCTCGGCGAAGCTCGAAACGCTGCGCGCCGAGGCCGCGGCGCGCGGGCTGACGCTGGGCGACACGCTGGCGGTCGGCGACGGCGCGAACGATATTCCGATGATCACGTCGGCGGGGCTCGGGATCGGCTATCACCCGCATCCCGCCGCCGCCGCGGCCGCCGATGCGGCGATCCGCCACCACGACCTGACCGCGCTTTTGTGGGCGCAGGGCTATGCGCGGCGCCAGTGGGTGATGGGATAGGCGATGCTGCGCGCGGCGGGGGCGGGGCTTGCCATGCTGGCGCTGGCCGCCTGCGCGGGCGGCCAATATCGCCCGGTGGCCGATACGCCGGTGCGGATCGGCAAGCCCTATGCGGTCCGCGGAGCGACCTATGTCCCCGCCGCCGCGCCTGCCTATGACGCCGTCGGCTATGCGAGCTGGTACGGCAGCGAATCGGGCAATCGCACCGCAAATGGCGAGAAATTCCGGCCCGGCTGGATCACCGCCGCGCATACCACGCTGCCGCTGCCGACCTATGTCGAGGTGACGGCGCTCGACAGCGGGCGGCGGATCGTCGTGCGCGTCAACGACCGCGGGCCGTTCGCCGGCGGCGGGCGCATCATCGACCTGTCGAAAGGCGCCGCCGAAGCTCTCGGCGCGCACCGCCATGGCGTGGTGCCGGTGCGCGTGCGGCGAGTCGAACCGTCCGACGAGGATCGCGCTCGGCTGCGCAAGGGCAAGCCGGCGGCGGCGCTCGCCCCCTTGCCACCGCGCGAGCTTGCGGCGCTGCGCGCGCGGCTGGCGGCGGGGGAGCGCTGAGGCGAAAGAGGGCGGCGGGCGTCAGTCGCAGGCGCGGTGGAGCTTGACCGCGAGCCACGCCGAGATCAGGCACATGACCGCGCTCATCAACAGCTGATCGACGACGCCGACGCCCGCGAAGCCGAGCCCGATAGCGAGCAGCGAGCCCGCGACCATCGCGCCCGAATTGACGATATTGTTCGCCGCGACGGTGCGCGCGGTCTGGTCCTTGGGCACGGTGGTGGTCAGGAAGGCATAGAGCGGCACGACGAACATGCCGCCGCTGATCGCGATGCCCATCAGGCTGGCGAGCAGCGGGATGACATCGGCGTGGTTTAAAAAGCCGCCGATGCCGTAGAGCGTGCCCGCGGGATCCTGCTCCCAGTTGCGGCAGACGAAATAGAAGGCGACGACGAACGCGCCCATCACGACGACGCTCGCCGGGCTGTAGCGCGCCGATACCTCGCCCTTGAGCAGCCGGTTGACCGCGACCGAGCCGATCGCGATGCCGATCGAGAAGACCGCGAGGAACAGGCTCGCGACGCTCTTGTCGGCGTGGAGGATATTCTTCACCAGCGGCGGGAACTGGATGAACAGCACCGCGCCAATCGTCCAGAAGAAGCTGATCGACAGGATCGCGAGATAGAGCCGCTTGATATGCATCGTGCCGCGCACCAGCGCGATCGACGAGCGGACGATGTGCCAGTCGATCCCCGTTTCCTCGTGCTGCGGCGGCGCGGGCGGCACCTTGCGCCCGGTCCAGTAGCCGATGAAGGCGACGAGCACGACGCCGAGCGCCGCCCATTCGACGTCGATGATACCTGCGAGGATCGTGCCCGCGAGGATCGCGATATAGGTGCCGGCCTCGACCAGCCCGGTGCCGCCCAGCACCTCGTCGCTTTCCAGATGCTGCGGCAGGATCGCATATTTGATCGGACCGAAGAAGGTCGAGTGGATGCCCATCGAAAACAGCGCCAGCATCATCAGCGGAATGGCGACCAGATGCACCGCCCAGCCCATCCATGCGAGGACGAGCCCGGTGCCGCCGACCGCCATGATGAGGATTTCGCAGAATTTGACGATGCGGATGATCATCGCCTTGTCGCGCGTGTCGGCAAGCTGCCCGGCGAGCGCCGACAGGAGGAAGAAGGGCAGGATGAACAGCCCGGTCGCGACCGCGCTGAACAGCGTTTCGGACGCTTCGTCGTTGAAGACGCCGTAGACGACGAACAGCACCATCGCATTCTTGAACAGATTGTCGTTGAACGCGCCGAGCAATTGCGTGACGAACAGGGGAAGGAACCGGCGTTGCTTCAAAAGCGCAAAGGATCCGGTCATTGAAATTCCATCATTGCAGTCCGACATAGCGACCCGGCCGCGCCAAAGGGGCAATTCGGTTGTCGCCCGGGGGGCTTATCGGTTAGGGCTTGGACGGTCAAAGCCCATTTTGGAACTTTCGCGCGATCAGGGGTCATGCTCAGCCTACCGAACATCTTGACGCTTTCGCGCATCCTGACGGTTCCGATCCTGCTGGCGCTGCTGTGGCCGGGCGCGCGCGAGGGGACGCACCAGCCGGCGCCGCTCTATTATGCGCTGGCCTTCGTCCTCTACTGCCTGATGGGCATCACCGATTATTTCGACGGCTATGTTGCCCGCGCGCGCGGCACCGTGTCGCGGCTCGGCGCCTTCCTCGATCCCATCGCCGACAAGATCATGATCGCGGCGGTGATCCTGCTGCTCGTCTTCACGCGCGACATCACCGGCATCCACGTCATCGCCGCGCTCGTCATTCTGCTGCGCGAGATCATCGTGTCGGGGCTGCGCGAATTCCTCGCGACCTTGCAGGTGTCGATGCCGGTCACCCGGCTCGCCAAATGGAAGACGACCTTTCAGCTTGTCTCGTTCGGCGCGCTGATCCTGGCGGGCGCGCTGCCCGCTATGGAATGGGTCCGCAGCGTCGGCCTGGCCACCCTGTGGGGCGCGGCGGTGCTGACGATGATCACCGGCTGGGATTATCTGCGCGTCGGCCTGAAGCATATGGACTGACGCCGGTGGCGCTGCAGCTCGCCTATTTCGCCTGGGTGCGCGAACGCATGGGATGCGGCGAGGAGCAGGTCGAACCGCCCGCCAATGTCGCGACCGCGTCCGACCTGATCGCATGGCTCGCCGCGCGCGACGACCGCGGCGCCCGGGCCTTTGCCGATCCGGCGCGGATTCGCGTCGCGATCGACGGCCAGATGATGGGCAATGACGCGGCGCTTGCCGGCGCCCGCGACGTCGCGTTGTTCCCGCCGGTGACGGGCGGATGATCCGCGTCGTCGTCCAGGACGCGGCGATCGACTTTGCGACCGAGACCGACCGCCACGACGCGGGCGGGCACGGCGCTACCGCTAGCTTCGTCGGCCGGGTGCGCGGCGACGACGGCGTGATCCAATTGTTCCTCGAACATCACCCCCAAATGACCGAGCGCGGCCTCGCCGACCTGGCGCACGCCGCCGCGGACCGCTGGCGGCTGCCGGCGCTGACGCTGATCCACCGCGTCGGCGCGATGGCGCCGGGCGAGGCGATCGTGCTCGTCCTCGCCAGCAGCCCGCACCGCGCCGAAGCGCTCGCTGCCTGCACCTTTCTGATCGACCGGCTGAAGACCGACGTCATGCTGTGGAAGCGCGAGACGCTGGCTGACGGCGCCGTCCGCTGGGTCGAACCGCGCGCGGCCGATCAAGAGCGCGCGGAGGGCTGGGATTAGGGAGCGGGCGGAAGGGACGGCTTGGGATGGTTAGCTGCTTTACGGGCCGCGACCACCATATACCCCCCATATCTTCGAGACCGCCCCGTTTTCGGCCTCCCAGCCGACATTCCATATGTTTGAGACGATCAGCTTCTTCTCTACGAATGTGGCGAACCGACCATGTGGCCCCTCTTTGATTGAGAAACCTTGTCGCTCCAACTCCTCGATGATGGCGTTTTCAGCAGTGCCGAGGGGGAAGCGAGCTTTCAGCCTCGCATCGAAGATCGGCTCACCCTCGGCGTATGTTGCTGGGAGATCTCGCGTGATCTCCGGGATTCGCTCCATCTCGCTCGCGATAACACAGGTGATCACGACGGACGCCGCGAGCAAAGAAAAGGCCGAAATCATAAGCCGCATCGGGCGTTCGATAATCAATATTCGCCGCGACTGCCATGGGGTCGTTAGCGATCATTCGATCGCCGGGGACCAATATATCGACGCGGGACTTTCATAAGTTTATAATTGGGGCTGCTGTCGGCCGGGCGCTTTACTGCTGCGCGCCCTTGGCGCGGTTGCGGTCTGTCGGTCAATTTGCCCGGTGTTTGCGGAAAATGTCGGCGAGCATGCGGAATTCGTCGGCGCGCGGGCTGCCCTTGCGCCAGACGAGGGCGATGGTGCGCCAGTCGTGGTCGGAATCGAGCGGGCGGGTGTCGATGTCGGTGTGGTCGAGTATGCCCGCCTCGATCGCCATCTGCGGCAACATGGTGATACCCAGCCCGTTGTCGACCATCTGCACGAGCGTATGGAGCGAAGTGCCCATCATGCGTGCGCCCGCGCGCAGTTCGGGGCGGTTGCACGCCGCAAGGGCGTGGTCTTTGAGGCAGTGGCCGTCCTCGAGCATCAGCATCTGCGCGGGGTCGATCTGGTCGGCGCTGACCATTGCGGGAAGATCCTCCGACTGATCGCCGGGGAAGGCGACGAACAGCGCGTCGTCGAACAGCGCCTCGCTCTCCACATCGCCGCAGGCGTAGGGCAGGGCGAGCAGCACGCAATCGACCTGGCCGTGGTGCAGCGATTCACACGCCTGCGCGCTCGGCTCTTCGCGCAGGAACAGCTTGAGCGACGGGCGTTCCTTGCGCAGCCGCGGCAACAGGTCGGGCAGCAGGAAAGGCGCGATCGTCGGGATCACGCTCATCCGCAATTCGCCCACTAGCGGCGCCGAGGCGGCGGCGGCCATGTCGGCAAGCTCCTCCGCCTCGCGCAGCACCCGGTGCGCCTTTTCGACGATCGCGTCGCCGAGCCCGGTAAAGCGGACGACGCGGCGGGTGCGTTCGACGAGGGTCTGGCCGAGCAAGGTTTCCAGCTCGCGGATGCCCGCCGACAGCGTCGACTGGGTGACGTTGCATGCATCGGCGGCGCGGCCGAAATGGCCATGCTCGTGCAGCGCGACGAGATATTGCATCTGCTTTAGCGAGGGCAGGTAATATTGCATTGATCGAATATAGCAATCGGATTGGTAATTTCGAGTGACTTCGTCGATTATATGCGTCGCGGTCGCATGAGAGGAAGGCAAGGGGACCGAGCCGATGGCAGACGAAGGTGGACGACGAAGACGGGGCGCTAGCGTCGGGGAGCTAAGGCGCATGGACAAAAACCAACCTCATAAAGCGTCCGCTTTCGCGAATGTTCGGCATCGAGCTGAATGAGCGGGATGGGATGGGGAGCTGAAAGGCTGCTCTGCGTCTTCTATAGGCAAATGTTGCCGGGATTTGGCTACAAGTATCCGATGGTGCCACGACTTAATAATTATCAGCCAAGCTAGAATTAACGCAGTCATAGGAAATTTGCACAAGGGTAGCGCTGAATAAGGGGTGGGAGCAAGAAATGTCATTCCGCAGGATCGCAGAGATCGTTGTTATTGCGGCGACGACAACGGCCTCGCCAGCTTTTTGCCAGGACGCGGATGTCTCGTCGAACGAGCCAATCCGCACCATTTCGGCAGTGGTCGATTCAGATGCGAAAGCAGCTATTTCAGGGATCAACACGTTCTCGCTTGACCTTTATCGGCGCACGCTGACCGCTGATGAAAACCATTTCCTTTCGCCCGCCAGCGTTTCGGTTGCCATAGGTCTTGCCTATCGCGGCGCGCGCGGTACGACGGCGGGGGAGCTTGAGAAGACATTCCATTTCACCAAGCCGCCGTGGGACTATCTGCGTGCCAACGGGCAAGTGCTTGACACGATGAATTTTTCCGGACCGCGACGCGAACTACGAACGGCGAATGCCGTCTGGTTGCAGGACGAGATGCCGCTTCTGCCCGAGTATGAGAAGGACGTGACGGCTTTTGCGCAGGCAGGGTTGCAGCGTGTGAACTTTCGCGGAGGAGCGAATGCCGCGCGCATCCAGATCAATAGCTGGGTTGCAGAAAGCACTCGGGGCAAGATCAAAGACCTGCTGCTGCCGGACGACATCACAAAACGAACTCGCGCGATCCTCGTCAATGCCATCTACTGGAAGGGCGCATGGGCTGGCGCTTTCGATAAAAAGCAGACAAAAACGGAGCCTTTCACGCAATTGAGTGGCGATCAGGTTTCCACGCCGCTCATGCGCCAGCAGTCCAACTTTCGGCTGATCGAGCGGGGCGACTTCAAGGCGATCTCGCTGCCGTACGTGGGACACGAAGTCGAAATGGTTGTGTTTCTGCCCAATTCGGCAAAGGGCCTGCCGAAATTCGAAGAAGAGCTCACCGCCGCTGATCTCGCAAATTGGCTTACCGACCTCGCCAACGCCGAGTGGCGCGAAACCATCCTGACGATACCCAAGATGCATGTAGAATTGCGGCAGGACCTCAAGAATTCTCTTATCTCGATGGGCGCACCCACAGCATTTTCAGACCATGCCGACTTTTCGGGAATGGCCACAATTCCATACCCCGGCGAGGTTCCCGAAGCCGTCGGACTGAAAATCGCTCGCGTCATTCACAAGACATATCTTGATGTGGACGAGGTCGGTGCGGAGGCTGCGGCCGCCACTGCGGTCGGGGATATCGTCGTCTCCAGCGCCCGAAGGGAACCACCTCCGCCGCCGTTCATATTCCGGGCGGACAAGCCGTTCTTTTTCCTGCTGCGCGACCTACGGACTGGTTTGATCCTGTTCATGGGACGCTATGTGAAAACCCAAGCGGAGCGTCCGCTCGGCGACTAGGGATTCAGGCCTCCGGCCACACGATATTCAAGCACCGCGATGCCCCCCCCCCGGGGGCGTCAACGTATGACGGCTATTGGCGCACCCTCGTCTCGATTGGAATGGCCTAAGATCGGTTGATACTGTTGAAAAAGTCCGAAAGGGGTTTTGGCGGGCCATATTGGAACCAAGTATAGTTGCCTATGCGCATCGATCGTTCGCGCGGCCGAGACTTCATGAATCATTATTACCGAAATTCGATGGGCGCCGTGCGGCGGCCGACTTTTTCAACAGTATCTGTCGAATGCTGTCGTAGCACCGGTCAGCGAGCACTTTGGCAATATTGCCCATTGGCTTGCCATCTGCCGCCCGCGTCAAGACATGCATCAACGACAAGTAACCCCCGGAAAGCCCACCCCATCCATGCTAAAATGACCGCTAGCGCGATAAAGGCGATCAGAAGGCTTGGTTTCATCGACGCTTAATGCCGCTGCGATGCGACGTCCGCAATGGT
Organism: Sphingopyxis terrae subsp. terrae NBRC 15098; assembly: GCF_001610975.1. Classification (NCBI taxonomy): domain Bacteria; kingdom Pseudomonadati; phylum Pseudomonadota; class Alphaproteobacteria; order Sphingomonadales; family Sphingopyxidaceae; genus Sphingopyxis; species Sphingopyxis terrae. The sequence goes on along the minus strand of NZ_CP013342.1, from coordinate 3,620,315 downwards.
CTTTAGCTGCCATCTCGTCCCGAACTGCACCCGATGGCGAAAACCGGGGTGGTGAGCTGCCATTAAGATTTCGCGCTTAAAAAAAGGCAGTATGTCCATCAGGATCATCACGATAGCCATATTGGCGGCACCCGCGGCCTTGCTCCTGCTACTAAAGCTTTTTCCAAATCTGATATTGTTTGCCCTTCATCAGCTCTACTATGCGCCGCTGGGATCGTGGATCGGTCTGCCGTTTTTCCGACCTGACTCCGAGATTGTTTTCGAGGTGCTTTGGCCGGGACGGATGCTGGCGATAGCAACCTATTCTGGAATGATATGGCTTTTCTGGCTCGCTCGAATGAAGCTTTTTCAAAGCGGGGACACAAAATAGCAGTCAGTTGAGCGGCCGGACGTCTACAATCGGTCGTGTCCGGAAAGGCAGCTTTCGGAACGAAATGGAGGTTAGCTGCCGTCCTCGCAGCACTGGAATTTGTCTACGCGGCCCAGTCTCCGGCGCCTAGCTTCTGTGATCGAAGCCCAGCCAGTCGGCCGTCGGCATCAGGAAGAGGTCGGTGTCTTCGGTGCGGCACCCGGCGGCGGTCAGCATCGCGTGCACCTGACCGCGGTGGTGCGTCTGATGGTTGAAGATATGCGGCAGCACGATGCCGAGCGGGGCGGAGACGTCCCGGCCCGCGGCGCCGCTGTACCAGTCGAGATTGCCGGCAACGGCGCCCGGCGCCATCGCGTCGGCCCAGGTCACGACGAGCGTGTCCATCGCGGTGCGCTGCGCCTTCAGATCGTCCCAGTCGGCGACGAAGCCGCCGCTTTCATTGCCCGGACAATCGGGCGGCGGGCAGCGGTCGAAGCGCGACAGCCAGATGCGGTCGGCCCACAGAAGGTGCGAGAGTGTCGCGTGGATCGACCCGAAAAAGGCGCCGCGATCCAGCCGTCGCTCGGCATCGGTCAGCGTGTCGGCGGCGGCATAGGCGGCGCGGTTTTGCCACCCGTTGTAGCGCGCCATCATCTGCACAAAGCGATTGTCGATCATCGGCCTGTCTCCCGCGCGCGTGCCGGCACGCCAATGACATGCTTGTCAGCAAGCCGCTTGGCATCCGTCAAGTCTTGCCGCATGCTCGAGCAAAACAAGGGAGAGTGTGCAATGCGATTCCATGTCCTGTCGCTGGCCGCCGCGATGGTCGCGGTCGCCGCCAGTCCGGCCGCGGCCAAGACGATCAATGTCTCGGCCGAGGGCGCCGACGCCAACGAGAAACTGCAGGAAGCGCTGATCCTCGCCGAACCCGGCGATGTCGTGCAACTGGGTGCGGGCACCTGGAAGCTGACCGACGGGCTGTCGCTTGATGTCGATAACGTCACGGTGCGCGGCGCGGGGACCGGCGAGGGCGGATCGATCCTGGACTTTTCAGGGCAGCAGGGAGCGGGCGAGGGGCTGCTCGTTACCTCCGACGATGTGCTGCTGACCAATTTCGCGGTGCTCAACACGCGCGGCGACGGCATCAAGTCGAAAGGTGCCGACCGCATCGTCTACAACGAACTGCGCGTCGAATGGACCGCGGGCCCGAAGGAAACCAACGGCGCCTATGGCATCTATCCGGTCGAAAGCCAGGATGTGCTGATCGACAGCGTCTATGTGCGCGGCGCGTCGGACGCCGGCATTTATGTGGGCCAGTCGCGCAACATCGTCGTGCGCGATTCGATCGCGACCGAAAATGTCGCCGGGATCGAGATCGAAAACTGTTTCGACGCCGACGTGCACGACAATATCGCGAACAAGAATACCGGCGGGATCCTGGTGTTCGACCTGCCCAATCTGCCGCAGCAAGGCGGGCATAATGTCCGCGTCTTCGACAATGTCATCAGCGACAACAGCACGCCCAATTTCGCGCCGAAGGGCAATATCGTCGCCAGCGTGCCGACGGGGACCGGGGTTCTGGTGATGGCGAACCGCAATGTCGAGGTTTTCGACAATGTGTTCGAGGACAATGGCACCGCCAATGTGATGATCGTCGGCTATCGCTACGACCAGAAAGACCCCAAATATCAGCCGCTGCCGCGGCAGATCGTCGTGCGCGACAATGCGCATGGCAAGGCGGGCTTCGCGCCAGCCTTTCCGGGCGGAGCCGAGATCGCGGCGGCGATGGGCGGAGCTATTCCGCCGGTGCTGTGGGACGGCGCGGGCGACGCGATCGTCCTCGACGATGTCGGCGTGCTGTCGCTCGGCCTGCCCGACGTGACGACGCCGCAGAGCGAAGCGAAGCCGGTGCCGGTCAAGCTGGGCGGCACGCCGCCGCCCGCGCTGCCCGCCATCGTGCTGCCGGAGGGCATGGAGGCCAAGGTCCAGTGAAGCGTATCGCCGCCGCGCTGATCGCGGCGCTGCTCTGCGCCAGCGCGGGCGGCGGGGCGGCGCCGGCCGCGGTCGATCAGGCCTTGATCGAGGGCAGCGCGATGCCCGCAAAGCTCTCCGCCTTTGGGCTGTTCGCGGGGAATGATCCGGCGCGGCCGGTCGCGAGCTTTGCCTACACGCTGCGCACGCCCTTGTTCAGCGACTATGCCGAAAAGCATCGGTTCGTGTCGATCCCGGCGGGCAAGCGGGCGACGGTGCTGGCGGACGGCACGGTCGATTTTCCGGTCGGCACTGTGATCGTCAAAAGCTTCGGCTGGCCCGACTTCAACGATGGCCGTCCGGTCGAGACGCGGCTGCTGATCCACCGCGCGAGCGGCTGGGTGGCGCTGCCCTATATCTGGGACGCCGACGGCCGGGACGCCTCGCTCGCCATCGCGGGGCGGCGCGTGCCGGTGGCGTTCAAAAGCCCCGACGGGACGGCGCATGCGATCCAATATGGCGTGCCCAACCGCAACCAGTGCAAGGAATGCCACAGCCGCGCGGGTGCGATCGTCCCGATCGGCCCCAAGGCCCGCAACATGGTGCTGGCGGATACGGTCGGCGCCGATACGCGCGCGCTCTATTTCACCAACCCCGCGGCGCTGAAGCCGGCGATGCCGCGCTGGGACGATCCGGCGAGCGGCACGCTGCAGGACCGCGCGCGCGCCTATCTCGAGGCCAATTGCGCACATTGCCACAATCCCGAGGGCAGCGCGTCGAACAGCGGGCTGTTCCTGCGCTGGACCGACCCGGTCGGGGTCAACTACGGCATCGGCAAGCGTCCGACAGCGGCCGGGCGCGGAAGCGGCGGCATGGATTTCGCGATCCAGCCGGGCGATCCCGACCACAGTTTCCTGATCTACCGCCTCGAAAGTCTCGACCCCGGCATTGCGATGCCCGAACTTGGCCGCTCGACGGTTCACAAGGAAGGCGCGGCGCTGTTGCGGGAATGGATTGCGGCGATGCCCAAAGGCGCGCATTAGGCTGGCCCGATGACCGCTCTCATCCTCCATGATTATTTCCGCTCGTCGGCCAGCTTTCGCGTTCGCATCGCGCTGAACCTCAAAGGTCTCGATTACGAGCGCGTCGAGGTCAGCTTGATCGCCGGCGAACAGAAGAGCGACGCCTATCTTGCGCAAAATGCCCAGGGCTTCGTGCCGATGCTCGTCGCCGACGGCGAGCCGATCATCCAGAGCCTTGCAATCATCGACTGGCTCGACCGCGCGCACCCCGAACCGCGGCTGATCCCCGACGATCCGATGGCGCGCGCGGTAGCGCTGGCGCAGGCCTATGTCGTCGCGTGCGATATCCACCCGCTCAACAATCTGCGCGTGCTCAAATATCTGACCCGCGACCTGGGGCTCAACGAACAGACCAAGGATCGCTGGATCGCCGAATGGATATTGCAAGGCTTCGATGCGCTGGAGGCAATGGCCGGCGAAGGCCCATATCTTGGCGGCGACGAACCGGGGATCGCCGACTGCTGTCTGGTGCCGCAGATGTACAATGCACGCCGGTTCGAGGTGCCGCTAGATCATTATCCGCGCCTCATGGAAATCGACGCTGCGTGCATGGAGCATGAGGCGTTCCGGCGCGCGCATCCCGATGCGGTGAAGCCCGCGTGATCCGGCTGGTGTTGGGGGTGGCCGCGCTGGCGATGCCGGCGGCGGCGCTGGCGCAGGAGGCGGCGTCCGATAGCGACATTGTGATCGCCGACTATCGTCGCCCGCAGCCGCAGGACATCATCGTGACCGGTGGCGGCCTGCTCAGCGGGAGCGGCGACGCGGGGCAGACGGTGGCCGTGCTGACCGACCTTGATCCCGGCCTTGGCGCGCGCGTCGAGAACCGGCTGCGCGACGAGGCGGGGCTGGTCCAGTTTCGCCGCAGCGACAGCCGATCGGCGCATCCGACGAGCCAAGGCGTCACGCTGCGCGGGCTGGGCGGCAATGCGTCGAGCCGCGCGCTGGTGACGCTCGATGGGGTGCCGCAGGCCGACCCGTTCGGCGGCTGGGTGGCGTGGAGCGCCTATGATGCGATCCGGCTGGGCGGCGTCGCGATTACCCGTGGCGGCGGCAGCGGCGCCGACGGACCGGGCGCGCTGGCGGGCACCGTTGCGCTCTATTCGCAGATGACCGACGGCGGCGAGGCGAGCCTTGCCTATGGCAGCCGTGACGGCTGGGATGCGGCGTTCAGCGTCGGCACGCGGCTTGGCGACGGACAGGTCGCGGTCGACGGCCGCTACAGCCGCGGCGATGGCTTTGTGCCCGTCGTCGAAAGACAGCGGGGCAGCGCCGATCGCGCCGCGCCCTATCGGCAAGGCGGGCTGGGCGTACGCCTGCGCTTCGATACCGGCCCCGACAGCCGGATCGAGGCGAGCGTGCGCGGCTTTTCGGACAGGCGCGACCGCGGCACTGATTTCACGACCAGCACGGTCGACGGGATCGATGCCAGCTTGCGGTACCTGCACGAACCCGCGGACGGGCTGCAATGGCTCGCGCTCGGCTATGTCCAGGTCCGCGATTTCGACACAGGTTTTGCCAGCGTCGCGGCGAACCGCAACAGCGTGGCGCCGGCGCTCTTTCAGCAGGTGCCGGCGACCGGGCTCGGCGCGCGCGTCGAATTGCGGCCTGCGTTCGGCGCGGCCAATCCGCTGCGTATCGGCGCCGACTGGCGCCGCACCGTCGGGCGGACCGAGGAGGATTATTTCTTCACTGGCCTCAATCCCGGCCGTCACCGCAGCGCGGGGGGCAGCAGCGACACCGTCGGCGCCTTCGCCGAATGGACGTCGGGTAGCGAAGATGACGGCTTGCTGTGGACGCTCAGCGGCCGGGTCGATCATTGGTGGATCGGCATCGGATACCGGCACGAATATAATTTCGGTGGATCGACGATCACCGACGCCCGCTTTGCGGCGCGACAGGGCTGGGAAGGCAGTGGGCGTGCGGGTGTCCGCTGGTCGGCGGGCGATGTGGCGCTGCGCGCCGCCGCCTATCGCGGCTGGCGCCTGCCGACGCTCAACGAACTCTACCGGCCCTTCCGCGTCGGCGCCGATGCGACGGCCGCGAACGAGGCGCTGGCTCCTGAACGGTTGTGGGGCGGCGAGATCGGCGCCGACTGGAGGCGCGGCGGTACGAAGCTGAGCGTCACGCTGTTCGCGAACCGGCTCGACAATGCGATCGCCAATGTCACGCTGGGCACCGGTCCGGGCAATTTCCCCGGCGTCGGCTTCGTCGCGGCGGGGGCGAGCTATAGCCAGCGCCAGAATCTCGATGCGATCGACAGCAAGGGCGCCGAAGTCAGCGCCGAACAGCGCGCCGGCCCGCTGACGCTGCGCGCCACCTATGCCTTCACCGATGCGCGCGTCGCGGCGTCGGGCGCCGCGGCTGCGCTCGACGGCAAGCGGCCGGCGCAGATCGCGAAACATGGCGCCAGCCTGTCGCTGCGCGCAGGCGATGCGGGACCGTTCGGCGGCTTCGCGACCCTGCGCTATATCGGCAGGCAGAATGAGGATGATCTGGGGCTGCAACCGCTCGGCGATGCGCTGACCGTCGATGCCGGGATGTCGTTGCGGTTGACGCAGGGCTTGCGGATCGAGGCGCGCGGCGAGAATATCTTCGACGCGCTCGTTCCGGCGGCACTGTCGTCGGCGGGCATATTGGAACGCGCGACGCCGCGGACCTTGTGGGTAGGTATACGCGCCGCTTATTGATTTCGCAGGCGGCGCAGAGGCGATAAGGATAGGGGCATGGCGGCGAAGACACTCAATCTCGGGGAATTTCTGCCCTATCGGCTGTCGATTGCGTCGAACGCGGTATCGAGCCGGATTGCCGCCGAATATCAGAGCCGCTTCGGCCTGAAGATCCCCGAATGGCGACTGATGGCGGTGCTCGGCGAAGGGCGACCGCTGACCCAGCGCGAACTGGTCGCCGCGACGCGGATGGACAAGGTGACGGTCAATCGCGCCGCCAAGGCGCTGGCCGACCGCCAGCTTATCGCGCGCCAGGCGCACGAGGCCGACGGACGCTCGCACCATCTGGAACTGACCGCGGAGGGCCGCTCGCTCTATGACGCGATCGTGCCCGCTGCGCTCGCCAGCGAGGCGAAGCTGGAGGCGGCGCTGGACGCGGGCGAGCGCGCCGCGCTGATGGCGATCCTCGCCAAGCTGACGAGCGCCGCGGAAGATTATGGCGGATAGGCTTTATCGTGCCCCCGAAGCCGGCGCGCTGCGTATCGAGCCGCTTGGCGACCTGACCGCGATCTTCGACCGGCGATCGATGCAGACGCACCTTGTCGTCGCGCCCATGCCCGAAATAATTGCCGCAATGGGCGATACGCCCTGCGATGCGGGCGCGCTGGCGGAGCGGCTTGCCGCCATGTTCGACCTGGGGGACGCGGGCGGCGCCGATATCGCGGCGGCCTTGCGCGAGCGGCTCGCCGAGCTTGCGGCGCTGGGGCTGGTGGCGCCGGCGTGAGGCACAGCACGCGCATCGCGGTAGGGCCGGTCCAGTTTCGCATCGGCAGCGACTGGCGCGCGCCGATCGAGGCGCTCGACCGCCTTTATGCGGGCTATCCCAAGGACAGGGCGCGCCCCGCCGATGCGACGGTGCGGCTGTTCGCCGCGCGCCCGTGGCGCCGCTGGCTGCGCCCGTCGGTGCATATCGGCGGCGATTTTATCGTTCCTGACGCTCTGCCGCTGCCGCTGTCGATGGGCTTGCTGGCCGCCGAAATGGGGATGAATTTGCAGGTCGCGCTCGGCTGGCGGCGGCACATGTTGCTCCACGCGAGCGCAGTGGTGCGCGCCGGGCGAGCGGTGATCCTGTCGGGCGAATCGGGGTCGGGGAAATCGACGCTCGCGGCGCTGCTCGGCGAGGGCGCGTGGCGGCTGATGGGCGACGAATTCACGCTGATCGAACCCGCAAGCGGCGATGCGCTGGGCTTTCCGCGCGCCGTAAGCCTGAAGAATGCGGCGATCGCCGAAATGGCGGTGCGCGTCGACCCCGCACGGCTCGGCCCGCTGCTTGCCGGAACGCCGAAGGGCGATATCCGCCATCTGATCCCGCGCGCCGATGCGATCGCAGCGATGCACGAACCGGCCCGGCCCGCGCTGATCCTGTTTCCGCGCTTCGGCGGCACGGCGGCGATCGAGCCGATGGCGCCGGGCGAGGTGTTCGTCCGCCTGACCGAAGCATCGACGAACTATGTCGCGCTCGGCGAGGCGGGCTTTGCCGCACTGGCGCGGCTGGTCCGCGAGACCCCCGCTTTCGGCATCAGCTATCCCGACAGCGCGGCCGGCATGGCGCTGGTCGAGCAATTATGGACGGAGGCAGCGCGATGAGCGCGGTGCGCACGCTGATCGATCTGCTCGCGGGGCGGCGCGATGCGGACGGCCTAGCGCCGCGCGACTGGGACGGAGTGATCGGCGCCGCGCGCGCCGAGGCGCTGCTCGCGACGCTCGCCCACCGGCTTGCGGATGCGGCGCTGCCGCCGCCCGTCGCGGCGCTGCTTGCCGACCAGCGCGCCGCCGCCGCGGTCGCGCGGGCGCAGGCGCTGTGGGAGGCCGAGATGACGCGCCGCGCGCTCGCGCCCGAAGGGATCGCGTTCGTGCTGCTGAAGGGCACCGCATATGCGGCGGCGGGCCTGTCTTGCGCCGAGGGGCGCCAGATCGGCGACCTCGACATTTTGGTCGGCTGGCACGACATCGGCCGCGCCGAAAACGAGTTGATCGAGGCCGGCTGGGAATGGGTGAAGCCCGATCCCTATGACGACGCCTATTACCGCGAGCATATGCACGAGTTGCCGCCCTTGATCCACTCGGGCCGAGACCGGATGATCGACGTCCACCACACGATATTGCCGCGCACGCACCGGGTGACGCCCGATGCGCTGGCGATGATCGGCGATGCAGTCTTGGTCGATGGCGGTTTTGCCGTGCTGTGTCCGAGCGACATGGCGTGCCACTGCGCCGCGCATCTGCTCGCCGACGGCGACTTGCAGGGCGGCCTGCGCAATCTGTGGGATTTCCATTGCCTGACGCGCGACTTCGCGGCCGCCGATGCGGATTTCTGGGCTAAGCTCGAAGCGCGCGCCGCGCTTCATGGACTGCGCGCGCCGGTGCAGCGCGCCGCCCGGCTGGCGCGCGATCTTTATGGTGCGGCGCTGCCGCCCGGCTGGGACCGGCGCGAGCCGGGCGATGGCTGGTTCGTCCGCCGCCTGCTCGCGCGCGACGATTGGGGGCGACCCACGAATTTCGCGTTGCAACAGGCTTTCTACATCCGCTCGCACTGGCTGCGCATGTCGCCGGTGCTGCTGGCGAAGCACCTTTGGACGAAGTGGCGGAAGAGCTAGAGTCCCGCTAGCAGCGGCAGAAGCTCGTCATAATGGCCGATCAGATGGTCGGCGCCCAAGGCTTCGGCGGGGCGATCGAGAAAGCCGAAACGCACCGCGACGCTGGGCACCCCGGCGGCGCGCGCCGCCATGACGTCATAGATTGAATCTCCGACGAAGGCGGTTCGCCCGCCGCCGCTCCGCTCGATCATCGCGATGATGGGGTCGGGCGCGGGCTTGCGGACGCTGAGCGTGTCGCCGCCGACGATCGCAGCCATGCGATCCGCCAGTTCCAGTTCGCCGAGCAGCTTGCGCGCCATATGTTCGGCCTTGTTGGTCGCCACCGCGCAGCGCACCCCGCGCGCCTCGAGCGCGTCGAGCGCCGCGATCAGACCGGGGTAGGGGCGGCTCTCGATCGCGATATGCGCTTCGTAATAGGCAAGAAGTTCGCCGAGCAAGCGATCGAAATCCTCCGCCGGAACGCCGCCGGTCGCGATCAGCCCCTGTTCGAGCATGTGACGCGCGCCGAGCCCGATCATCGGCCGCACCATTGTTTCGGCAAGCGGCGCGCGGTCTATCCGCGCCAGCGCATGGTTCACCGCGGCGGTCAGGTCGCCCGCGGTGTCGATCAACGTGCCGTCGAGATCGAAGCCGACGATGCGGAAGGGAAAGTCGCTCATGCCGGTCCGCATGGCCGCTCGCTCTGGAAACCGCAATGATTTGCTGGCATGGCACGCGGCATGAGCAATTCCATCGCCGCCGTCATCCTTGCCGCGGGCAAGGGCACCCGCATGAAGTCCGATCTCCACAAAGTGCTGCACCCCATTGCCGGGCGGCCGATGCTGATGCATCTGATGGCCGCGGTCGACGCGCTGGCGCCCGCGAAGAAGGTCGTCGTCGTCGGCGACAAGGCCGACCAGATCGAGGCGGCACTCGCGGGCAGCGCGGCGCTGGCGGTGCAGGAGCCGCAGCTCGGCACGGGGCACGCGGTGCAGCAGGCGCAAGGTGCGCTTGCGGGCTTCGCCGGCGATGTGTTGATCCTTTATGGCGATGTGCCTTTTGTGCCCAGCGCGACAATGCAGGCAATGGTCGACCGTCTGAACGCTGCCGATGCGCCCGCAGTCGTCGTCCTCGCGTTCGAGCCTGATGATGCGCTGCAATATGGCCGCGTGATCACCGATGGCGATCGCGTCGTGAAAATGGTCGAGCACAAGGACGCGAGCGAGGCCGAACGCGCGGTACGCCTCTGCAATTCGGGACTGATGGCGGCAAAGGCGGCCGATCTATTCGCGCTGCTCGCACGCGTAACCGACGACAACGCGGCGAAGGAATATTATCTCGTCGATATCGTGAATATCGCCAATGCCGACGGTCGGCACTGCGCCGTGGTCAGGACAGACGCTGCCGACGTCGCGGGGATCAACAGCCGCGCCGAACTCGCCGCTGCCGAGGCGCAGTGGCAGGCGTTCAAGCGCGAGGAGGCGATGGCGGGCGGCGCGTCACTGCGTGCGCCCGAAACCGTCTGGTTCAGCTGGGACACCGAAATCGGCCGCGACGTGACGGTCGAGCCCAATATCGTCTTCGGCCCCGGCGTCCGCGTCGCCGACGGCGCGACGATCCGCGCCTTCAGCCATATCGAGGGCGCGAGTATCGGCGCGGGGTGCGAGGTCGGCCCCTATGCCCGGCTGCGCCCCGGCGCGGTGCTGGAAGACAAGGCGAAGGTCGGCAATTTCGTCGAGGTGAAAAAGGCGGTGCTCGGCAGGGGCGCGAAGGCGAACCACCTCAGCTATATCGGCGATGCGACGGTGGGGGCGGGCGCTAACATCGGCGCGGGCACAATCACCTGCAATTACGACGGCTATTTCAAATATCAGACGGTGATCGGCGAACGCGCCTTCATCGGGTCGAACAGCGCGCTGGTCGCGCCGGTGAAGATCGGCGCCGACGCGATCGTCGCGGCGGGCAGCACCGTGACGCGCGACGTGATGGATGGCGAGCTGCGCATTGTCCGCGCCGAACAGTCGGTAAAGCCCGGCTGGGCCGACCGCTTCCACGACGCGATGCGCAAGAAGAAGGCGGCGGAGAAAAAGGCATGAGCGACCGTTACGAAGACAAGCCCTTCCTGCGTTATGTCGACGCCTGGGTGCTCGACGCGATCGGGCATCTCGACGAGCCGACGCGCAGCTATTGTGCGGCGATGGAACCGACGCTGCGCCACAGCCTGGGCCTTGCCGGAAGCTGGCAGGAGATGGTTGCGCAGCAGATGAAATTCGCGCCCGACCTTGCGGCGCAGATCCGCAAGATTTGGGACGACGGCCGCGTCAAATTCGCTGCCGCGCACGGCCGCCCTGCCGATCCGGTGCAATTTGCAATGACCTTCGTCGACCGCAATTTCGGGCGCGCGTGAGGATTGACATGATATCATGATATGATATCAGTATATCAATGACGCGGATACTTGCCGACCTGCCCGATGAGGACATCAAGTGGCTCGACCAGCTTGCGACCGAGCAGGGCAAGTCGCGCGCGTCGATTCTCCGCGATGTCGTGGCCACCTATAAGGCGCAATCGCACGATGCCGGTTCGAAGCATTGGCTCGATCAGGCCTTCGGCGCATGGAATGATCGGGATGACATCGGCGACGCCGTTGAATGGCAGCGTCGCGAGCGGGCATCCTGGACTCGTCCGTGGGACGATGATTATGAGGAAGTGAAGGCTGAATTCCCCGATTTGTTCGACGAGGATGATGGCCGGGAGCGTCAGCGTTACCTTGAAATGAAGGCGCCCCGAAAGTCGGGCAAGAAGCCTTCGCGCAAGCAGAAGAAAAAGTGAGCGGCTACTCATTCGACAGCAACATCCTGATCGATGCGCTGACCGGGGACCGGATTGCGCATGCGGAAATTGCGCGCGTCGACCGTCCCTGGATCAGCCGCATCACATGGATCGAGGTGTTGTCGAAAGAGCCCGGCGGCACGCTCAAGATCATCGAAAATTTTCTGGGCGGCTTTTCGATCGATGAAGTCGATACGCGCATCGCGGCACATGCGGCTGCTTTGCGCAGGGAGCGTCCGCGCCTGAAGCTTGCCGATGCCATGATCCTGGCGTCGGCGCAGGTTAATCATCGCATCCTCGTGACCCGAAATGTCAAGGATTTCCCGGCAAATATGCCGGGTATTCGCGTCCCTCAAATTCGCTAAGCAGAAAGAATCCCCATGTGCGGAATTATCGGAATTATCGGCCAGGCCCAAGTGGCGGATCGCCTCGTCGACGGGCTGAGGCGCATGGAATATCGCGGTTATGACTCGGCGGGGGTGTGCACGGTCGAGGATGGCCAGCTGATCCGCCGCCGCGCCGAGGGGAAGCTTAATAATCTCGTCAAGGAACTGGCGGGCCATCCGGCGCCCGGCACCGTCGGGATCGCGCACACGCGCTGGGCGACCCACGGCGCCCCGACGACGAGCAATGCGCACCCGCACGCGACGCAGGAAGTCGCGCTCGTCCACAACGGGATCATCGAGAATTTCAAGCCGCTGCGCGAGGCGCTGCAGGCGCGCGGCCGGGTGTTCGAAAGCGAAACCGACACCGAAGTCGTCGCGCACCTCGTTTCGGAACAGGTCGAGGCGGGCAAGTCGCCGCAGGAGGCAGTGCAGGCGGTGCTGCCGCAGCTTCGCGGCGCCTTCGCGCTCGCGATCGCGTTTCGCCAGCATCCCGACCTGCTGATCGGCGCGCGCCTCGGCTCGCCCCTTGTCGTCGGCTATGGCGAAGGCGAGACCTATCTCGGTTCGGACGCGCTCGCACTCGCGCCGCTCACGCAGAAGATTTCCTACCTCGAAGAGGGCGACTGGGTCGTCATCACGAAGGGCGGCGCGCAGATCCACGACGCCGACAACAATCCGGTGACGCGCGAGATCACGACGTCGGGCGTCACCGCCGCGGCAGTCGAAAAAGGCAATTACCGCCACTTCATGCAGAAGGAGATTTTCGAGCAGCCGACCGTCGTCGCGCAGACGCTCTCCTCCTACATCCGCCCGCTCGAACAGACGGTGGCGCTGCCGCAGATGGATTTCGACCTGTCGGCGATCGACCGCATCACCATCGTCGCGTGCGGCACCAGCTATTATGCCGGCATGGTCGCCAAATATTGGTTCGAGACCTTTGCCCGGGTTCCGGTCGACATCGATGTCGCGAGCGAGTTCCGCTACCGCGATCCGGTGCTGCAACCGGGCGGGCTCGCGCTCTTCATCTCGCAGTCGGGCGAGACCGCCGACACGCTCGCCGCGCTGCGCCACTGCAAGGCCAACGGCCAGACGATCGCGGTGGTCGTCAACGTGCCGACGAGCAGCATGGCGCGCGAGGCCGACCTGCTTCTCCCGACGCACGCCGGGCCGGAAATCGGCGTCGCGTCGACCAAGGCCTTCACCTGTCAGCTCGCGGTGCTCGCGGCGCTCGCCGCGCACCTCGCGCTCAAGAAGGGCAAGCTCAGCGAGGCTGACGAGCGCGAGATCGTGAAGCATCTGATCGAAGCGCCCGCCGCATTGAATGCGGCGCTCGCGCATGACGAGGAAATCGCAGCGATGGCGCATCTGATCGCCCCGGCGCGCGACGTCCTCTATCTGGGGCGCGGCCCCGACTATCCGCTGGCGCTCGAAGGGGCGCTGAAGCTCAAGGAAATCAGCTATATTCACGCCGAAGGCTATGCGTCGGGTGAGATGAAGCACGGACCGATCGCACTGATCGACGAGGCGGTTCCGGTGATCGTCCTCGCGCCCAGCGGGCCGCTCTTCGAAAAGACCGTCAGCAATATGCAGGAAGTGATGGCGCGCGGCGGGAAGGTCGTACTGATTTCGGATGCGGAAGGCCTCGCCGAAGCCGGCGACGGCTGCATGGCAACGATCGAGATGCCCAAGGTCCACCCGCTGATCGCGCCCTTGGTCTATGCGGTGCCGGTACAACTGCTGGCCTATCACGTGGCGGTGGCGAAGGGGACCGACGTCGACCAGCCGCGCAATCTGGCGAAATCGGTGACGGTGGAGTGACCTGGAACACGACCTGCCATTGCGGCGCCGTCTCGGTGCGTCTTGCCAAGGCGCCCGAAGAGGTGGCCGAGTGCAATTGCTCGCTCTGCCTTTCGCACGGCATCCTCTGGGCCTATTATTCGCCGAAGGACGTCGCGATCGAGGGCGAAACGCGGACCTATAATCGCGCCGACCGGGTGAACCCCAATTCGGATCTGCATTTCTGTACGACCTGCGGCTGTTCGACGCATTGGTCGGCGACCGCAGGGCTGATCGAGCGGATGGGCGGCGCGGTCGATCTGATGGGGGTCAACATGCGGCTGTTCGCGCCCGACCGGCTCAGCGGGTTGAAGCTCGTCTATCCCGACGGGCGCGGCTGGTCCGGCGAGGGGGCGTGGGGCTATGCGCGCGATGCCGCGGTGATGCCTTGAGGCCGGTGGTTCACTCCGCCGCGTTCGCTTGCGCCAGGATCGACGCCGCAATGTCGTCGATCTTGCCGGCGACCAGAAGCGGCGCACCGCCGACCATACCGACCTGCGTCTGGCCATTTTCATAGTCGCGAAGCCAGGCGACATTTTCGGCAACGAGGAGATAGTCGCCGCCGCGCGATTTCAGGGTAATGAATTTCATGACTGTGTCTCCTGACCCCGGCCGCTCTGTCGGTGAAGTATGAAGATAATGAGTTTCGCGTAATGCCCACCGCCATCATTTTCGATTTCGACGGCGTCATCGCCGACAGCGAGGTGCGCGCCAACACGACGCTTGCCGAAAGCCTGACCGCGATCGGCCTGCCGACGAGCTATGACGAGTGTCTGCGCGACTATTACGGCCATAATTGGCAGGAGACGCAGCGGCGGATCGAGGTGCGGCTCGGCGGGCCGCTGCCACCTGATTTTCGCGAGCAGCACCGGGCGCGGGCGCGCGAGCGCTTTGCCGAGGGCTTTGCGCCGGTGCCGGGCGCGCCCGAGTTTCTGGCGACGCTGGGCGACCGGCCGCGCGCGATCGCCTCGTCGAGCAGCCCTGCCTATATCGCCATGTCGCTCGACCGCTTCGGGCTTGCGCATCATTTCGGCCGGCACGTCTACAGCGCCGACGGCTGGGATCGCGGCAAGCCGCATCCCGACATCTATCTGGCGGCGGCGAAGGGTATCGGCGCCGATCCCGCCGCCTGTCTGGCGATCGAGGATTCGCCGACGGGCGCGCAGGCGGCGCTTGCCGCGGGGATGACAGTCGTTGGCTTTTGCGGCGCCGGGCATATCGTCGATCGCGGCGCGCATGGCGCGATGCTGCGCGCCGTTGGCGTCCACCATGTTGCGGAGGACTTCGCCACGCTGCACCGCCTGCCGATTGCAGCCACCGCATAAATTGCTGTCCTGCAAGGGAAAGGCCGGTTAGGCTGCGGGTAACCCGGCGATCCGTCCGCGCGAACCCTGATCGCGCGTGACGAGCGGCGGTTTCCTGCCGTTTCTCACGGCCCACCCCACCCGAGGAGAGATGCGATGTGCGATGAATTTACCGAAGCCGACCTTGACCGTGCCGGTCTGCCCGTGCGGCGCCGCGACTTCGGCGCGCTGATGGGCGTCGGGGCGGTGGCGGCAATGCTGCCCGCCGCGGCCTGTGCGGCTGGGACGATCAAGGGACGCGACGTCACGATCACGACCGACGACGGCACCGTCGACGCCTATTTCGTCGCGCCCGGCGAGGGCAAGCATCCCGGTGTGCTGATGTGGCCCGACATTCGCGGGCTGCGCCCCGCCTTTCGCCAGATGGCTGACCGGCTTGCCGGGGCGGGCTATTCCGTGCTGTGCGTCAACCCCTTCTATCGCTGGGCGAAGGCGCCGGTGGTTTATGCAAGACATGATTTCGACGATCCCGGCGTGCGCGAGACGCTGTTCGGCTATCTCAAGCAACTGAACCGCGCGCTCGTGCAGACCGACGCCAAGGCGCATCTCGCCTTCCTCGATGCGCAGGCGGAGGTCGATACGGCGAGAGGGGTCGGCACCGCGGGCTATTGCATGGGCGGGCCGATGGTCATCTATACCGCGGCGCTGAACCCGGCGCGCGTCAAGGCGGCGGCGAGCTTTCACGGCGCATCGGTCGCGACCGACAAGCCCGAGAGCCCGCATCTGTTGATCCCCGCGAGCGACGCCGGGTATCTCTTTGCGATCGCCGATAATGACGATGCGAAGGACCCTGAAGAAAAGACCCGGCTGAACGCGGTCCTATTGCCGCGCAAGCAGTGGCACGAGGTCGAGGTCTATAAGGGCGCGATGCACGGCTGGTGCCCGCCCGACGGCCGGGCCTATGACGAGGCGGCAGCCGAAAAGGCGTGGGGGCGGATGCTCGAGCTGTTCAAGGCGGCGCTCTGACGCCGCCGATGATGCGATGAGGGTTCATTTCATTCGGTCGGGCGAGCGGCGTTACGCGATGCGGATCGATCGCGCGTCGGCGCCGGCCCTGGTGATGGATCCCGCGCCGGGTTTCGATCCCGACTTGCCGCACGACATGGTGCATTTTGTCGCCGAAGCGCTTCTCGGGTTGAAAGGCGGCGTGTTCGGCCAGATTGCGGCGGGCGGGGATGCCGGGTCCTTTCATATCGGCGCCCCGGAAGGCGCCGATGCCAGGACCCATTGCCGCGCGGCGCGCAAACAGGCAGCGAAGGGTGCAGCGCTGATGAAGGGGCAGGGGCGCGAAGGCGAACTGTCCGAGCTCGCCGCTTTCCTGTTCGACATCGGTTGGCGCAGCCGGACCCGTTCGGACAGCGCGTCGCAGCGCGCGGCGGTGGACGAGGCTGCGCGCGTGCGCACAACGCTCAGCAGCGACGAGCGCGCGCGGATCGACGCTGTCCAAGTCGACGTGTTTGCTGCCTTCGATACGGTGTCGAAGGCATGGCGGGGCTTACGGTGTGGGGAGGCGCTCGTCCTCGAATGGCCGACGCTTCGCCGTGTCGATCACCCCATCGGGTAGAGTATGTCCTTGCCGACGCGGTCGAGCGTCTTCATCAGCGCGGCGTCGAGCACCAGCTCCTTTGCGGCGAGGATCGGTTCGAGCTGGTCGTAGCCGCTGACGCCGACGATGGTCGAGGCGACGAAGTCATGCTGCTTCGACCAGGCGGTCGCCATCGTCACCGGGTCGATGCCGGCCTCGGCGGCGATTGCGAGATAGCGTTCGGTGGCGGCGAGCGACTTGTCGTTGACGAAGCGTCGGCCCATTGCGGCCTGCCGCCCCTCCATCGCCAGATAGCGGGAGAAGCGCGCGCCTTCGGGCGTCGCGCCGCCCTGATACTTGCCCGACAGGACGCCGCCGGCGAGCGGCGAATAGGGGATCAGGCTGACGCCCTCCTGGCGGCAGACCTGCGCCAGCTCGTCCTCGAAGCGGCGGTTGTTGAGGCTGAAATTATTCTGGATCGTGTGATAACGGGCGACCCCCAGCTTTTCCGACGCCGCGAGCGATTTCATGAGGCCCCAGCTCGTCTCGTTCGAGCAGCCGAGGATGCGCACCTTGCCTTCGCGGACCAGCTCGTCGAGCGCGTCCATGATCTCGTCATAGGGCGCGTCATGGTCGGGCCAGTGCGTCTGGTAGAGGTCGACATAGTCGGTCTGCAGCCGCGTTAGGCTTGCTTCGATCGCGGTGCGGATGTTGTGGCGGTCGAGCGCGGTCATGCCGCCGCGGCACGGCGATTTGAACCAGACATGGCTCGGTCCCGAGACCTTGGTCGCGAGGATGATCGCGTCGCGGTTCTTGGTCTTGAGCCAGCGACCGACGATCTCTTCGGTGCGGCCGACCCATTTGATGTCCGGCGGTACCGGATAGCCTTCGGCGGTGTCGTAGAAATTGATCCCCTCGTCGAAGCAGCGGTCGAGGATGCGCAGCGCCTCGGCCTCATCGGTCTGGCTGCCGAAAGTCATCGTGCCCATGCAGATGTCGGTGACGTGGATGGCGCTCTGGCCCAGGCGGCGCGTTTTCATGGGGCGGATCTCCGGTCTCGAGAGGGGTAGCTGGCCCGTGCATAGGTTGCGGATCGCAACCTTGCAATCAGATCAGCAACGCGAGCGATCCGACGAGCAGCGCCGCCATCGTCCAGTTGAAGGCGCGCAGCCGTGCGGGCGATGACAGCCAGCCGCGCAGCGAAACGCCCATCACCGCCCACAGGCTGGTCGAGGGCAGGTTGATGACGCCGAAGATCGCGGCGACGAGCAGGACCGCGGCGATATTGCGATCGGGCGCATAGAGCGCGATCGCGGTCAGCGCCATCGACCAGGCCTTGGGATTGACCCACTGGAACAGCACCGCTTGCCCGAAGCTCATCGGTCTGCCGCGCGGGCTGTCGCCGCCGCTCGGCGCGCCGGCGTTGGCGATCTTCCACGCCAGCCACAGCAGATAGGCGACGCTCACGATCTTGAGGATGAGGTTCAGCACCGGAAACAGGTCGAACAGGCCCATCAGCCCGACGCCGACGAGGACGATCATGAGCGTGAAGCCGAACCCCACGCCGAGCGCATGCGGCGCGGTGCGGCGCAGTCCGAAATTGGCGCCCGACGCCATCAGCATCATGTTGTTCGGCCCCGGCGTGATCGACGAGACGAGGGCAAAGGCGGCAAGCGCGGCGAAGGTGGTCTGTTGCATGCCGCGCAACATAAGGGCGAAACTGTCCCGGCGGGTTGCAAATTTGGGCGTCAATGTGTTAAGTTTTGCAACTTATGGCTGGACTGGATCAGATTGATCGCAAGATATTGCGCGAACTTGCGAGCGAGGGGCGAATCTCCAACATCGAGCTCGCCGACCGCGTCGGGCTGTCGCCCTCGGCGTGTCTGCGCCGCGTGCAGGAACTCGAGCGCAGCGGGGTCATCAAGGGCTATCGCGCGGTGGTCGATTCGGCGAAGCTGGGGCTGACCTTTCTGGCCTATGTGACCGTCGGCCTGTCGTCGCACACGAAGAAGTCGCAGAGCGATTTCGAAGCGGCGATGGCGCTCGCACCCGAAGTGCGCGAATGCCACAATATTACCGGGACGATCGAATATCTGCTCCGCGTCGAGACGCAGGATCTGGCGGCGTACAAGCATTTCCATACCGAAGTGCTCGGCGTGCTGCCGCAGGTCCATTCGATCACCACCTATGTGCTGATGGATTCGCCGAAGGACGAGCGGGCTTGATCGAGGGTAACGCCTTGAACCTCATCGTCCGCCACCGCATATCGGTTTCATGCTGAAACTGTCCTTCCTCGATCTCGTCCCCGTCACCGACACGGGCACGATCGCCCAGTCGCTCGCCAATGCCGCCGATCTTGCCCGCCATGCCGAAGCGCTCGGCTATGCGCGTTACTGGGTGGCCGAGCATCACGGGATGGCGGGGATCGCGAGTGCGGCGACGTCGGTGGTGCTCGCGCATATCGGGCAGGCGACGTCGACCATCCGGATCGGCGCCGGCGGAATCATGCTGCCCAATCATGCGCCGATGGTGATCGCCGAACAATTCGGCACGCTGGAGGCGCTGTTTCCCGGCCGCATCGACCTGGGCCTTGGCCGCGCGCCGGGATCGGACGGCCGCGTCGCGCAGGCGCTGCGCCGCAATCTTGCGAGCGACGAGCGCCAGTTTCCGCAGGATGTCGTCGAATTGCAGGCCTTCCTTGCCGGGGACGACCGGCTGGGTATCCGCGCGGTGCCGGGCGAGGGGACGAATGTGCCGCTGTGGATCCTGGGGTCGAGCCTGTTCGGCGCGCAGCTCGCGGCGATGCTCGGGCTGCCCTATGCCTTTGCCAGTCATTTCGCGCCCGACGCGCTCGACGAGGCGCTCGACATCTATCGCCGCCAGTTCCGGCCCTCGGAGCAGCTGGCCGAGCCCTACGCCGCCGCCGCGTTCAACGTCTTCGCCGCCGACACGCGCGAGGAGGCCGAATTGCTCGCCTCGTCGCAGCAGCAGGCGTTCGTCGCACTTCGCACCGGCAATCCGGGCAAGATGAAGCCGCCGCTGGCGGGTTACAAGGACAGCCTTCCGCCCAATGCGCGCGCGATCCTCGACCATGTGCTGCAATGTTCGGCGGTCGGCACGGTCGACGACATCGCCGCGGGCCTAGAGAGTTTTGCCGCGCGCACCGGCGCCGACGAGGTGATCGTCGCGTCGTCGATGTACGACCATGCCGCCCGCAAGCGCTCGCTCGCCATCGCGATCGAGGCGGCGAAGCGCCTCTGATCAGGCGGGCGGATCGCTCGGTTCGGGACGGAAGCTCAGGCTGGCGAGGCGCCACGCCGCGTCGTCGCCCATCAGGTCGGCGGCGGTCGGCACGTCGGCGGGCGAGGGGCAATCGACCTCGGCATCGATATAGCGGCCGGTTTCGCGCAGCCGCACGCTGACATCGCCATAGCGGGACTTGAGCGCCGCGATCAGATCCTCGGCATCGTCTGACAGTTCGTTCGAGGCCAGTTTGCGCGGCGTCCCGTCGAGCAGTTCGGCGACCGCCTGATCGAGCGCGCCGATCGCGTCCTTGACGATCGACAGCGCGATGAACAGCGCTGCCGTCGCATCGGCCCACCACCAGCCGAGACCGATGCCGACGATGCCCGCGATGCCCGCCAGCCCGGTCTGCCAATCGGCCTTTTGCATCAGCGCGTCGGTGTGCAGCACCTTGTCCTTGATGCGTTCGGCAACGGGCTGCTTGATCCGGCCGAGGATGATCGGCGGGACGATCGAATAGACCAGCGCCGCGATCATCAGCCAGCCGAGCCAGACCGTGTGGCCGAAGAGGGTGACGCCGCCGACGGTGGGATGCTCGCGGCGGATGAGCGTGGTGATGCTTTCATAGGACAGGAAGGCACCGACCGAGAGCAGCGCGGTTGCCGCGATCAGAAAGGCCAGGCTGTTGCCCCGCCGATATCCGAAGGGAAAGCGCCGGTTCGGATCGCGGCGTTCCCATCGCGCCGCGAGCAGGAAGACGATCGCGGGCACCAGGCTCAGAAAATCTTCGATCACCGCCGATTTCATCGCCTGGCTGGCGCCCATCGTCAGCCACATCAGCACGATCACGCTGCTCATCCAGAACAGCGTCCACCATTCGAGCCGTTCGCCGCGCCGGACGTCGGCGGCGATGACGGGATCAATACCGCCGTGGACGGTCATCGCCGCGCCTCTGCGACCATGCGGTCGGTAGCGAGGACGAGGGCATTTTCTCCGTTGCGGCGCGCGATGCGCAGGACGGGCGTGTCGGCATCGTCGGGCTCGCCATGCGTCAGCGGCTTCGACAGCGCGATTTCGGTCTTCCACGGCGAGGCCTTGGCGAAATGGCCGACCACCGCATCGACATCGCCTTCTTCAAGCATGTGGAGGGCGTGCTCGCCATGCGCCTCGACGCGCGCGAGGGTTGCGCCATGCGCCGCAGCGTAGCGACCGAGCAGGTCGAGCGCGGGCGCGGCGTCGGGTGTCGCGGGAAGGACGATGACGCGCATCGTGCCGGTGCGGGAAATGCGTTCGCTGGTGCCGCCGACATCGCGCGGCATGCCGTCGCATGCGGCGAGTAGCAGGGGCAGCAACAGGAGCGCGGGCATCTTTCGCATCATTGGGCGAACGCGGATCAAAGGGCTTGGTTGCATCGAACAGGACAGGGTCAGGCGCCGTGTTGACGCGCCTCTGGCGGCGGCGGTATAGGGGCGGCCCGTGCAAGGGCGGCCCGCTTTGGGGTCGCCTTTTTACTTTAGGCTTTTTGGAAAGGTGCCCGATATGTCGATCACGCCGCTGATGCCCGTTTACCCCCGGTGCGGTGTGCGTCCGGTGCGAGGCGAGGGCGCCTATCTGATCGGCGAGCGCGGCGAGCGTTATCTCGATTTCGCGAGCGGCATCGCGGTCAACCTCCTCGGTCACGGCCATCCGCATCTGACGAAGGCGATCCAGGATCAGGCGGCGACGCTGATGCATGTGTCGAACCTTTACGGCAGCCCGCAGGGCGAAGCCTTTGCGCAGCGGCTGGTCGACAATACGTTCGCCGATACGGTGTTCTTCACCAATTCGGGCGCCGAGGCGGTCGAATGTGCGATCAAGACCGCGCGCGCCTATCATTCAAGCGCGGGCAATGCGCACAAGCACACGCTCATCACCTTCAACAATGCGTTTCATGGGCGCACGCTCGGCACGATTTCGGCGACCAATCAGGAAAAGCTGCGCAAGGGCTTCGACCCGTTGCTTCCGGGCTTTGCCTATGCGCCCTTCGACGATCTCAACGCCGCGCTCGATCTGGTCGACGACAGCACGGCGGGCTTCCTGCTCGAACCCGTGCAGGGCGAAGGCGGTATCCGCCCGGCGTCGCAACCCTTCCTGCAGGGGCTGCGCGACATCTGCAACGAACGCGACCTGATGCTGGTGTTCGACGAGGTCCAGTGCGGCGTCGCGCGCACCGGATCGCTCTATGCCCATGAACAGTTCGGCGTCGCGCCCGACATCATGGCGACCGCAAAGGGCATCGGCGGCGGCTTCCCGCTCGGCGCCTGCCTTGCCACCGAAAAGGCGGCGCGCGGCATGGTCATCGGCACGCACGGATCGACCTATGGCGGCAATCCGCTGGCGATGGCGGCGGGGCAGGCGGTGTTCGACGTCATCCTGGAGGATGGCTTCATGGATCAGGTCAAGGCGACGGGCGAGCGGCTGCGCGGCGCGCTCGAACAGCTTATCCCTAATCACGATCATCTGTTCGAAAGCATCCGCGGCATGGGCCTGATGCTCGGCATCAAGATGAAGTCCGACAGCCGTGCCTTCGTCGCGCATCTGCGCGACAACCACGGGCTGCTGACGGTCGCGGCGGGCGACAATGTCGTGCGCATACTGCCGCCGCTGAACATCGAACAGGGTCATATCGACGAATGTATCGAGAAACTCTCGGCGGGGGCGGCGAGCTACACGCCGCCGGAAGCATGAGCGCACCCGCGCTGCGGCATTTCCTGAACCTGTCCGACGCGGGCGGGGATGCCATCGCGGCGATGCTCGCCGACGCGATCGACCGCAAGACGGCGCGCGCAGCCTGGCCCAAGGGCCGGGTCGATGCCGACGCGCCGCTTGCGGGCCATGTGCTGGCGATGATCTTCGAGAAGAATTCGACCCGCACGCGCGCGTCGTTCGACATGGCGATCCGCCAGCTCGGCGGCAGCGCGATGGTGATGGAAGCGGGGTCGATGCAGATCGGCCGCGGCGAAACCATCGCCGATACGGCGCGCGTCCTGTCGCGCTATGTCGATGCGATCATGATCCGCACCGATGATCATGCGAAGATCGAGGAGCTGGCCGAACATGCCAGCGTCCCCGTGATCAACGGGCTGACCGACCTGTCGCACCCGTGCCAGATCGTTGCCGACCTGCTGACGATCGTCGAGGGCGGCAAGGCCTTGCCCGGCCTTGAGCTCGCGTGGCTTGGCGATGGCAATAATGTGCTCGCCTCGCTGATCGAGGCGGCGGGGCTGTTCGGCTTCAATGTTCGCGCCGGGGTGCCGCAAGGCTACGACCCCGACATGCGCTTCGTCGAGGCGGCCCGCGCACAGGGCGCGCGCATCGACATCCTGCGCGACGCGGCCGAGGCGGTCGCGGGCGCCGATATCGTCGTCACCGATACCTGGGTGTCGATGGGGCAGGACCATGCCCACAACAAACTGGCCGCAATGGCGCCCTATCAGGTCGATGAGCGATTGATGGGCAAGGCGAAGGGCGATGCGCTCTTCCTCCACTGCCTGCCCGCGCATCGCGGCGAAGAGGTGGTCGATGCGGTGATCGACGGCGCGCAGTCGCGCGTGTGGGACGAGGCGGAAAACCGCGTCCATGCACAGAAATCGGTTCTTTTGTGGGCGTTGGGGAAATTGTGAGCGAGACGCGCGAAACCTGGTTCGACGAACCCCTGATCTTCACCATCGCCGAGCGGCATGTCCGCGGCCGCTTCGTGCGGCTGGGGCCGGTGCTCAACCGCATCATGGCGGCGCACAGCTATCCGCCGGTGATGGAAAAGCTGCTCGCCGAGGCGCTAGTGCTGACCGTGCTGCTCGGTTCGACGCTCAAGGACGATGAAAGCCAGATGACGCTGCAGGCGCAGACCGGCGGCGGTCCCGTCGATCTGCTCGTCTGCGATTATCGCGCTGGCGAGCTGCGTGGCTATCTGAAGTTCGATGTCGAACGACTGGCCGAGGTCGGCCCCGATCCGACGCTGTTCGGTCTGTTCGGCGAGGGTTTTCTGGCGATCACCTTCGATCAGGCGGTGAGCGGCGAGCGCTGGCAGGGGATCGTCCCGCTCGAAGGATCGTCGATCGCCGATGCCGCCGAACATTATTTCGAGCAGTCCGAGCAGATACCGAGCCTCGTCCGCCTTTGCGCGCGGCACGACGCTGAGCTCGGCTGTGTCGCCGGCGGGCTGCTGCTGCAGCATCTGCCTGACGGCGAGGTCGGGCGCGACCGGATCGAAGCGCGCGCCGATCATCCCGAATGGGACCATGCGCGCACGATTGCGGCGACGCTGAAGGACGAGGAACTGACCGACGCCGCGGCCTCGCTCGAGACGTTGGCGTGGCGGCTGTTCCACGAAGAGGAAGTGCGCGTCGAACCCGGCGTGGCGGTGTCGCGCGGCTGCCGCTGCAACATCGACCATTATGCGCGGGTGCTGGCACAGTTTCCCGAAGCCGAACGGCAGGAAATGGCCGACGAAGAGGGGATCATCCAGGTCGATTGCGCCTTTTGTTCGCGGTTGTTCCCCGTCCCGCTCGCCGAGATCGCGACCCGCCACTGACGCACGGGCCGTCGATGAAGCGAGGCATGCGTGCGCTGAATGGTTGAAATATGCGGGTTTGATGATTAGGTGATGCGCGGCGTCGTTGCCGTTCCACACGGAACGGCCGGTGGACAAGGTGAAAATGACGATCTTCTCTCCCATGTTTCGCATATCGGCGATGGCGCTTGCCCTGACCGGAGCGGCGAGCGCGGTGCCTGCGCAGGCGCCGACGCTGGCCATGCTCGACCGGCTGGAAAAGGGCAGTTGGCAGCTGCGCGAGCGCGGCACGGATGCGGTACTCCAGACCGTATGTCTGGGTGACGCGCGCCGCCTGATCCAGGTCTATCATCCGCGCGCGACCTGCTCGCGCTATGTGATCGAGGATACGCCGACATCGGTGACGGTGCATTACACCTGCCCCGGCGCCGGGCATGGCCGCACCACGATCCGCAGCGAAACGAACCGCCTCGTTCAGATCGACACGCAGGGGATCGCCGACGGCAAGCCCTTCTCGCAGGCGATCGAGGCGCGCCGCGCCGGCGGCTGCTGAAACAAACCTTTTGTTAACCATCCTTCGCTAGAAGGGGGATTGCGACACGCCGATGTGTGTCCTTCTCCCTAACGGCATTCATGCCGCACTGGGCCGCTCGTCGAACGACGCGCGGCCCATTTTCTTTGGTGCGCCGCACAAATCGCGGTCTTGCGCGAAGCGCGGCGCGGGCGTATCGCGCCGCGATGCAGGATCTTTCCGGAAAAACGGTGATCGTCCTTCTGTCGGGCGGTCTGGACTCGATGGTTTGCGCAGGACTGGCGCGCGAGGCGGGGGCACGGATCGTTGCACTGACCGTCGATTACAACCAGCGGCACCGCGTCGAGCTGGACTCGGCGGCGCGGATTGCGACGGCGGTGGGCGCGGCCGAGCATATCGTGCTGCCGCTCGATCTGCGGCGCTTCGGCGGGTCGGCGCTGACCGCCGACATCGATGTGCCCAAGGACGGCGTGTGCGAGGATATTCCCGTCACCTATGTTCCCGCGCGCAACCTGATCTTCCTGTCGCTGACGCTCGGCCTCGCCGAAGCGCGGCGGTCGCAGGACATCTTCATCGGCGTCAACGCGCTCGACTATTCAGGCTATCCCGATTGCCGCCCCGAATTCATCGCGGGCTTCCAGCATCTCGCGCAGCTCGCGACGCGCGACGGCGACAAGGGGGTCGATTTTGTGATCCATGCGCCGCTGCAGCATATGACCAAGGCCGACATCGCGGCCGAGGCGGCGCGGCTCGGCATGGATGCGGGGATGAGCTGGTCCTGTTACGACCCGACGCCCGAGGGACTGCATTGCGGCCTGTGTGACAGCTGCCGCCTGCGCCGCAAGGGCTTCGCCGACGCCGGGCTCGCCGACCCGACGCGCTACGCAGTCGAGGCCTGACCCATGACCTATGCGGTCAAGGAAATATTCCTGACGCTGCAGGGCGAGGGGGCGCAGGCCGGACGGCGCGCGGTCTTCTGCCGCTTTGCGGGTTGCAACCTGTGGACGGGGCGCGAGCAGGACCGCGCCAGGGCGATCTGCAAATTCTGCGACACCGATTTCGTCGGCACCGACGGGACGCTGGGCGGCAAATATGCCGATGCTGCGGCGCTGGCGGAGCGGATTGGCGAAACATGGGGGGCGGCGCAAGGGGACCGCTATGTCGTGCTCACCGGCGGCGAGCCGATGTTGCAGGTCGACGATGCGCTGATCGAGGCGCTGCATGGCGAGGGCTTCACCGTCGCGATCGAAAGCAACGGTACGCTGCCGGTGCCGCGGCTGATCGACTGGATCTGTATCAGTCCCAAGGCAGGCAGCGAACTGGTCCAGACGAGCGGCGACGAACTCAAGCTGGTGTGGCCGCAGCCGGGAAGCGATGTCGAACGGCTCGCAGAACTCGATTTTGCGCATCGGCTGATCCAGCCGCTCGACGATGCCAATGCCGCGGACAATGTCCGGAACTGTATCGATCTGGTGATGCGCGATCCGCGCTGGCGCCTGTCGCTCCAGACGCACAAGACGCTGGGGCTGCGCTGAGCGAAGAGGCTCGCGACCGCCCTACTGGCTGTCGACCTGGGCCTTCTTTGCCGCCGGAGCGGGAACGGCGTCGGGATTGTCGCTCTGATCCGCGGGCGCTGCATCGCTGCTGCTGCTGTCGGCGCTTTCGTCGTCGGCCTTGCTGTCGGGCTTTTTCATATTGTCGCTCGGTACGCTTGTGTCGACCGCGGTGCCGTCGCTCGCCGCATTGTCGAGGACGATCATCGAGTCGCTGATCGCGCCGGGTTCGACCTCGACCGCGTCGAGCTTGGTCGTGGTCTTGCTGCCTTCGCTGCCTCCGCAGGCGGCGAGCGACAGGGTGAGGAGCGAGGTGAGGATGATCCGCGTCATGTGCCGGTCCTAATCGCTGGCCGCGAGCTTGTCGAGAAAGGCCGGAAGGGCGTCGGCGAGCGCGGCGTCGACTGCGGCGAAATCAGCGGGGCGACCAAGCTCCGCCAGGCTCGTCACCGGAAATTCGGCGATGCCGCATGGTACGATGCCGCCGAAATGCGTCATGTCGGGCGCGACGTTGAGCGAAAAGCCGTGGAGCGTCACCCAGCGCCGGACGCGGACGCCGATCGCGCCGATCTTGGCCTCGCGGCCGTCGCGGTCATCGGTCCAGATGCCGATCCGCCCCTCGGCGCGGCGCGCTTCGACGCCGAGCCGCGCGAGCGCGTCGATCACCCAGCCTTCGAGCGCATGGACATAGGCGCGCACGTCGCGCCCGCGCTGCGCGAGGTCGAGCTGAACATAGCCGACGCGCTGGCCGGGGCCATGATAAGTGTAGCGCCCGCCGCGGCCCGCGTCATAGACCGGAAAGCGCGGGTCGAGCAGCTCAGCGGGGTCGGCGCTGGTCCCGGCGGTATAGAGCGGCGGATGTTCGAGCAGCCAGATGCGCTCGCCCGCCGTGCCTGCATGGATCGCGGCGGCGCGCGCCTCCATATCGACAAGCGCGGCGGGATAATCGACAAGGCCGGGCGAAACGGTCCATTCGGGAGGCGGGAGCGCGGACATCGCGCGGCTTCTGCCCCGCGCGGGCGCGAAGCGCAAGGGGGCGGCAACCGCACCGAACGGGGCTGGACTTTGGCCGCGAAGCCAGTCAGGTTCAGCGCCAATCCGAAGCGATAAATGACGGGGTATCAATGGCAAAATTCGATATGGGCGCGGCGTGGGACGATGCCATTCAGCTTCTGAAGGCGCACCGCCCGCTCACCGGCACCATCGCGGCGGTTTTCCTGTTCCTGCCGGCGCTTGCGGTGGCCTGGTTCGGCCCGGCGCCGATCGAGCCGCCCGCCGAAGCGACGATCGACCAGCTGACCGCAGCAATGCGGCAGAATATCCTTCAGATGCTGCCGTATCAGATCGGCGTTGCGCTGTTCACCATGTTCGGGACAGTGGCGATCATGCGGCTGTGGCTGTCGCGGTCGAGCACCAGCGTCGGCGAGGCGCTGGGCTTTGCCGCCTCGATGCTGCTCACCATCGTGGCGGTGCAGATATTGACCGGCCTGATGCTGGGCGTCGGCTTTCTGCTGCTCGTCATTCCGGGGCTTTATCTGATCGGGCGGCTCGCTTTCGTCGCGCCGCTGGTCGCCGACCGCGCGATCCGCAATCCGGTCGAGGTGATCGCGACGAGCTGGCAGATGACGCGCGGCAATGGCTGGCGCATTTTCCTCTTCCTGTTTCTCGTCACGCTGGTCGTCATCATCGCCGCCTCGCTGGTGGGCGGGCTCGTCGGCATGATCGGCGGCGCGGGCAGCGTCGGCAAGATGCTCGGCGGGTTGGTCGAAGCGGGCTTCGGGCTCGTCGCGACGATGATCTCGATCGCGATTTCGGCGGCCGCCTATCGGCAGCTGGCGACAACCCAGGCGGGAGATATTTTCGCCTGACCATGTCCAACAGGGGAGAATGGATGTGAATAATATCAGCATCAGTCAGGCCTGGTCCTATGCGACCAGCTTTTTCAGCGGCCGTGCCGCCGAGCATGCCATCGCGCTGATCGGCGTCGGCATCGCGGTGCCGCTGATCCTGCAACTCGCGCTCGGCGGCGGCATGGCCGCCTTCGATCCGGCGCGGATGACGAGCGGGGCAGGGGCTTTCGCCGCGTTCAGCGGTTTTGCGATGCTGCTGGGCCTGGTCAATTACATCCTCCAGACGGGCAGCTATTTTGCTTCGTGGCGGTTGGGCTTTAGCGATGGTCAGGAAAATGTCGGGGGGGCCCTCGGCTATGGGCTGGTCGCCGCGCTGCCCGTGCTGCTTTTCACGGCGGCGATCCTCTTCGTGATCGGCATCATCGGTTTTCTGCTCTTCGGCGGCGCCTTTGCGCCGGCGCTGCTTCGCGGCCGCCAGCCGAGCGAATCGGCGCTGGCAGGGATGGGCTTCGCGATGTTGATCCTCGTGCCGCTGTTCCTGCTGTTCATCGTCTGGCTCGCGGCGCGGCTGTGCTGCACCGGGCCGATCATGGCCGACAAGCGGACCTTCAACGTCCTGACCGGCCTGTCCGAATCGTGGCGGATCACCGGCGCGGCGCAGTGGAAGATCTTTGCCTATTTCATCCTGCTGGGCATCGCCTTCCTGGTGATCGCGATGATCCTTGGCGCGGTGGTCGGCTTTTCGGTTTTTGCGAGCGGCGGGATGCCGGGCGCGGGATCGATGGTCGGCCTGATCGTCGGCAGCATCGTGATGAGCATTCCCGTCGCCTATCTGCAGGTCGGGATTCCGGCGGGCATCTACCGCGCGCTCGGGCCCGTCGATGCGGGCAGCGTATTCGCCTGATCGACGGTCAATATCGCAAGATTCAGGGGCGCCCGCAGCCGACGCGGCGCCCCTTTTTCGTCAGCTCCATTTGGCGAGCGGCGGCAGACTCATCAGGATCGCGTCGATATTGCCGCCGGTCTTGAGCCCGAACAGCGTGCCGCGGTCGTAGACGAGGTTGAATTCGGCGTAGCGACCGCGCCACACCAGTTGCTCCTCGCGCTCGGCTTCGGTAAAGGGCTGGTCCATCCGGCGCCGCACGATATGAGGGAAGATGTCGAGGAAGGCCTCGCCCACGGCGCGGGTGAACTCGAAATTGCGGTCGAAGCCTGCATCGTCGGCGCATTCGAGATGATCGTAGAAGATCCCTCCGACGCCGCGATGGACGCCGCGATGCGGGATATAGAAATAATCCTCCGCCCATTTCGAATAGCGGGCATAGGCATCGGGACCGAAGGGCGCGCAGGCGGCGCGCAGCCGCGCATGAAAGGCGTCGGTGTCCTCGGCATAGGGGATGGGCGGGTTGAGGTCGGCACCGCCGCCGAACCAGCGCCTAGTCGTCGCGAGAAAGCGGGTGTTCATATGCACCGCCGGAACATGCGGATTGGCCATATGCGCGACGAGGCTGATGCCGGTGGCGAAGAAGCGCGGGTCGCTTTCGGCGCCGTTGATCGACTGGGCGAAATCGGGCGCGAACTCGCCCGCGACGGTCGAAACATTGACCCCGACTTTCTCGAAAACCTGGCCGGTCATCACCCCGCGCACGCCGCCGCCGCCTTCGCCCGCCGCAATACCCTCGGCCTCGCGGTCCCACGGCGTATAGGTAAAGCGCGCGTCGCTGCCCGCCTCGGCCTCGATCGCCTCGAACGCGGCGCAGATCCGGTCGCGCAGCGACTCGAACCAGTCGCGCGCCGCCTGTTGCTGGGGATCGAGCGAAATCATGACGCAAAGCCTTTCGTCTGCCGGAGTGCCTCGGCCAGCGCGATGCCAGCCGCGACCGCGACATTCAAGGACCGAAAGCCCGGCCGCATCGGAATCGCGACCCGCGCCGCCGCGGCGGCATGGACATGCGCGGGGACGCCCGACGACTCCGCGCCGAGCAGCAGCACGTCGCCCTCTTGAAACACGAAATCGGGCAGGGCGGTCGCGCCCGCGGTGGTCATCAGCACCAGCCGCCCGCCTTCGGCCCGGTTCCAGTCGCCGAAGCCCGCCCAATCGGCGTGCCGCTGCACATTGGCGCGCACGGCATAATCCATTCCGGCGCGGCGCAGTGCCTGGTCGGAAAAAGGAAAGCCGCACGGTTCGATGATGTGCGCGCGCGCGCCGAGACAGGCCGCGGTTCGCAGGATGGTGCCGACGTTACCGGCGATGTCGGGCTGAAACAGGGCGATTTGCATCGCTCCGCCTTAGCTTCGCGCGCCTGCGGAATCGAGAGGGGGCAACATAGCGGTCACAAAGCGGAAATTGCCTGTTGGCAAGGCTGTTGTGTGCGGCTATCAGGCCCGCAATTCCCGGAGGGGCCGCCGGGATTTGCGACGCTTTGCGCGCGTAAAACGGGGTGGCCAGTTTTCCGAGAACCATTGTCAGTTCACCCAGCGCAAGGGCAATCGAATGGCCAGTGAATCCAATCTTAACGCCGGCATCGAGGATGGCGTGCGGCGCCGGGACTTCATCAATATCGCGGCGGTCAGCTTCGCGGGTGTTGGTGCGGCCACCGTCGTTTTGCCGCTGGTGAACCAGATGAATCCGTCGGCGGACGTGCTGGCGCTGTCGTCGACCGAAATCGACATTTCCGCGATCCAGTCGGGTCAGGCGATCAAGACGAGCTGGCGCAAGCAGCCGGTGTTCGTCCGCAACCTGACGCCCGTCGAAATCGCCGAGGCGAAGAAGGTGCCACTGAGCGATCTGCGCGATCCGCAGACGCTCGACGAGCGCACCAAGCCCGGCAAGGAAAACTGGCTGATCACGCTAGGCGTCTGCACCCACTTGGGCTGCGTGCCGCTCGGCGCCGCCGAGGGCGAGCCGCGCGGCGATTATGGTGGCTATTTCTGCCCGTGCCACGGTTCGCACTACGACACCGCGGCGCGTATCCGCAAAGGCCCGGCGCCGAAGAATCTGTTCGTGCCGCCTTATGAATTCAACAGCGACACCGTCGTGACGATCGGCTGAGGAGCGAGATAAGATGAGCTTTCCCTGGGCCAAGAACTATGAACCCCAGCAGCCGCTGATGAAGTGGCTCGACGCGAAGCTGCCGCTGCCGCGTCTCGTTTATAATGCGATCGGGGCCGGCTATCCGGTGCCGCGCAACCTCAACTATTTCTGGAACTTCGGCGTCCTCGCCGGGGCCGCGCTCGCGATCCAGATCATCACCGGCATCGTGCTGGCGATGCATTATGCCGCCAATGCGGGCGTCGCGTTCAACTCGGTCGAGCATATCATGCGCGACGTGAACGCCGGCTGGTTCCTGCGCTACGCGCATATGAACGGCGCGAGCATGTTCTTCATCGTCGTCTATCTGCACATCTTCCGCGGCCTTTATTACGGTTCGTATAAGGCGCCGCGCGAAATGGTGTGGCTGCTCGGCGTCGTGATCTTCCTCCTGATGATGGCGACCGCCTTCATGGGCTATGTCCTTCCCTGGGGCCAGATGAGCTTCTGGGGCGCGCAGGTGATCACCGGCTTCTTCTCGGCGATACCCGCCGTGGGCGAACCGATCCGCGTCTGGCTGCTCGGCGGTTTTGCGCCGGACAACGCCGCGCTCAACCGCTTCTTCTCGCTCCACTATCTGCTGCCCTTCGTGATCGCGGGCGTCATCATCCTGCACATCTGGGCGCTGCATATCCCGGGCTCGTCGAACCCGACCGGTATCGAGGTGAAGGACGAACAGGACACCGTCCCCTTCCATCCCTATTACACCGCGAAGGACGGTTTCGGCCTCGGCGTGTTCCTGATGATCTTCGTGGCGCTGACCTTCTTCAGCCCGAACCTGCTCGGTCACCCGGACAATTATATCCCGGCGAATCCGCTTTCGACGCCGGCGCACATCGTTCCCGAATGGTATTTCTGGCCGTTCTACGCGATTCTGCGCGCCTTCACCTTCAACTTCCTGTGGATCGATGCGAAGCTGTGGGGCGTCATCGCGATGTTCGCGGCGATCGCGCTGCTCTTCTTCCTGCCGTGGCTCGACAGCTCGCCGGTGAAGTCGTCGAACTATCGTCCGCTCAACCGCATCTTCTTCTGGATCCTCGTCGTCGACGTGTTCATCCTGGGCTATTGCGGCAAGAGCCCGGCGGAGCAGCCCTATGTGATCCTCAGCCAGCTGTGCGCGGCCTATTATTTTGCGCACTTCCTGATCATCCTGCCGATCATCTCGCGGATCGAACGGCCGCTTCCGATGCCGAATTCGATCACCGAGGCGGTCCTCGCCAAGAATGCCGACGCGTCGTCGGCCCCGGCAACGGCCTGAGCGCCGGACTTTTATAGGAGCTGATACAGCCATGGTTCGTCCGCTCGGATTTCTCGTCGGCCTGGGTTTCATCCTGGCGCTGCTGTGCGCGATCTTCACCACGCCGCTCTCGAACGAGCCCAACGCGGTGCATGAATTCCACAAGCACCCGCGCCACCTCGCGCTCGCCAGCGACGGCATGTTCCCGCATTGGGACAAGGCCCAGCTGCAGCGCGGGATGCAGGTGTACAAGGAAGTATGCTCGGCCTGTCACAGCCTGAATCTCGTCGCGTTCCGCGACATCGCCGAACTCGGCTATACCGAGGGTCAGGTGAAGAGCTTTGCCAAAAGCTATGATAATATCCCGTCGATCAACCCCGACACGGGCGAGCCGGCGACCCGCACCGGCCTGCCGTCGGATCACTTCCCGGCGCCCTATGCGAACGAAACCGCGGCGCGCGCGGCGAACAACAATGCGCTGCCGCCCGATCTTTCGCTGATCACCAAGGCGCGCGAAGACGGCAAGAATTACGTCTATTCGCTGATCACCGGCTTCCAGAACCCGCCGGCGAACCTGCCGAAGGAACTGCAGCCGGCGACCGGCCTGCACTACAACCCCTATTTCGCGAACCTCAACCTCGCGATGGCACCGCCGCTGGCCGATGGTCAGGTGACCTTCGCGGACGGTTCGCCGAACGACCTCAAGAGCATGGCAAAGGACGTGACCGCCTTCCTTGTGTGGACGGCAGAACCCAAGCTGGTGAAGCGCGTGTGGACCGGCTGGGCCGTGTTCCTCTACCTTCTGATCTTCACCATCCTTGCCTATCTGTCGTACCGGAACATCTGGGCCGGCAAGGAACATTGAGGATTGGGGACGCGGGCATAGCGAAGGGCGGTCGAGGATGATCGCCGTTCCGCCGCGTCCCGACCTCGACCTTTCGGGGCTGGTGCGCACGATCCCCGATTTCCCGAAACCCGGGATCCAGTTTCGCGACATCACGACATTGATCGGCGACGCGGCGGGCTTTTCCGAAAGCGTCCGCCGCCTGGCAGACCGCGCGGCCCGCTATCGCCCCGACCTGATCGTGGCGATAGAGGCGCGCGGTTTTCTGTTCGGCGCGGCGATGGCGACCGCGCTCGGTATCGGGCTGGTGCCGGTGCGCAAAGCCGGCAAGCTGCCCGGCGTGACCATCGGCGTCGACTATGAACTGGAATATGGCACCGACCGGCTCGAGCTGCACGAAGGCGCCGTCACCGAGGGCCACCGCGTCGTGCTGGTCGATGATCTGCTCGCCACCGGCGGGACCATTCTCGCGACCGCCGAATTGATGCGCAGCGTCGGCGCCGACGTCGCCGCGGCGCTGTTCGTCATCGACCTTCCCGACCTTGGCGGCTCGCAGCGGCTCGAGGCCGCGGGCCTCGCATGCGAAACGCTGATCGCCTTCGACGGCGATTGAGGTGCGGCGGATTTGAAGTGGTCAGTGGACGGATCATATCTTAGGCTGTTGATGATGCCGATGAATGTGAGACGCTACGGGGAGAGGTCGCGCTACCGGATTGGTTCGGCA
Organism: Sphingopyxis terrae subsp. terrae NBRC 15098; assembly: GCF_001610975.1. Classification (NCBI taxonomy): domain Bacteria; kingdom Pseudomonadati; phylum Pseudomonadota; class Alphaproteobacteria; order Sphingomonadales; family Sphingopyxidaceae; genus Sphingopyxis; species Sphingopyxis terrae. Next base: position 3,586,042 of record NZ_CP013342.1, on the reverse strand, counting down.
GCGCTTGTAGCAATTACTGGCGTTGCTTTAGCGTCGGCAAATATCGGCCGGCATTCCCGCGTGGTTTATCTTTCTCGTTGCAGTCGTTGCCGGGATTGCCCTGACGATAATGACTTATCATCGCCTTCGCGATGCGAAGCTATCCACTGCGTGGTTGCTTTTGATGATCCTCCAGTTTGGCATCGGACCAACATGGCATCTTTCGGATCATGTAGCTTTCAACATCGGCGGATCAATCATCAGCTTGGTGCCAGTGATATTCGGATGGATCGTGCCCCGAGAGGCGGATCAAAAGATTGAGCTAGAGTCTGCTTAAGGGCCGATTCCAGTCATATCCCACCGCGCCGCAACGCGGCTTCCCTCCAAAGAAAAAGGCCCGCGTCCGGAGACGCGGGCCCATCGCCCTTTGGGGGTGGCGGGTGCTTCAGAAGGGCACCCAGCTCTGTTTTTTGCGGAATTTCATATAGCCGATATTGGCGCCGAGCCGCGCGCCGACGCCGACGCGGATCGGGATGAGGACTACGTCGCCGCGCCGCAGATAGCTCGCATTGAAGCCGCCAATGAGATAGGCGGCGCCTTCGCCCGCCGGATAACGTTTGTAGAGATCCTCGCTGTCGAACAGATTGTAGACCAGCACGAAGGTGTTGCCGGCATTGGCGCCCGCGTCGAAGCCGATCGAGGGACCGGTCCAGTAGACGGGGCGTTCACCCTCGATCTTGTGGTACAGTGTGCCCGATCCGTAGCGCAGCCCGATACCAAGCGCGCCGCCAGCTTCGCGGCCGACGATATAAGCGTTGGGCTCGCCCTGCTTCTTCAGAATATCTTCGATGAGGCCGGCGAGGCCCTGCGCGCCCTTGCCGAAGACGCCTTCGGCGGCGCCGATCAGATCGTCTTCCTTGTATGTGGTGCCATCGGCGGCCGTCGTTCCCGTTGCAGGCGCAGCGGTGGTCGTGCTCGCGTCGGGTGAGGTGACCGAATATTGTTCGGCACCGGTCGCAAGGTCGCTGTCGAGCGACGGGTCGCTGGTCGTCGTGGCGGGGGGGGGAGGCGGCGGGGGCGCCGGATTGTTGAGGTCAGAATCGATCGCCGTATTGGGATCGACCGATGTCATCTGTGCGTGCGCCGCCGGCCCGGCGAGCATCAGCCCGATCGAGGCGAGAGCCGCAACGGCAAGATTGGTGAGCGCATTCCGCATATAATCCCCCAAAAATCGGCGGCTTCGGGCGCCGCAAGCCGGGTTAACCATGACTCATCCTGTCGGCGCGGCAATGAACGGGCGATGACTTGAGTCGATTTTGCGCCGGACCGAATCATTTCCACCGACCAATAGGGGAATAAGTGACAAAAAGGCCAATGTTAGGCGTTGCGGGGCGGGATCGGTCTGGCTATAGCGCCCGCTCAGGCCAACCTGCCGTTCGCGCGGCAGACCATGCGGAGACGTGGGTGAGTGGCTGAAACCAACGCTTTGCTAAAGCGTCGTACGGGGAACCGTACCGAGGGTTCGAATCCCTCCGTCTCCGCCACCTCTTCCTTCCATCTGTCTCGAGCAGCTCGCGGCGGTCGCCCGCGGCTGCGGGCATGCGCGCAAATTTCGCCCGCTTATCTATTGTAAATGCGAATCGTTCGCGATAGTGAGGGCCAAATTTCAAGGGCCTCTCTCCTCCATGCACGCACCGACCCCAACGCGCACGCCGACCAAGAAGAGCCGCCGCGCCTTCTGGCTCAAACAGCTTCACATGTGGCACTGGATGAGCTCGGCTATCAGCCTGATCGGGCTGCTGTTGTTCGCGATCACCGGTTTCACGCTGAACCATGCCGCCGATATAGAGGGGGCACCGCGCGTCGCCGAGCGTAGCGCGCAATTGCCGGCGTCGCTGCTCGAAGCGCTGGCGGCGGCGGACCCGGCGGACGGCAAGAGGACGCTCCCCGCGCCGGTTGCGGCGTGGGTCGAGGCGAATTTTCCGGTCCGTGCGGGCGAAGCCGAATGGTCCGCCGACGAGGTCTACATGGCCGCGCCGCGTCCCGGCGGCGATGCCTGGGTCGCGATCGATCGCGCGACGGGCGCCGCCACCGCGGAAATCACCGACCGCGGCTGGATTTCCTATCTCAACGATCTGCACAAAGGGCGCAATTCGGGCGGCGCGTGGAGCCTGTTCATCGACATATTCGCCTTTGCCTGCCTGGTGTTCGCGCTGACCGGGCTTGTGCTGCTTCAGCTTCATTCGGCCAAGCGCAAGAGCACCTGGCCGCTCGTCGGCGCGGGGGTGGCGATCCCCGCCACCATCGCGATCCTCTTCATCCATTAAGGAGATGCCATGCAAACCGAGTTTCGATCCGTCCTGACCGGCGCCTCGCTGGGGCTGGGCGCGGCGCTGTCGGCGCCGGCGCTCGCCGCCGATCCGGGGATGATGGAGGTCAGCGTCACTATCCCGCAGATCAAGGTCGCCGAATATCATCGGCCCTATGTCGCCATCTGGGTAGAGAAGGCCGGCGCGCCCGCGAGGACCGTCGCGATCTGGTACGACCATGACATGAAGAATAACGAGGGCACCAAATGGCTGCGCGACGTGCGGCAGTGGTGGCGCGCCTCGGGCCGTTCGATGCGTTTTCCGGCCAATGGCGTGACGGGTGCGACGCGCGCGCCGGGCACGCACAGGATATCCTTCAGCCGCGCGCAGCTCGGCGCGCAGGCGTCCGGCGACTATGTCCTGGTGATCGAGGCTGCGCGCGAAGTCGGCGGGCGCGAGTTGCTGCGCATTCCGTTCCGCTGGCCCGCCAAGGCCGGCGCCGGGGGGCGCGCGGCGGGCAAGGCCGAACTTGGCACCGTTTCGATTTCCTTCCGTTGATCCAGAGAGGACCGATCATGAAGACCCGATTGCTGATCGCCGCGAGTGCCGCGCTGGCCCTTTTCGCCGCAGCGCCCGCGCAGGCGCACCGCCAATGGATGCTGCCGTCCTCGACCGTGCTGTCGGGCGACGATGCGTGGGTGACGGTCGATGCCGCCGTTTCGAACGACCTGTTCTATTTCGAGCATCAGCCGCTGCGGCTCGACGCGATGAAGGCATGGGCGCCCGACGGCAGCGAAGCGCCGATCGAGAACAAGACGACCGGCCGCTATCGCAGCACCTTCGACGTGCATCTGACGCAGAAGGGGACGTGGCGCATCGCCTCGGTCGCCGACATGCTGATGGGCAGCTATGATCTGGACGGCAAGACCGAACGCCTGCCGCGCGGGACGACGGCGGCCAATCTGGCCGAGCGCCTGCCCGCCGGGGCGACCAATGTGCGAACCGCCGAGGCGAACAACCGCAACGAGATTTTCGTGACGGTGGGTGAGCCGACGACGACGCTGTTCGCCCCGACCGGCAAGGGGATCGAGCTGGTGCCGGTGACGCACCCCAATGATCTGTTCGCGGGCGAAACCGCGACCTTTCAGTTCCTGCTCGACGGCAAGCCCGCGGCGGGCCTGCCCGTCACGGTGATCCCGGGCGGTATCCGCTACCGCGACCAGCTGGGCCAGATGGACCTCAAGACCGGTGCTGACGGCAAGGTCGCGATCAGCTGGCTCGAACCGGGTATGTACTGGCTCAACGTCACCACGCCGCAGGCGGAGCGCGAAGAGGGCGAGGGCGGCCCGCCGCCGCTTGCCCGCCGCGCAAGCTATGTGACGACGCTCGAGGTCATGGCGCCCTGACCGACCGGATATTGATCCCCCGGGCGCTGACGCCGGCCGCCTTTGCGGCGCGCCGTCCGGGGGTGCCGGTCCGGAGCTTTTCGGGACGGACAATGGGCACGAGCTGGTCGTTGCAGGTGGTCGACGCACCGGCGTCGGCGGGCGAAAGCGTCCGGCGCGCGCTCGATCGCGTCGTGCGGCAGATGAGCCAGTGGGAAGCGGAATCGGACCTGTCGCGCCTGAACCGCGCGCCCGCGGGGGAATGGCACGCGATCCCGCCCGAATTTGCGCGCGTGATGGCTGCGGCGACCGCGATCGCCGAAGCGAGCGGCGGCGCGTTCAATCCGGCGCTGGGGCTGCTGACCGAACGCTGGGGCTTCGGTGCGGCGGGGCCGGTCGCTGCGGTGCCGGAGATCGCACCGCCCGATGCACCGCCTGACATTGCCTTCGATGCCGCGGCGGCGCGCGTCCGGCGCGGGACGGGGGCGGCGCTCGACCTGTCGGGGATCGCCAAGGGATTCGGCGCCGATCTTGCTGCCGAGCAGCTGCTCGCGAGCGGGGTGCGCCATTTCCTGATCGAAGTCGGGGGCGAATTGCGCGGCGAGGGGCTGCAGCCCGACGCACAGCCCTGGTGGGTCGATGTCGAGCCGCCGCCCGGCCAGTCGCTCGCGCCCTGGCGGCTCGCGCTGCACGACCTGTCGGTCGCGACCTCGGGCAATTACCGGCGCGGCTTTACCGACGGCTGCCGCCATTATTCGCACAGCTTCGATCCGCGCAGCGGGCGCCCGCTCGTCAACGGCGTGGCGTCGGTGACGGTGGTGCATCGCAGCTGCATGATCGCCGACGGCTGGGCGACCGCGCTCACCGTCGTTGGTCCTGAGCAGGGCATGGCGCTTGCCGATGCGCAGGGTCTTGCGATGCAGATGATCGCGGACGGCCGCGAATATGTCTCGCGTGAGTGGCGCGCGATGCTGGATTAGGAACGCCAGGCCTTCAGGCGTCGGCCCATTGGCGCAGCAGATTGTGATAGACGCCGGTCAGACGGACGACGGTCGGATCGCCCTGACCCATTGCCGCGGCGGCGCCCTGAACCCCCAGGTCGAGGTCGAACAGCAGGTTGCGCTGCGCCTGATCGCGGATCATCGACTGAATCCACATGAAACTGGCGACACGGACGCCGCCCGTGACCGGTTCGACGCGGTGAACGGTGCTCGACGGATAGAGGATGAGGTGGCCGGCGGGGAGCTTGACGCCGGGCGCATCGGCCATGCCGTCGATGACCAGGCCTCCGCCTTCATAGCTGTCTGGGTCGGCCAGAAACAGCGTCGCCGACAGGTCGCTGCGAATCCGGAAATCGGTGCCGCGGCGCATCCGCACGGCATTGTCGATATGATCGCCGAACGCCTCGCCGCCCGAATAGCGGTTGAAGAAAGGCGGATAGATTTTGAGCGGCAGCGCCGCCGCCATGAACAGCGGCGAGCGGCCGAGCGCGTCGATCACCATCCGGCCCGCCTCGACCGCCGCGTCGCCGAATTCGGGAAGCTGCTGGTTGCGCTTGGCCAGTGCCGCCTGCGGTCCCGACGTCTCGTTGCCGTCGATCCAGTCGGCGCGGTCGAGGATGGTGCGGAGCGCCTTGACGCCCTCGGCATCGATGAGGTCGGGAATGATGCGGATCATGCGCGTTACTAAGCCGAAAAGCCCGGGCGCGGCAATCGCCGCGCCCGGGGTTGCAATCAGAATTGGTAGAAGAGGCTGAGGACCGCCGAGCGTTCCTCGCCGGGCGTCGCCCAGCCGCCGGTGACGACGCCGGTGGTGCTGTTCACATTGTTGCGCACGCCGGTGTAATAATCCTCGTTGGTCAGGTTCGACACATTGAGCTGCGCCACCAGGCCGTTGCCGAATTCATAGGACACGAACGCGCGGTGGATCAGATAATCGTCGACGAAATATTGCGAGCGCTGCGCCATGTTGCGCTGGCTGGTCGCAAAGCTGCCCTGATAGGTCAGGCCATAGCCAATCTGCAGCCCGAACGGCAGCGTGTAGGTGGTGAACAGGCTGCCCGAATGTTTCGGGGTCTGGATCAGCCGGTCGCCCGCCTGCGGATCGGGCAGCGCGGCGCTGTTGGTGCAGGTGCCGCCGCCGGGGTTGGCGATGCAATAGTCCGACACGCTCTGCCGCACCGTTCCGTCGAGATAGGTGTAATTGGCGAAGATCGACCAGTTGGGCGTGATCGCGCCGGTCAGGCCGAGCGCGAAGCCGTCGACGCGCGACTTGCCGTCGAGCACCTGCAGCGAGCTGGGCAGTGAGGCGTCGTTCGACGGCACGCGGTAATTGCTGCGTTCGTTGCGGAACAGAGCGGCGGTGAGCAGCAGCTTCTTGTCCATGAGCTCGGCCTTCGCCCCGATCTCGTAAGTGCGGCCGGTTTCGGGCGCGACATCGCAATTGGTGCCGCAGCCGAGCCGGACCGTCGCCGACGACGGCGTCTTGCTGTTGCCATAGGCAGCATAGAGGCTGACATTTTCGACCGGGTGGAACACCGCGCCGACGCGATAGGAAAAGAGATTTTCGTCGCTTATCTGGTCGGCGCCGCGGGTGTAGACCGCGCCGGTTGCGGGCGTCGTTATGGTGTCCGCGCGGAATTTGGCGCGCGAATTTTCATAGCGCAGCCCGGCGTTCAGTTCGAACATCGGCAACAGCTCGAGCGTGTCGAAGGCGTAAATCGCCCAGCCGCGCGTATCGCCATAGCTGTTGCCGGTGCGGACATAATTGACCGGGCCCGACCAATAGGTGTCGGGGTTCGACAAGCTGATCGGTCCCTGCACGGGATTGGGCGTGGCGCCGCCCGCGTTGCGCAGCAATTGCGCAACCTCGATCGAATAATCCTCCTGGCTCAGCGAGCCGCCGATGACCAGCGTGTTGTGGATGCCGCCCTTGGTACCGCTGACGATGGTGAGGTCGGTCTGGTTGTAGAGCAGTTCGTTTAGCTGATCGCGGACCAGTCCGCGCGGTCCGGCGGGGTAATAATTGCCCGGCATATCCTGGCCGCTGGGGCAGGGGACGCCGACGGTCGCATCGGGCGCCGCACCGATCGGCTGCAGGCCACTGGCCAGGCAGAAGACACCCTGCGGCGCGCTCGTCTGGCTATCTTGGTGGACGCGCTGCCAACGCGTGAGGTTACGGATCGACACGGCATCGCTGAACGCGTGGCGGAAGGTTGCGGTGAAGCGGTCGACCTTGGTCTTCTGTTCGTCCAGATTGACGATGCCGAAATAGGAGCTGTCATCGACCCCCGGCAGCGGGCCATCGTTCACGCCGCTCAGGAAATAGGGGACGCCATAGATCGGCGTGTTGTCGTCATCCTGGTGAATATAGGCGAGGGTCAGGCTGGTGTCGCTGTCGACGCCGATGGTGATCGATGGCGCCACGCCCCAGCGCTGATAGGATTCGACGTCGCGGCCGGGCACGTCATTTTCATGATACATGGCGTTGAGGCGCACCGCGATCAGCTCGCTGAGCCGCCAGTTGCTGTCGACCGCCGCCCGATAATAATTGTCGGTGCCTACCGCGGCCTGCACCGTCGTCGCATCGCGCGCGAAGGGAATCTTGCTGACGAGATTGATCGTTCCGCCGACGCTGCCCGATCCGTTGAAGACCGAGTTGGCGCCGTTGTAGACTTCGATCTGCTGGAGGTTGAACGGGTCGGTCCGGCTGTACTGTGCGCTGTCGCGCACGCCGTCGACGGTGATGTCGTTGCTCGCCGAATAGCCGCGCAGGTTGATCGAATCGCCATAGCCGCCGCCGCCTTCGCCCGCGCCGAAGGTGATGCCCGGAATCGTCGAAAGCGCGTCGCGCAGCGTGAGCAGATTCTGCTGCCTGATCTGTTCCTCCGACACCACGGTCACCGTCTGCGGCGTGTCGACGATCGGCGCGGTCGATTTGGGCGTTTCCACCGCGACGCCATTGGTGCCGGTGACGATGATATTTTCCCGATAGCCGGGCGCATCCTGCGCATCGTCGGCGGTCGCGGCAAGCGCGGGCGCGCTGACGAGGCTGCCGACGCAGGAGAGAGCGAGGAAAGAAACAGGCTTCACGGTGTTACCCCCTTATGGTTGTTGTTGGGGGTCCGCTATTGAGAGTCGTTCGCAGAGTCAACAATAATGCGAATCGTTCGCGATAATGTCGAGACTTTGTCGCAGGTGGCGGTAGTGATCGGGGTGTGGCTTCGCCTGCGGGGCGGTGACTAGCGCCGTGGCTCGAGCCACCAGCTCTGCCGCCAGCCATAGGGGCTGGCGACGGGTTCGCCGCGCGCATTGGTCGCGGGCCGGAAGCGAAAGCGCGCCTCGATCAGCCGGCACGTGGTCGAATCGAGCGAGGCATCGCCGCTCGATCGGCTGACCCGGCATCCGCTGACGCGGCCGCTGGCCTCGATGGTGAAGCGTACTTCGACGACCCCGCCGATATGCGCGCGGCGCGCCTCACGGGGATAGTCATTATCTTCGATCGTTCCGCTGCGCCACACGGCGCGCGTGCCGCCGCCGGTTCCGCTGCCTGCACCGCCGGACCCGGTGCCGTCGCCGCGTCCGCCCGCGCCCGATCCGGGGCCCGGGGTTGGGGTCGCGCCCGCCGATGGATCGCTGCCGCTGCCGGGCTGCGGTGCCGCCGCGACCGGAGGCGGCTCGGGCGGGACGATCCGGGGCTTGGGCGCTGCGACCGCCGCGGCCTTGGCAAAGCGGTTCGCCGCCGACGCCTTGCCGCTCGCCGCGTCGCTTTTCGCCGGAGCGGGGGTCGCGGGTGTCGGCGGAGGTTTCGGTGCGGGGAGCGCGATGGCGCTGATCGCCTCGCCGGCCTTGCGGATTACCGCAATGTCGAGGCTGCTGACGAGCGCGGCGCCGACCAGCAGCGCGGCCAGGGCCGCGCCGCCGCCTGCCAGGGCGCGCTGCCGCGCCGGAAGCTGTCCGCTATATGCCATCGCCCGATCCCGGCGCGCGCCCATCGCGCGGCTTCGGGGCCAATATTAGAGGAAATCGTCTAGCGTGGACATGAACCGCTCGAACTGGTCGTGGTGCAGCCAGTGGCCGGCGTTCTCGAACTCGATGACCTGCGCGGACTTGAAATGTGTGATCCGACCGTCCTTCGCCGGGTTCGACGCCCAGCTGTTGGCGCCATAGAGCAGTAGCGTCGGGCATGTGATTTCCGCCCACAGCGACGCGATTTCGTCGTGCGACAGATCGAAAACCGACCAGATGTTGAGATAATTGTCGAACTTCCAGCTCCACGTCCCATCCTCGTTGCGGCTGACGCCGTGGATGGTCAGGTGACGCGCCTGTTCGGGGGTCAGATAGGCATTTTCGCCCATCATCCGCGCCAGCGCATCGTCGAGCGTCGGATAACGGCGCGGCGAACGGCCCGCCGCCTGTCGTTTGTCGTCGATCCATTTGCGGAACCGGTCGGCGACCGGGGTTGCGAGGCGTTCGGCGATCAGCTTGGGCGAGGGGCCAAGCCCCTCGATCGCGACGAGCTTGGATACGGTGTCCGGATAGAGCCCGGTGTAGCGCAATGCGACATTGCCGCCCATCGAATGCGACACGATCGTCACCGGCGACAGATCGAGCTGGTGGATGAGCTGCGCCAGGTCATAGACGAAGGCGTCCATGTCGTAATTGCCGTCGGGCGACCAGGCGCTGTCGCCATGGCCGCGCAGGTCGGGCGCGATGACATGATAGCGATCGCGCAGCTTTTCGGCGACCCAGTCCCAGTTGCGGCAATGATCGCGCCCGCCATGCACGAGAAGCAAGGGCGGCGCGTCGGCATTGCCCCAATCGACATAGTGCAGCTTCAACCGCTGCGAGATGTAGGAGTGCGACGTGGGGCCACTTGCCATCTGATCATCCTTGCTGTCTGGTTGCGTTTCAAAAGGCGACCGAATCCGATCCGTCAACCCCGCATGGGGCGGCGGCGCGGGGCGAAGGCGCTGAAACAGCGAAGGGAAGAGTGAGGCCATGACCAGTTTTCGCGACAATCTGCTCGCCGGCAAGACCGCTTTCGTCGCGGGCGGCACGAGCGGCATCAACCTTGGCATTGCCAAGCGTTTTGCCGAATTGGGCGCGCGCGTTGCCGTCGCGGGGCGCGATCCCGACAAGGCGCGCCGCGCCGCCGACGAAATCGGCCATGACGCGATCGGGCTGTCGGGCGATGTGCGCGATTATGGCGCGATTCGCGGGGTGATGGAGACGGTCGCGGACAAGTTCGGCCCGATGGACATCGTCATATCGGGCGCCGCGGGCAATTTCCTCGCGCCGGTGCTCGGCATGTCGGCCAACGCCTTTCGCACCGTGGTCGATATCGATCTCAATGGCACCTTCAACGTGTTTCGGGGCTGCCACGATCTGCTCAACAAGCCGGGTGCCTCGCTGATCGCGATCACCGCAGGGCAGGCGGTCAATGCCTCGGCGCTGCAGGCGCATGCCTGTGCGGCGAAGGCGGGGATCAACCAGCTCGTGCGGGTGCTGGCGCTCGAATGGGGCCCCGATGTGCGCGTCAACGGCATCTCGCCGGGACCGATCGCCGACACCGAGGGCATGAAACGGCTCGCGCCCGACGACGCGACGCGCGAGGCGCATTATGCCCGCATCGCGATGAAGCGCTGGGGCAAGGTTTCGGAGGTCGCCGAATCGGCGGTTTTCCTCTGCTCGCCCGCCGCGAGCTATATCACCGGAACGATCCTCGACTGCGATGGCGGTAGCCAGGTGGGCGACGCATCGCGGCTCGACCTGGCGCGCGGCATGGCCTGAGGCTCGCCGCGAGCGCTGCCGTCAGTCGCGGCTCTCGACCCGGATGACCGCCGTCATCGGCAACGTGCCGTACAGGTGTGGGAAAAGCTGGCCGCCGCGCGACTCTTCCCAGCGCACCGCCTTGCCGAGCTGCGCGAGGTCGACCTCGGCGATCACCAGCCCCTGCTGCCCGGCAAAATGTTTGGCGAGCGTTTCGGCAAGCTGCTCGGCGGTCGACATGTGGATATAGCCGTCGGCATGGTCCACGGGGGCGCCGTGGAACAGGCCTTCGCGCTCGAAATCCATCCACTGGTCGGCGGTCAGCACCTTGAAGGCGGTGCCGGCGGTCATTCGCCGGCGCCGTCCGGTCCCGCGTCGGTGGTCCCGCCGGCGACCGCTTCCGTTGCCTCCGCCGGGGCGTCGGCCGCATCGAGTGCTTCGTCCTCGCTATCCTCGATCAGCGCCGCCGATACGACATGTTCGTCCTTGGCAACGTCGAACAGCCGCACGCCCGCCGATCCGCGGCCGATGACGCGCAGGCTGTCGAGCCCCATGCGAATGAGCTTCGCCTGATCGGTCACGAGCATCAGCTGATGCGCCTGCGTTGCCGGGAAGCTCGCCACGACGGGGCCGTTGCGGCCGATATTGTCGATATTGGTGATCCCCTGGCCGCCGCGACCGGTGCGGCGATATTCATAGGCGGAGGACAGCTTGCCATAGCCGTTGGCGCAGATCGTCAGGATGAACTGTTCGCGTGCGGCGAGCTCGTCCATCCGGTCGGCCGGCAGCGTCGGCGCGTTTTCATTGTCTTTCCACGGGGCGGCGCGCAGATAGGCTTCGCGCTCCTCGCTGCTGGTGCCGACGCGGTGGAGGATCGAGAGCGAGATCACCTCGTCGCCGTCGGCCAGACGCATACCGCGCACGCCGGTCGAATTACGGCTCTGGAATTCGCGCACATCGTCACCGGCGAAGCGGATCGCCTTGCCTTGCCGCGTCGCGAGCAGCACATCGTCGCTTTCGTCCAGCAGCGCGACGCCGATCAAGCGGTCGTCTTCGTCCTCGCCTTCGAACTTCATCGCGATTTTGCCGTTCGACGGAACGTTGGTGAAAGCGTCCATGCTGTTGCGACGCACGCTCCCCTTCGCGGTCGCGAACATGACGTGGAGCTTGCCCCATTCACCCTCGTCCTCGGGCAATGGGAGGACGGTCGAGATCGTCTCGCCCTGCGCGAGCGGGAGCAGGTTGATCATAGGTCGGCCGCGCGTGGCCGGCCCGCCTTCGGGCAGGCGCCATACCTTCATGCGATAGACCTTGCCCGCGGTGGAGAAGAACAGCACCGGCGTGTGCGTCGAGGTGACGAACAATTCGGTGACGACATCCTCGTCCTTAGTCGCCATGCCGGCGCGGCCCTTGCCGCCGCGACGCTGGGCGCGGAAGGTGTCGAGCGGGGTGCGCTTGATATAGCCGTCGAGGGTGACGGTAACGACCATCTCCTCGCGCTCGATCAGATCCTCGTCGTCGATGCCATCGGCGGCGGGGGCGACGAGCGTCTTGCGCGGGGTGGCGAATTCGTCGCGCACCGCGACCAGCTCTTCCCGCATCACGCCATAGAGTTTGACGCGGTCGGCGAGGATCGAAAGCAGTTCCTCAATCTCGGTCGCCAACTCGCCGAGTTCCTTGCCGATTTCGTCACGACCGAGTGCGGTCAGACGATGCAGGCGGAGGTCAAGGATCGCCTTCACCTGTATTTCGGAAAGACGATAGGTCGCGGTGTCCTCCATCTCGCCCTCGATCGCTTCGACGAGGCGGATATAGGGCGCGATTTCGCCGATCGGCCATTCGCGCGCGAGCAGCGCTTCGCGGGCCGCTGCGGGCGAGTTCGAGCCGCGGATGATGCGCACAACCTCGTCGAGATTGCTGACCGCGACGACAAGGCCGAGCAAGATGTGCGCCCGGTCGCGCGCCTTGGCGAGTTCGAATTTGCAGCGGCGGGTGATGACCTCTTCGCGGAAGGCGATGAAGGCCGAAAGAATATCCTTCAGCCCCATCATTTCAGGGCGGCCGCCACGGATCGCGAGCATGTTCGCGGGGAAGCTCGACTGCGCCGGGGTGTGGCGCCAGAGCTGGTTCAGAACGACCTCGGCGGTGGCGTCGCGCTTCAGCTCGATAACGACGCGAACGCCCTCGCGGTTCGATTCGTCGCGGATGTCGGCGACGCCCTCGATGCGCTTGTCGCGCGCCGCCTCGGCGATCTTCTCGACGAGTCCGGACTTGCCGACCTGAAAAGGAATGGACGTCAGAACTATCGATTGGCGGTCGTTCCTGCCTTCCTCGATGATATGCGTCGCACGCATCATGATCGAGCCGCGGCCGGTGGCATAGGCGTTGCGCGCGCCGCCCTGGCCGAGCATCATCGCGCCGGTCGGGAAATCGGGGCCAGGGACGATCGCCATCAGTTCTTCGAGGGTGATGTCCGGACCGCCCTCGAGCTGGCGGTCGATCATCGCGAGCGTCGCATCGACGACTTCGCCAAGATTGTGCGGCGGGATGTTGGTCGCCATGCCGACCGCGATACCGCCCGCGCCGTTGACGAGAAGGTTCGGGAAACGCGCCGGGAGCACCGTCGGCTCTTCGCGGCTCGCGTCGTAATTGGGCTGGAAGTCGACGGTATCCTTGTCGAGGTCGTTCAGCAGCACCATCGCGGTCTTGGCAAGGCGCGCTTCGGTATAGCGCATCGACGCCGGCGGATCGGGGTCCATCGAGCCGAAATTGCCCTGGCCGTCGATCAGCGGCACGCGGAGCGACCAGTCCTGCGTCATGCGGGCGAGAGCGTCGTAGATCGCGCTGTCGCCGTGCGGGTGGTAGTTACCCATGACGTCGCCAACGATTTTCGCCGATTTCTTGTAGGGGCGGCCGGGAATGAAGCCGCCTTCCTGCGCCGCATAGAGGATGCGGCGATGCACCGGCTTCAACCCGTCGCGCACGTCGGGCAGCGCGCGGCTGACGATTACGCTCATCGCGTAATCGAGGTAAGACGTCTTCATTTCGTCGACGATGTTGATCGGCGAAATGCCGTCGTCGGACGGCGGCAAATGCGTATTTTCTTCGGTCAAAGCCCGGCCTTCTGTTGCGCTATCGGGAGATGCTTCGGGCCTAGCCCATGACCGGTGTCTTTGCCAGCGATTCGGTGCCTTTCAGCGTGATTTTTTCGTGGCTCGGCAACGTTTTTGCGCGGGGCGGGAAGGATGACGTCATGGCGGTGCTTGCGCAGATGATCGCTTGCCAATCGATCCTTCGCGCCTAAAGGTCGGCGGCGATGAGCTGTGCTGCAAATGGGGGGCGCCGATGGCCTTGATCGCGCTGGTCGGCGCCAGCGAAATGCTGCCCGACGGCGGCCTGCGCGCGCTCGTCGCGATTGCGGGCGAGACACTGATCGAGCGGCAGGCGGTGCGGCTTGCCGACGTCGGGGTCACGCATATCGCCGTGGCCGTCGCGGCGGTGCCGGCCGACCTGCTGGCAACGTGCGACCGGATCCGCCGCCGCGGGATGAAGGTGACGCCGGTGCGCGAGGCGAGCGACCTGATGGCGCTGGTCGAGGGCGACGATCGCATCATCCTCGTCGCCGACGGTTTGCGCGCGGGCAGCGCCCATTATGCCGCGATCGCCAAGCCCGGTTCGCCGGCGATCCTCGTCACCGCCGATACGCTGCTGACGCAGGGGTTCGAACGCATCGACGCGACCCGGCGCTGGGGCGGGCTTGCCTGTATTTCGGATGCGATGGTGCGCGATCTCGCCGAGATGCCCGGCGAGTGGGACGTAATGCTGACGCTGCTGCGCATGGCGGTGCAGACCGGCGCGCGCCGCCTCTATTGCGAACCCGCGCTGTTCGAACAGGGCGACATCGCGATCGTCACCGACCGGCCGACGGCAGCGCTGATCGAGCAATCGAGCCTGCAACAGGTCGATTATGGCGGCATGGGGCTCGGCCGCTCGGCGATCATGATGCCGTTGATACGGCTTGCGGGGCCGCTGCTCGTGCGATCGCCGAAAACCGCGCGCTATCTGCCCTATGCGACCGCTCTGCTCTGGATCGGCGTTGCGCTGCTCGCCGCGAGCGGGCTGGCGGCGGCGGGGGCGCTCGTCGCGGTGTTCGGCGGCCTCTGCCTCGCCGCGATGCGCTTTCTTGCCTCCTTTCGCGCCCAGAGCGCGGCGCACGACCGGGTACGCGCGACCATCCGCAGTTTTGCGTGGCTGTTGCTGGCGGCCTTTCCCTGGCTGCTCTCGCTCGGCGGGGCGGGGCACGCGATGCCGCGCTTTTCGGAAGCGGCGCTTGCACCATGCCTTGCCGCGACGATCCTGCTCGCGCGCCTGCTCTATGAGGATGCGGGCGAAAAGCGGCGCTTTCACTGGCTGCTTCCCGACGCCGATCAGGCATGGATCATGCTCGCCCCCGCGCTGGTTTTCGGCGCGGCGCCGCTGATGTTCGCGATCTTGCCGCTGTTGGCGCTGTTCCAGATTTTGCTCTGGATGCGCCTCGCGCGGCGACCGGAGGCCAAGTAGAACAAAGGCCTTCAAGGTTTAATGCCTATTAACGACATGCTGCTATCCGCGAGCGTGCATGGCTGAATCCTTCCCCTCGACCGGTCTCGATCTGCCGTCGCCGACGCTGTCGACGCGGCTGCGCGAACTGGCAGCCTATCTGGCGGCGCCGACCGCGGGGCATCTGACCGAGGAACAGCGCGCGCTGTCGCTGGGAATTGCCCGGCGGCTCGTCACGACGCTGGCGGCTGAACTGGATGTCGGGATCGATGGCGCGGCGCTGTGGGACGACTGGCTTGCGGGCGGAATTCCCTCGGCCGAGCGACTGGCCCCGGCCTGTTTCGCGCGCGCCGAAGAACATCGCTGGCGGCAGCAATCGGCGCAGCGCGCGCCGACGGTGTCGCCGGGCGCAGCCGAAACCGCTGAGGCTGCGCCGGCTGCGGACGAAAGCGAGCTCAGCGATACCGATCGGGCCTTTCTTGCGCTGCGGATTGCGGACGGGCGCCGCTTTGACGCGCTCGGAAACCCGGCGATCGCGGTCGCCGATCTCGATCCCGACCTGCTCCGCGCGCTGCTGCTCGATATTGCGGCGTGGTGGCTGGCGCGGGACGAAGGCGACGGCGATCGCGCGGCGGCGCTCGGCGACGCGGTAAGGACGACCGGCGAGGCACAGCAGAGCGCCACCGGAATCGACGCCGAAGCAAAGGCTTATCACGCCCTACTGATCGCGAATGGAGATTTGTCCGCAGTGGCGGCGGGAGCCATCGCGCGAAACGACTGGCCGACGCTTGTTGCGCTGGCCGCGGCGGCGGGCAAACGGCGCTATGTCGACATGGCACTGGCGCTGATCACTGCCGAAGCGGCCGCACTGCCGGTCCTTCTTGCACCGTTGCGTCTCGATTCGGCTGCGCTGGCGCCGCTCGAGGCGTCGCTCGCGATGCTGCCGGCGCGGGCGCTGGCCGGCGATGATGCCGGTTCAGGGACCGCGGTATGAGCGGCGAACGCATCATTCGCGGCCGCGTCGACGCCAGCGGGGCGCTCGTCAGCGCCGATCCGTCGCTGCTGCGGCTGCAACAGCGCGCCGGGGCGGGGCTTGGCCGTCCGCTGGCGCTGCCGCAGCTCGCGCGGCTCGTCGCGCTGGCGCAGCGGCTCCAGCGCGACATCAGCCGGCCGCTCTATGCCGCCGACGATCATAGCGACATTCATGCGCTGGTGCGCATTGCCCCCGATGCCGATGGCGCGGCGATCGAGATCAGCGACTGGCGCACACGCCCGGTCGTGATGCCGCAGACGCCGCCGGTCGCCGACGTGGGAATTGTTCCGCACGGATGGGCGTGGGAATGCGACCAGCATCTGCGCGTCGTGGCGCTGCGCGCCGGGGCGGAGGCTCCGTCGATCCCCGCCGGTTGGGAGGGGCGGTCGCTGTCCGAATTGTTCGAGCTTCAACCCGATGCCGACGGGCGCTTTGCGGTGCTGCGCGCGCTCGCGCGGCAGGCAAGCTTCGAAGGCCAGCGCGTTCGCGTAGAGATCGGCGGCGCGCCGCTGACGATGACCGTGGCGGGCGAGGCGCTCTTCGACGCAGCGGGGGGCTTTACCGGTTTTCGCGGCATGGCGACACGCGATACCGAAACGGCGGGCGCTGCGCCGACGTCCGGCACCATCGATCCCGCCTTCGGCTCGCTGCCGCTGTCGGATCCGCAATTCGGGCGGCGGATCGACGGCGCGCTGCGCGGTCCGCTCAGCCGCATCATCGCGACTGCGGAGACGATCCATGGCCAGTTCGACGGCCCGATCCGCGCCGACTATGCCCGTTATGCCGGCGATATCGCGCATGCGGGCCGGCATTTGCTCGGTCTCGTCGACGATCTTGCCGACTTGCAGAATATCGAACGCCCGGGGTTCAAGGCGGCGCGCGATGAAATCGACCTGGGCGATCTGGCGCGCCGCGCAGTCGGCCTGCTCGGCATGAAAGCCGAGGAAAAGGGTATCCGTATCGACGCGCCGCGTACCGACGACCGGATGCCCGCCTATGGCGAGTTCCGCCGCGTGCTTCAGGTGCTGCTCAATCTGCTCGGCAATGCGATCCGCTATTCCCCCGAACAGTCGCAAATCTGGATTCGCGTCGACCGCGAAGGCGACCGCGCCATGGTGACGGTCGCCGATCAGGGGCAGGGGATTGCCACCGACCAGCAGGCGGTGGTGTTCGAAAAATTCGAACGGCTTGGCCGCACCGACAGCGGCGGATCGGGGCTTGGCCTCTATATTGCGCGCCGCCTGGCGCGCGCGATGGGCGGCGACCTCACCGTCGACAGCGCCCCCGGCCAGGGCGCCCGCTTCACCTTGAGCCTGCCCGCGCGCGAAGCTTAGCCGAGCAGCAGCGCCCTCGTCGCCGCTTCGACATCGGCGTGGCGCATCAGGCTTTCCCCGACCAGAAAGGCGCGAACGCCGCTCTGCGCAAGCCGTGCGCAATCGGCGTGGCTCGCGATGCCGCTTTCGCCGACGAGCAGGGTTTCGGCGGGAACAAGTTTCGCCAGCCGTTCGGAGACGCCAAGATCGGTTTCGAAGCTGCGCAAGTCGCGATTGTTGACGCCGATGAGCCGCGACCTGAGCTGCGTCAACGCGCGGTCGAGTTCGGCCTCGTCATGCACTTCAACGAGCACGTCCATGCCGCGTTCGACCGCCGCCGCCTCGATCTCGCGCATCGCGCCGTCATCCAGCGCCGCGACGATGATCAGGATTGCATCGGCGCCGATCGCGCGCGCTTCGGCGACCTGCCACGGATCGATCATGAAATCCTTGCGCAGCACGGGTAGCGGGCAGGCCGCGCGCGCGGCGATCAGATAATCCTCATGCCCCTGAAAATAGGGGGCGTCGGTCAGCACCGACAGGCACCCCGCGCCGCCGGCGGCATAGGCGCGGGCATGGTCGGCGGGAGAAAAATCTTCGCGGATCAGCCCTTTGGACGGCGAGGCTTTCTTGACTTCGGCAATCAGGCCGTAGCCGCCCGCGTCGATCTTGCGGCGCAGCGCGGCGGCAAAGCCGCGCACAGGCCCGGCATCGACGGCATCGAGATCGGCGAGCGTGCGCTGCGCACGGCGCGCGGCGACTTCGCCGGCCTTGGTTTCGAGGATCTGGGTGAGCTTGTTCATTTATACGCGATCCAGCAGTTGAGCAGCGCGTTGGCGAGCCCCTTTTCGATGGCTTCGGCGGCCTCCTCGACCCCGTCCGCCAGCGTGTTGACCGCGCCCGCGACCATGAGCGCTTCGGCGGCATTGTAGAGAACGGCATCGCGATAGGCGCCGGGTTCCCCCTGGAGCAGCGCGCGCAGCGCCTTGGCATTATAGCTTGCGTCACCGCCACGGATCGCCGCAATCGGATGCGTCGGCAGTCCGGCGTCGGCGGCGCTGCTGCGCTGCATCTGCACCCCGGCGCGTGTGACCACCGCCACCTCGTTGCCGCCCGCGAGCGACAGTTCGTCGAGCCCCTCGTCGCCCGAGACGACCCGCGAATGATCGGTGCCAAGCTGGTGCAGCGCGCCGGCATAGACAGGGACATAGGCGGGACGCGCGATGCCGACGAGCTGGCGCGTGACGCGCGCCGGATTGGCGAGCGGCCCCATCAGGTTGAAGATGGTGCGGCGGCCGATCGCTTTGCGGATCGGCTGGATGCGCGCCATCGCGGGATGGTGGTTCGCCGCGAACAGAAAGCAGATGCCAAGGTCGGCGAGCTGGGCCTCGGCCATCCGGCCCGCGCGCGCCATGTCGAGGCCGAGCGCCTCGAGCGTGTCGGCGGCACCTGCCTTTGACGAAGCCGCGCGATTTCCGTGCTTTGCAACGGGTACTTCGCATGCTGCAACGACCAGCGATACGGCGGTGGAGACGTTGAGCGTGTGGTGGCCGTCGCCGCCGGTGCCGCAGACGTCGATGGCGCCCTCGGGCGCGGCGATCGGGATCAGCCGGTCGCGCATCGCCTGCGCGGCGGCCACGATTTCGACCGTCGTCTCGCCGCGCTCGGACAGCGCAACCAGAAAGGCCGCGACCTCCTCGTCGCTGCCGCCGCCATCGAGCATCGTCGCAAACGCGCGCGCCGCCTCATCGGGCGCGAGCTGTCCCGTCGGGTCGGGAAAGGGACCGAAGCGGCTCATGCCGCCTGGCGGGCGCGAACCGGCAGCCCGGCGATCGTGAGAAAGTTGGCGAGCATCGCATGACCATGCTCGGTCGCGATGCTTTCGGGGTGAAATTGCACGCTGTGGATCGGCAGGTCGACGTGCCGGAACCCCATCACCGCCCCATCGTCGCTCGTCGCATTGATCGCGAGGCAGTCGGGAATGTCGACGACCTCGAGGCTGTGATAACGGGTCGCGGTGAAGGGCGAGGGCAGGCCGGCGAACAGTCCCGTGCCATCGTGGCAGACCGGCGAGGTCTTGCCGTGCATCAGATGCCCGCGCTGGACGGTCGCGCCGAAATGCTGGCCGATCGCCTGATGCCCCAGGCAGACGCCGAGCAGCGGTCGCCGCGCGGCGGCGCAGGCGGCAACGAGGTCGAGACTGATCCCGGCTTCGTTCGGCGTGCACGGCCCCGGCGAGATCAGCATCGCTTCGGCCCCGGTCGCCAGCGCCTCGGCGGCGGTCAGATCGTCGTTGCGCACCACGCGCACCTCGGCGCCGAGCTCGATCAGATAATGAACGAGGTTGAAGGTGAAGCTGTCGTAATTGTCGATGACCAGGATCATGGCGCGGCCCTAATGCTTTTGCGTAGCGGGGGGAAGGGATAGAAGCTTCGGCGGCTCCAAAGCGGGCTTTATTCGGCCATCAGCTTCGCGAGATCATCCTTCCAGAATTTCGCCCAGCTATGCGTGCCGTGCCCCTTGGTTTCGGGTGACGCGGGGATCAGGACATAGCGGGCCCTGGGCATGCGCGCGGCCGCCTTTTCGGCGATGCCATAGCCCGGCGGATTGATGAAATCGTCGGCCGAATTGACCCACAAAAGGGGCACGTCGATCTTTTCGATCCCCGCCCAGGGATTATAGGTTCGCGAGGCATCGAACTGATAAATAACGTCATTGGCATCGTTGCGGCCATAGCTGCGCGCAAAGGCGGCATCCTTATAGGCTTCGGCGGCGGCGCGGGTCGGATATTGCGCCTGCAGCGCATATGGGTTCGATCCCGCAATCAGGCCGATCGAGGCGGCGGTCCGCAGACCCGCGGCAGGCTGCTGCGCGTAATTGCCTCCGTTCCACTCCGGGTCGGCCTTGATCGCATCGATGATCAGCGTCCGCCACATCCGGTTTTCGCCCGCTATTTCGACGGGCAGGCAAGCGAAGGGCGCGAGCCGTTTTGCAAAGCCCGGCCAGCTTTCGCCCCAGACAAAGGCGTGCATGCACCCCATCGAGGTGCCGAGGATGAGCTGGAGCTCGCCGATTCCCAGCTTTTCGGTGAGCAGCCGGTGCTGCGCCGCCACCATGTCGTCATAGTCATATCTGGGAAAAGCCATGCGCATCCCGTCGCTCGGCTTCGACGATCCGCCATGACCGATATTGTCGGGCAGGATGATGTAATATTTTGCGGTGTCGAGCGGTTGGCCGGGACCGAATAATTCGCCCGCAAATTGGGGCTGGAGGAATTGTTTTCCCGTGCCGCCGGTGCCGTGGAGGATCATCACCGCATTGACGATTGCGCCGGTCGCGTCGCGCTGCGGCTTGCCGAGCGTCGTATAATGCATCTTGAGTTCGGGTAGTTTTTCGCCCGAACGGAAGGTGAAATCCTTCAGTATTGCATCGCCGTCGGTCGCGCCCTCGACAATCTGGGCCTGAGCGGGAAAAGCGGCGAGCAGCAGGGCGAGCGGGAGGAGGCGTTTCAGCATGAGCGCGACGCTAACGCACCGCACCCGCCGGTCAAGCTATTGTCCGTAACCCGGCGTGCCGGCCAGCTTCACCGCCTCGCGCGCGGCGGCGAACAGCGCGCCCGCCTTGGCCTCGCATTCGCGCTGTTCATAGGCGGGATCGCTGTCGGCGACGATGCCCGCGCCAGCCTGCGCGTACATCGTCCCGTCCTGCACGATCGCGGTACGCAGCACGATGCAGCTGTCCATATTGCCGTCGGGCGCGAAATAGCCGACGCCGCCGGCATAGGGCCCGCGCGCTTCGGCCTCGAGTTCGGCGATGATCTGGCACGCGCGCACCTTGGGCGCGCCGCTGACGGTTCCCGCCGGAAAGCCCGCGAACAGCGCGTCGATCGCATCCTTGTCGGGCGCGATGCGGCCGATGACGTTCGACACGATGTGCATCACATGGCTGTAGAATTCGACGGTATAGCTGTCGGTGACCGTCACGCTGCCGCCGACCGCGGCGCGGCCGACATCGTTGCGGCCAAGATCGAGCAGCATCAGATGCTCGGCGCGCTCCTTGGGGTCGGCGAGCAGGCTTTCGCGATTTTCGGCATCCTCGGCGCTGGTCCGGCCGCGCGGTCGCGTGCCCGCGATAGGGCGAATGGTGATCTCGCCATCGCGCACGCGCACCAATATCTCGGGCGATGAACCGATCAGCGCAAAGCCCGGCAGGTCGAGGAAATAGAGGAAGGGCGAGGGGTTGATGCGCCGCAACGCCCGGTAGAGATCGAAGGGAGGCAGGTCGAAAGGTGTCGAGAAACGCTGCGACAGCACCACCTGAAAAATGTCGCCCGCCGCGATATATTCCTTCGCCGCCGCGACCATTTCGGCGAAGCGCTCGGGCGTCGTTGCCGGCTGCGCCGCGACCATGTCGGGGGTCAGTGCCGTTTCTGCCTTCGCGCTGTGCGCGTTCGCGCTCGACAGGCGGGCCGCAATGGTGTCGAGCCGGTCTTGCGCGCCGTCGATCATCCGGTCGATCGGCGCGTCGGGATCGGGCCAGATCGGCGCGATCAGGAACAGCTCGTCGGCCAAGCGGTCGAAGACGAGGATCGTCGTCGGGCGCACGAACACCATGTCGGGCAGGTCGAGCCCCGCCCCCGCGGCGCGCGGGATGCGCTCGACGAGGCCGATCGTTTCATAGGCGAAGAAGCCGACGAGCGTTGCGAGCGCCTTCGGCAGCACTTCGGGAACGTCGAAGCGACATTCGGCGACCAGATCGCGTAGCGCTTGCAGCGCCCCCGCCTCGACCGGGCGAAAGGCCTCGCGGTCATGGCGCCATTCGCGGTTTATCCGCGCCGCGTCGCCGGTGACTTCGAAAAGCAGGTCGGGGTCGAGGCCGATCAGGCTGTAGCGTCCGCGCGTCTCGCCGCTTTCAACCGATTCGAGCACCCAGTCGCCGCGGCCGGGCTCGATAAGTTTGAGCGCCGCCGAAACCGGGGTTTCGACGTCGGCAATCATCCGTTGCCAGACGACGGCGCCGCGCCCTGCGGCCAGCGCTTCGAGCGCGGCGGCCCTGCCTTCCAGCGCCACCGGGGTTATTCGCCGACCGGCGACGCGCCGGTCAGCTCCCTGGTGAGCTGGGTGACGAGATCCTTGTTGATCTTCACGCCGATGCGGCGCTTCGCCTCGGCAGCGAGCTGTTCGACCAGTTCGTTGCCGAAGGCCTGCGACAGCGGCTGCGCCATCGCGGCGATGCGCGCGGGTTCGATCTGCTTGGGATCGGGGCGGTTCACCTCGGTCAGCGACAGGACCATCCAGCCGCGGTTGCCGGGGATTTCGAGCGTCTTGACGCTGCCCTTCGCCATCGAGAAGAGCAGGGCGAGTTCGGGCGGCACCGGCTTGCCATCGCGGCCCATGTCGCCGCGCAGCCCGCCGATGGTCTGGACATTGCCCAGATTGGGGCCGGCTGCGCGCGTCGCATCGGCCAGGCTCTTGCCGCCTTCGACCGCCTTCACGATCGCACGGGCCTTGTCGCGCGCGACCCTCTGGCCTTCGGACAGGCGCCATTCGGCGAGCAAGGCGCTGCGGATCTGGTCGAAGGGCGGCGGCGCCGCGGCGACGACCGACTTAACCGAATAGACCGCGAATTTCTCATTCTCGACCAGCGTTGCAAGTTGCGATTCGCCTTCGCCGGCGACCTGGAAGGCCTGACCAACCATCGGCGCGAGTTCAGGGGGCAGCGCGAAGCCGGGTTCGTTCGGCGCGCGGCCGCTCGGCAGGATGGCGGGCGTTTGAACCAGCTTGAGCTTGCGGTCTGCTGCGATCTCCTCGATCGACGCGCCGCTGTTCACGGCGTCCTGGACCTGGTTGTAATAATCAACGATCGCTTCATTCGCCTTGTTCTTGGCCAGTTCCTCGCGAATTTCGGGGGTCGCATCGGCCAGCGTGCGCGCGGGCTTGGCAATGACATCCTCGACGCGCAGCACGGTCCAGCCAAGCCCGGTCTGCAGCGGCCCGACGATTTCGCCGCGCTTGGCCGCAAAGGCCGCCTTAGCGATTGCGTCCGACGTCGCGCTGGTGAAGGCGGCCAGCGTCTGTTCGCCGCTGGTCGAAGCCGCGAGGCCCGAACCCTGCGCCGCTGCCGACAATGTGGCGCCGCCCCGCGCCTTCGCCGCGATGCTGTTGGCGGTCGCCTGATCGGGCGCGATGACCTGCGCAAAGCGCCGCGTCTCGCTCGCTGCATATTGGGGGGCATTGGCCTTGTAAGCGGCGGCGATCTCGGCGTCGGTGACTGCCGGAACCGGGACCGCGCTACGGTCGAACAGCGCATATTGCAGTACGCGGCGTTCGGGCACGGTGAATTTGGATTTGTTTTGCGACAGGAAGGTCTTGAGCGCGGCATCGCCGGGGTCGGCGGTCGGCGCGAAGGGCGCAGAGGGGATGTAGACGGCCTGACCGGCGCGCTTTTCGAGCAGCAGCGCGGCATAGGGCTGCGCAACGCCCGGCGCGATCGTTGGCAGTTTGCCGATCGGCGCGCCCAGCTGTTCGAGCAGCAACTGCTGCTTGATCTCGGTCCGCACCTGCGCCTCGTTCAGATTATTCTCGCGCAGAAAGGCTTCGTAGCGGGTCTGGTCGAACTTGCCCGATACGCCGGCGAAAGCGGGGATATCGGCGATGCGCCCGTCGATCTGCCGCTTGCTGACGCCGAAGCCCAGCTTGTCGGCGAATTGTTCGAACGCCAGCCCGTCGATCATCTGGTCGAGCACCTGATCGACCGCGCCCGATTCGACGAACGCAGCCATGGTTAGCGTCGGCTGTTGCTGGCGCGCCTGATTATAGGCGTTGCGAACGCGCTCGCGCAGATCGCCGATGCCGATATTCTCCTTGCCCACCCGCGCGACATTGGCGCCGCCGAGCCCGCCGAAGCTCGAATTGCCGGTCACATCGGCAAGCGCAAAGCCGACGCCGATGAGGATGACGAAGCCCAATGCGAGGGCCTTGCCCAGCCGGGATCCGAAAAGGCGACGGATTGCGGTAATCATGGAGGAGCATTTCTTTCGGCGTGGCGCATTGCGCGCGGTTTCGGCGTTGCTTTAGGCGGGGAGGCGGCGGGCATCAAGGCGGGAAAGCCCCTTTTCTCGCTGTGGTGAGGCGCGGCTTGCCTTTCGATCCCCACCGCCGCTAGGGCTCGGCGCGACGGCTCGATCGCAGGAGAGTAAATGATGGCACGGCGCAAATATGTGGTCGGCAACTGGAAGATGAATGGACTTGCTGCCTCGATCGACGAGGCGCGGGCGATATTCGATGGCGCGCGCGCACACGGTGCGGTCGATGTCGCCCTGTGCCCGCCTTTCACGCTGGTGGCCGCGATGGCGGCGGCGGCGGCGGGCGGGGCGGTCGGCGGGCAGGATTGCCACAGCGCGGCATCGGGTGCCTACACGGGATCGGTGTCGGCGCCGATGCTGGCCGATGCCGGGGCCGTACTCGTCATCGTCGGCCATAGCGAGCGCCGCGAAGGTTTTGGTGAGAGCGACGCCGATGTGCGGGCCAAGGCCGAGGCGGCAATGGCAGCCGGACTTGCGGTGATCCTTTGTGTTGGCGAACCGCGCGGCGTGCGCGAATCGGGCGGCGCGATCGACTATGTATTGGCGCAGGTCGCGGGGTCGCTGCCCGCCGAATTCGATCCGGCGCGGCTCGCCATCGCCTATGAACCCATCTGGGCGATCGGTACCGGACTGGTGCCGACGGTCGGCGATGTCGCGGCGATGCACGGCGCGATCCGCGCGCAGCTCGATGCGCAGGTCGGCGCCGATGCGGCGGCGATGATGCGGCTGCTCTACGGCGGTTCGGTCAACGGCGACAATGCCGCCGAACTGCTTGGGGCGGGCGACGTCGATGGCGCGCTTGTCGGCGGGGCGAGCCTGACCGCGGAGAAATTCCTGCCGATCGTCGCGGCGGCGGCGACGCTCGGCTGACGCGCGGCGCACGCTGTGGGTTGAAGCGGAGGCGCTTCGTCTCTATGTGCGCCGCAAGCACGGCCCATCCGGCGCCAACCAACGCTTTCGGGAAAATTCGATGTCCAGCCTCTTTACCTTCCTGCTCGTCGTTCAGGCGCTCGTCGCCGCCGCGATGATCGGCGTCATCCTGATGCAGAAGTCGGAAGGTGGCGGCCTGGGTGTCGGCGGTAGCCCGGCAGGCCTGCTCTCGGCCCGCGGCGCCGCAGACTTCATGACCCGCGCGACGACCGTGCTGGCGACGCTGTTCGTCGGCCTTTCGATCGTTCTGGCCGCCATGGCGTCGGTCGGCAGCGCCGGCACTACAGCGCTCGACACCTCTTTGTCGAAGACCGCGCAGCAGCCGAGCGGGGGCGCAGCGCCGCTGACCGGCCCGGCGCAGCAGCCCGCTCAAGGTGCTCCGGCCGCGCCGGTAAGCGACGATCCGCTTGCCGCCGCCGCTGCCGCTGCAAATCAGAACGCTCCGGCCGAGCAGGCTCCCGCCAAGAAATAACCGGAAGCTCGGCTTCCAGCTTCGTCCCCGCATGCTGCGGAATTTTTTCCGCGGGATGCGATTCGACGGCTTGCGCCGTCACCCACCCTTTGAGTAAGTCTTTCCTCCCATGGCGCGGTTCATTTTTATCACCGGCGGCGTGGTCTCCTCCCTTGGCAAAGGTTTGATGGCGGCTAGCCTTGCGGCTCTGTTGCAGGCGCGGGGTTATCGCGTCCGCATTCGGAAATTCGATCCCTATCTCAACGTCGATCCGGGCACGATGTCGCCCTATCAGCACGGCGAGGTTTATGTGACCGACGACGGGGCCGAAACCGACCTCGATCTCGGCCATTATGAACGCTTTACCGGCGTTGCTGCGCGGCAGAGCGACAATGTCACCTCGGGCCGCATCTATCGCGACATCATCACTAAGGAGCGCCGCGGCGACTATCTGGGCGCGACCGTGCAGGTCGTCCCGCACGTCACAGACGCGATCAAGGCCTTCGCGCGCGCCGAAACCGACGATCTCGATTTCGTTCTGTGCGAAATCGGCGGCACCGTCGGCGATATCGAATCGCTGCCATTCATCGAGGCGATCCGTCAGCTTCGCAACGAAGAGGGTCGCGACAAGACGCTGTCGGTGCATGTCACGCTGGTGCCGTATATTGCCGCAGCGGGCGAATTGAAGACCAAGCCGACGCAGCACAGCGTCCGCGAACTTGCTTCGCTCGGCGTCCAGCCCGACATTCTGCTCTGCCGATGCGAAAAGCCGCTGCCCGAGGGCGAACGCGCCAAGATTGCGCAATTCTGCAACGTGCGGAAGGAAGCGGTGATCCCGGCGCTCGACGCCGACTCGATCTATTCGGTGCCGGTGCAATATCATGGCGAAGGACTCGACAGCGAAGTGCTGCGCGCGTTTGGCCTGCACGACGTGCGCCAACCCGACCTGACCGCCTGGTACGACATCATGGACCGCAAGCGGCACCCCGAAGGCGAGGTGACGATCGGGGTGGTCGGCAAATATGTGTCGCTGCCCGATGCCTATAAATCGCTCAACGAGGCGTTGGCGCACGGCGGAATGGCGAACCGGGTGAAGGTCAATATCCGCTGGCTCGACGCCGAAATGTTCGAACGCGGCGACGATCTCGCCGCGCAGCTCGAGCCGATGCACGGCATCCTCGTGCCCGGCGGCTTCGGCGAGCGCGGTTCGGAAGGCAAGATCGAGAGCGTCAAATTCGCGCGCGAGCGCGGCGTCCCCTTCTTCGGCATCTGCCTCGGCATGCAGATGGCGTGCATCGAGGCGGCGCGTAACACGAGCGGGATCGAGAAAGCCTCGAGCACCGAATTCGGCCCGACCGACGAACCCGTCGTCGGCCTGATCACCGAATGGATGAGCGCCGAGGGGCTGCAGAAGCGCGGCGCGAACACCGATCTTGGCGGTACGATGCGGCTTGGCGCCTATGAGGCGAAGCTGTCGCCCAACAGCCATGTCGCGACCATCTATGGCGCGAACGACATCAGCGAGCGCCACCGCCACCGTTACGAAGTCAACGGCGCCTATCGCGACCGGCTCGAAAGCGGCGGTCTCGTCTTTTCTGGCATGTCGCCCGATGGCATGTTACCCGAAATCGTCGAACGTCCGGACCATCCGTGGTTCATCGGGGTGCAGTTTCACCCCGAACTGAAGTCGAAGCCCTTCGATCCGCATCCGCTGTTCAAGGGATTCATCGAGGCCGCGGTGAAGCAGAGCCGGCTCGTCTGACGGATCAACAGGGGAAGGGGGCCCATGGATCACGCGAAACTCGCCGAGCTTCAGGGGCCTGACAGCATCTTTTCCGGCCTGTCGCTGGAGGACTGGTCCGATATCGCCAGCCGCGCGGTGCAGATCAACTTTGCCAAGGGCAAGGAACTGCTCGTCCAGGGCGACCCGGGCGACATCATGCTGATCCTGACCGAAGGCACGGCGCGCGTATCGATGCTGACCGCAGGCGGGCGCGAGATCGTGCTGGCCTATGCCGAGCCGGGCGCCGTCCTGGGCGAGATCGCCTTACTCGACGGCGGCGAACGCACCGCGTCGGTGGTCGCGACCAGCGCCGGCAGCGCGCTGCAACTCGGACGCAACGCGATGCGCGATTTCGCCGCCAGCCATCCCGACTTCGCCTGGTCGCTGCTCCAGCAGCTTGCGCGCCGCCTGCGCACCGCCGACCAGACGATCGAAAGCGACCGCGCCTATGCCTCGGGACCGCGCCTGGCGCGCTACCTCAAGCGCCTGATCCGCAAGGATAGCGTCGATGCCGAGCATAAGGTCGAACTCAGCCAGACCGAACTTGGCAATTTCGCGGGCATGAGCCGCGAACATATCAACCGCCAGCTTCGCAGCTGGGAGGAATCGGGGATCATCGCGCTCGAACAGGGGCGCGTACGCGTCCTCGACGCCGATCTGCTCGAGGACATCAGCGAAAGCGAAGGTTAGCGCGCTTTCCGGCCACGCTGCCGGACGGCGCGCGCTCGGTCGGGCACCGCCTCGCGCGACATTATAGCAGTTCGAAGACGTCGTAGCGGACGGCGCCGCC
This sequence comes from Sphingopyxis terrae subsp. terrae NBRC 15098, assembly GCF_001610975.1. Classification (NCBI taxonomy): domain Bacteria; kingdom Pseudomonadati; phylum Pseudomonadota; class Alphaproteobacteria; order Sphingomonadales; family Sphingopyxidaceae; genus Sphingopyxis; species Sphingopyxis terrae. The sequence goes on along the minus strand of NZ_CP013342.1, from coordinate 3,557,676 downwards.
GACACTCGCGCCCAAGCCTACGGCGACGATGTCGTTGAGCCACGCATAGCGTTCGTCGCCGGTTTCGAACATCGGAGTCGTGCGGAAATAGATTTCCTTGCGCTCGTCGGCGGTTTGCGGCCCGCCGTTCCGGGCGTGCCGATGCGCCACCGACAGCGGTCGCAAGACGCCGCGATACGATACGTAGATCAACGCCCCATCATGGGTTTCGAAGGTGATCCTCGCATCGAGGCGAAGCGTGTCCTTGCTGTCGATCGTCGCCCAGTCGCCGCCGCTCGGCATCACGCGGCCGCGCAAACGCTCGCCCTCGACTTCGCCGCCCGTGAGCGCTGCGATCATCCGGCGCCCGAAATGGGCGGTTCCGATCTGTTGCTGCGGCTCGGTAAAGGCGGCGCGGTAGGAGCAAAGGTAGCGGAATTCGGGACTATCCATCGTTCATCCTCTCGTTGAAACGGTCGCCGCGGCGGGAGATGATCCCGCCGCGCCCGACGTCAGATGCCGAATGCCAGCGTCACGCCATAGGTCCGCGGCGGGGCATAGGGGGTGAGCGTCTGGCGATAGGGGCCGAAGTAGGTGACGTAGGTCGGGACTGTCTGTCGTCAGAACATTTGGCGCAGATCGCGGCGTTGATTAGCGGAGCGCGGGCCTCGTCCTGGGGTTGATATTAAGCGGCGAGCTTGCGGTGCTGCAAGCGTCGGTGTTCGATGGTCTTCCGTTTGATCCTTTCGCGCTGTTGGATGATGGCGTCTGCCCTGCCGAAGTAGGTGTCGGCGGGCGTCACATTGCCGAGGCTTTCGTGATATCGGCGGTGATTATAGTGGTCGATGAAGGCCTCGATCCGGGTCTCCAGATCGCCGGGCAGGAAGTAATTTTCCAGCAGGATCCGGTTCTTGAGGGTCTGGTGCCAGCGCTCGATCTTGCCTTGGGTCTGGGGATGCATCGGGGCGCCGCGGACATGGCTCATACCGTTGGCACCGATCCATTGGGCCAGCTCCTCGGCGATGTAGCTCGGACCATTATCGCTGAGCAGCCTGGGCTTTTGCACGACCCTGGCTGACGAACAGCCCGAGGCTTCAAGCGCCAGTTCCAGCGTGTCGGTGACGTCCCCGGCGCGCATGGTGGTGCAAAGCTTCCAGGCGATGACATAGCGGGAGAAGTCGTCGAGCACGGTCGACAGATACACCCAGCCCCAACCGATGATTTTGAAGTAGGTGAAGTCGGTCTGCCACATCTCGTTCGGCCGCGTCGTCTTGGTGTGGAACGCATCGGCCGCCTTGATCACGATGAAGGCCGGGCTGGTGATCAGGTCATGGGCTTTCAGAAGCCGGTAAATCGTCGATTCCGACACGAAGTAGCGCTTCTCGTCGGTAAAGCGCACAGCCAACTCGCGGGGCGATAGCTCGGACTCGTCCAGCGCCATCTCGACGATCTGCTGCTGGATATCGTTGCCGATGCGATTCCACACCCGGCTCGGCGCCGATGGCCGATCCTCTAGCGCCTCCGGCCCGCCTTCGAGGTAGCGGTCATACCATCGATAGAAGGTCCGGCGGGGGATGCCGAGCTGGTCCAGCGTCCGCTTGGCGGGCAGATGCGACTGCTCGACGATCCTGATGATCTCGAGCTTCTCAGATGCGGGATACCTCATTCTTCGTCGCCCCCATCCGCGATCATGCTTTTTTTGAGCAGACGGTTTTCCAGCGTCAGGTCGGCCACGCATTCCTTCAGGGCACGGGTTTCGCGGCGCAGATCGTGCACCTCGCCGGTGGTCGCAGCTCGGGCGGTATCGCCGGCCAGACGACGCTTGCCCGCTTCCATGAACTCCTTCGACCAGGTGTAATACAGGCTCTGGGCGATGCCTTCCTTGCGGCACAGCTCGGCGATGCTGTCTTCGCCGCGCAGCCCCTCCAGCACGATCCTGATTTTGTCCTCTGCACAGAAGTGCCGGCGCGTCGCACGCCGTATGTCCTTCACCACCCGCTCCGCTGGGGCCTTCGGCGCCGATTTTTTCAAGGAGGATTTGGGCTTCATCTTCGTTCCTTCGTCACTACGACGAAGCCCAAATCCTCCTTAAATCACAACCTCAAATCTGTGCCATTGGCGCTGACGGCGGACACGCCGCGCCGAGGGAGGTTACGACACAAAATCACCTACAAAGCTCACCGAAAACGAGCTTCGTCTGGTGGCCTAGGGTGGCGTAACTATCTGAATACCAAGGAAAGAAATGGTGGACGCACTAGGGCTCGAACCTAGGACCCGCTGATTAAGAGTCAGCTGCTCTACCAACTGAGCTATGCGTCCACATGCCGGTTTTCGGCGGACTTCGCGGCGGCCAAAAAGGCTTTGTGCTGCGAAGAGAGCGGCCCGCTATCATGCTCGTTCGGGCATGGCAATGGGCTTCGGCAATATTTTTTCGCAAAAGGCAATTTACGTCGCTTGGGTAAGGCGTGCGATCGGGCTTTTGCGTTGAGGGCGTCGGACGGCGGCGCCGGGAAATGTCGGGAATGGGGGAGCGTCGGCGAGCAAAATGGAGGCATCGGGTGGCTTGCGCGGCGCCCGAAAGCTTGCGCATTCCAGCAATTTATGGTCTGCCGTCCAGCAAGCGCGGTAATTTTTGCATCCGCGGTGGGACTTTGAGGGGCGCATGCAGACGGGACGGCGTTGGCTTACAATAGCCCTGTTGGCGGGCGGGCTTGGGGGCTGCGTTTCGGCGCCGACCGAATATCCATCCGGGCCGGGCATTCCCGTTCCCGAGCAATGGTCGGTCGAATCGGGAGGCAATCCCGCCGCGACGGCATCCTATTGGACGCGACTGAGCGATCCGCTGGTCGATTCCTATGTCGCGCGGGCGCTGGCGAACAATCGTGACATTGCCCAGTCTGCCGCCCGCCTGGTGCAGGCGCGCGCGGGCGTGCGCGCGGCGCGGGCAGGCTATTTCCCGCAGGTCACGGCCTCCGGGGGGCTTCAGCGCGATGTCGGCGATCTGGCCGACGAGCGGCTGCAATATTCGCTCGGCGCCGACGCGCAGTGGGAGATCGATCTTTTCGGACGCATCGGCGGCAATGTCGCCGCATCGCGGGCCGATCTTGCCGCCGCAGGCTATGGCCTTGCCGACCTGCAGCGCCTGATCGTGGGACAGGTGGCGCAGACCACCGTTTCGGCGCGAACGCTCGCGGTACAACTCGCGATCGCGCGCGAAACGCTGACCATTCAGGACGATAATCTCCAGATCGCGCGCTGGCGACGCGAGGCCGGCCTCGTATCGAGCCTCGATGTCGAGCAGGCCGCCGCGCAGCGGGCGCAGACCGCGGCGAGCATTCCGGCGCTTGAACGCGATCTCGCGCAGGCGGCGAACAGCATTTCGACCCTGATCGGCGAAGCGCCCGGCCCGGTGCGGACGGCGATCGAGGGCGAAGAAGGAGCAATTCCGGCTCCGCCGGACGCAGTGGGGTTCGATGCGCCGGCCGCCGTGCTGCGCAGCCGCCCCGACGTCCGCCAGGCAGAAGCGACGCTGCTCGCGGACACGGCGCGCATCGGCGTTGCACGCGCGCAGATGCTACCGCTTGTCAACCTCGCCGGCAACCTCGGCACCGCCTCGTTCGGGATCGGCAATCTGTTCGATGTGATAACCGGGCGGCTCTTTGCGGGGATCAGCCAGCTTATCTTTGACGGCGGCCGTGCGCGCGCGGGTGTCGACGCCGCCAATGCAGCCGCGCAGGCTTCGCTTGCGGCCTGGCAAAAGGCGATCCTTGGCGCGCTTGAGGATGTCGAGAGCGCCGCCGCCGCCCAGCGCGCGGCGGGCGAGCGCGTTAGCCTTTTCGAAACGGCGCGCGATGCGGCGAGCAATGCCGCGCTGCTGGCGCGCAGCCAGTATCAGGCGGGGCTGATCGACTTTCAAACTTTGCTGACTGCGGAGAACCAGTTGCTCGCGGCCCGCAACGCGCTGGCGGCGAGCCAGGCCGAGCGGGCCAACGCCTTTATCAGCCTCAACCAGGCGCTCGGCGGCGGTTGGGACGGGACCAATTTCGATCCGGATGCCGGCGTTCGGACACAGGGGACTAGCGAATGACCGATACCGGCACTGCGACGCAGGAACTCGAGGATTTTCTTGGCGCGAGGCCGCGCCCCAAGTGGCGGCGCTGGATGAAATACTGGCTGCCAGCGGCGCTGATACTCGTCATATTGCTGGCGATGGCAACCTGTTCGCGCGGGAAAGACGAGGCCAAATATATCACCGAGCCGGTGACCGAGAAGTCGCTGACGCTCAGCGTCACGGCGACGGGGAATCTGCGGCCGACCAATCAGGTCGAGGTCGGGTCCGAAGTGTCGGGCAAGATCGATCACATTTATGTCGATGTGAACGACCGCGTCTCCAAGGGGCAGGTCCTCGCCCAGATCAACACCGACGTGATCGAGGACCAGATCACCCAGGCCGAGGCCAATCTCAACGCGGCGCGCGCGCAGGTGGCGCAGGCGCAGGCGACGCTTGACGTCGACAAGGCGCAGCTCGCGCGGCTGGAAAATGTGTTCAAGATCTCGGGCGGCAAGGTTCCCTCAGGGGTCGAACTCGATCAGGGTCGCGCGGCAGTGAAGCGCGATACCGCCGCCGTTGCCGCGGCGCAGGCGAATGTCCGCGCTGTCGAGGCGCAATTGTCGTCGGCGGTGACCAACCGCAACCGCGCGGAGATCCGTTCGCCCGTTTCGGGTGTCGTGCTCGCGCGCCAGGTCGAGCCCGGGCAGACTGTCGCGGCAAGTTTCAACACCCCGACCCTGTTCATCATCGCCGAAGATCTGTCGGCGATGCAGCTTCGCGTCGAGATCGATGAAGCCGACGTCGGACAGGTCCAGACCGGACAGAAGGCCGACTTCACGGTCGATGCCTATCCCGGTCGTCGCTTTCCCGCGGTCGTCGAGCGCGTCGATCAGGCGTCGAGCAACACGGCTTCGCAGGCGAGCCAGCAGACGGCCACCGCAACCGCCAATGCGGTCGTCAGCTATGAGGCGAGGCTGGCGGTCGCCAACGGCGACGGGCTGCTGCGTCCGGGGATGACCGCGACGGCGACCATTGCGACGGGCAGCACCGGCAAACAATTGCTGGTTCCGAACGGGGCCCTGCGCTTTCAGCCCGATGCGAAGGAAAAGGAAAAGGGCGGCGTGCTCAATCCCGAAATCGGGCTGGAAAAGAATGAACAGCGCGCGACGATCGGCGTGGGCAGCCAGCAGCGCGTCTGGGTGCTTCAGGCCGACGGGACGCTGAAGCCCGTCGACGTTGTGACGGGGCAGAGCGACGGCCGCCTGACCGCCGTGACGGCCAAGGGGCTTCGGCCCGGCATGAAGGTGGTGACGGGCAAGGGGGCGACGGGCCAGTGACGCCCCCCGAGATCCCGCTGATCGAACTCGAAGGGATAACGAAGACCTTCGGCCGGGGCGAGGCGGCCTTTCAGGCGCTCAAGGGCGTCGACATGCGGATCGAGCGCGGCGATTTCGTCGCGGTGATGGGGCCGTCGGGCTCGGGCAAATCGACGACGATGAACATCCTCGGCTGCCTGGATGTCCCGACGAGCGGCGTGTTCCGCTTTCGCGGGGTCGAGGTGCAGGCGCTCGATCGCGATCAGCGCAGCCTGCTGCGGCGGCGATATCTGGGCTTCGTCTTTCAGGGCTTCAATCTCCTTGCCCGCACCAGCGCGGTCGAAAATGTCGAACTGCCGCTGCTCTATCGCGGCGAAAAGAAGAGCGAGCGCCACGCCGCAGCCATGCGCGCGCTCGATCAGGTGGGTCTTGCGCCCTGGGCGGATCACACGCCGGCCGAATTGTCGGGCGGCCAGCAGCAGCGGGTGGCGATCGCCCGGGCGCTCGTCACCCAGCCCGACGTGCTGCTCGCCGACGAGCCTACGGGCAATCTCGATACCGAACGCTCGATCGAGATCATGCAGTTGCTCACGCGCCTGAACGGCGAAGGCATCACCATCCTGATGGTCACGCATGAGGAGGAAATGGCAGCCTTTGCCAACACCATCGTGCGCTTTCGCGACGGGCTGGTCGAACGGGTCGAACGCGGCAGGCGCACCCGCAGCGAGGAACCCGCCTGATGTTCGGCGCAACGCTCCTGCTCGCCTTTCGCGAGATACGGCGCCATCTGCTGCGTTCGTTCCTGACGACGCTCGGCATCATCATCGGCGTCGCGGCGGTGATCACGATGGTGACGCTCGGAAATGGCGTCACGGCATCGATCAAGGACCAGATATCCTCGCTGGGGTCTAACGTGCTGATCGTCTTTCCCGTGCAGGGCGATCGCGGCAGGCCGCGGCCGTTCAAGCAAGCCGATGTTGATGCAGTGAGCAGGCAGATCGCCGGCGTCGTCGATGTGTCGGGCAGCGTTTCGTCCAGCGTCACGGCCTTTCATAACGGGCAGAGCTGGCGCACGACCGTGCAGGGCGTCGGCAATGACTTCCTGCGCGCCCGGTCGATCGAGATCGAAAGCGGCCGCGCGTTCACGAACGAGGAGGAAAGCGCGGGCAAGAATATGTGCCTGATCGGGCCCAAGGTCCAAAAGGCGATATTCGTCGCCGGGAGCAGTCCGCTCGGCGAAAATATCCGGTTGAACAACGTGTCCTGCACCGTGATCGGCGTTCTCAAGGAACGCGGCGAGGGCGGCGGTCCCGATCAGGACAGCGACAATGTCGTGATGGTCCCGCTGAAAATGGCGCAGCGCCGCTTCACCGGCAGCGACGATATCCAATATTTCGTGATCAAATATGACAGCGCCTACGCCAGCACCGCCATTCAGGATTCGCTCGTCGGCCTGCTGCGCGAGCGGCGCCTGTTGCAGGGCGCGGCCACCAACGACTTCAACATCGTCGATACCGCGCAGGTCAATCAGGCGCTCGGTGCGGCAACCGGCGCGTTGACCGCGATGGTTGCGGTGATCGCGGGGATCAGCCTGCTTGTCGGCGGGATCGGGATCATGAATATCATGCTTGTCTCGGTCACCGAACGGACGCGCGAGATCGGCATCCGTCTCGCCATCGGGGCGCTGGCGCGCGAGGTGCAGCTCCAGTTTCTGACCGAGGCCGTCGTGCTGTGCTGTTTCGGCGGTGCGGTCGGCATCGCCTTCGCTTTCATCCTGTCCTGGGGGATGGCGAGCGTGATCGACGTGCCCTTCATCTTCAATCCGGTCGTCAATGTGATGAGCTTCCTGTTCTCCGCCTTGATGGGGATAACATTCGGCTATTATCCGGCGCGCCGGGCGTCGAAGCTCGATCCGATCGACGCGCTGCGGCACGAATAAGCGGCACGCGCGGTCGCGGCGCCGCTGGCGTCGTCAGCTCAGCCGGCTGTGCCGCTTCTTGCTGTCACTCTCGATCGCGAGGATGATGCCGATGCAGGTCATGATCGTCAGCATCGACGATCCGCCATAGGAGAAGAGCGGCAACGGGATACCGACGACCGGCGCCAGCCCCATCACCATTCCCAGATTGATTGCGATGTAGAAAAAGATCGTCATGGTGAGGCCGGTCGCGGTCAATTGGCCGAAGCGCGTCCGCGCGTTGAGCGCGACGCGCGTGGACCAGCGCAGCAGGAAGAAGAAGCCGAGGAGCAGCAACAGCCCGCCGACCAGCCCCCATTCCTCCGACATGGTGGCGAAGATGAAGTCGGTATGCCCTTCGGGCAAATAATCGAGGTGGCTTTGCGACCCGTTGAGGAAGCCCTTGCCGAACAGTCCGCCCGATCCGATCGCAATCTTCGACTGGCTGATGTGATAGCCGGCGCCCAGCGGATCGCTTTCGGGGTCGAGAAAGATCAGCACGCGCTTCTGCTGATAGTCGTGCAGCATCGAAAAGAGGATCGGCAACGCGGCCAGTCCCGCGAGCGCGGCGCTGCCGAACCACCACAGCGGAAGGCCCGAGACGAACATCACGATCGCCGCGCTGGCGCAGATCGCCAGCGCCGTGCCGAGGTCGGGCTGGAGCATCACGAGCGCGGCGGGGATGCCGATCATCACCAGCGCGGGCCACAAGGCGTTGAAGGTGCGCGTGCTGCCCGGCGGCAATTGGGCGTAGAAGCGCGCGAGAGCGAGGACGATCGCGACCTTCATCAGTTCCGACGGCTGGAGGTTCATGAATCCGAGATTGAGCCATCGCTGACTGCCGCCGCCGACAAAACCCAGCGCTTCGACCGCAAGCAGAAGCAGCGCGACGCCCAGATAGCCAAGGTAAGAGAAATCTTCGAAAATGCGGATCGGCATGCGCCCGATCGCGAGCGCGACGAGCAGGAAGACGATGAAGCGCACCCCCTGTTGGAGCGCCCAGGGCGTCACGCTGCCGCCGGCGGCCGAATAGAGGACGAGCAGGCCGAAGCCGGTGATCGCCGACAGGAGTGCGATCAGCTTCCAGGGGATGCGCTGGACGGCGGGCGGAACCGGGATCATTGCGCGAGCCCCGGATCGGGGCGCGCGATACCCGCCTTCCACGCAGCATAGTCGCGGTCCATCCGCTCCTTGATCGTGCCGCCCCAGCCGGCCTCAAAGGCGGTCAGTGCCTCCATCGCCTTTTCACGGTCGTAGAGGAAGGTGAAGATGTCCTTGGCAACGGGCGCCGCCGCGCGGCTGCCGCCCATGCCATGTTCGATGATGACCGACGCGGCATAGCGCGGATTTTCGACCGGCGCGAAGCAGATGAACAGGCCGTGATCGCGAAATTTCCACGTGCCGCCCTTGCCGTTGCCGGTGTTGAGGCCGCGAACCTGGGCCGTGCCGGTCTTGCCCGCCATCTGGATGCCGTCGAGCGGCAGGCGGCTGCGCCCCGCGGTTCCGCCGGGGGCGTTGACGACGCGGTTCATCCCCTCGCGCGCGGTCGCAAAGGCTTCGGCTGAGAAGGGCAAAGGCTCGTTCGAGAATTGCCGGCTGACGAGGCGGGGGTAGAGTTTGCGGCCCGAGGCGATACGCGACGCCATGACGGCGAGCTGGAGCGGGTTCACGCTGACATAGCCCTGGCCGATCACCGCATTCAGCGAATCGGACGCCGACCAGGGTTGGCCGTATTTTTTCATCTTCCACGCGCTGTCGGGAATCGTGCCGTATCGCTGGTTGCTTCCGGCAAGCTGGAATTCCTCGCCCAGCCCCATCATCTTCGCGGTCGGCGCGATGGCGTCATAGCCCAGCCGGTCGGCGACCCAATAGAAATAGCTGTTACAGCTTTTCATGATCGCGGTCGGCATGTCGACGCTGCCGTGGGTGCCGAGACAGCGGAAGAAACGGTTGCCGAGGCGATAGCCGCCGATGCAGGTGTGGCGTTCGCTCGGGTCCATGCCATGTTCGATCGCGGCGATCGCGGCCATCGGCTTCAGCGTCGATCCCGGGGGGTAGAGGCCGCGGGTCGCCTTGTTGATCAGCGGCTGGTGATCGTCGGCGCGCAGCCAGCCATATTCGGCATTGCTGATCCCGTCCGAAAAGCTGTTCGGATCGAAAGACGGCATCGAAACGAAGGCGAGGATGTCGCCATTGAGGCAGTCGATGACGACCGCCGCCCCTGATTCGGGGCCCATGCGGCGCGCGGCATATTCCTGCAGATCGGCGTCGATGGTCAGGTGGACGGTCTTGCCTTGCGTGTCGGGCTGGGTGCTGAGATCGCGCACGACCTTGCCCCGCGCGGTGACTTCGACGCGCTTGGCGCCGGCCTTGCCGCGCAGCAATTCCTCGAAATATTTCTCCAGCCCGTCCTTGCCGGTCTTGAAGCCGGGGGTGATGAAGAGCGGATCCTTGACCTTTTCATATTCCTCGGCGGTCGGGGCGCCGACATAGCCGATCAGGTGGCCGACCGCGGCGCCGGTGGGATAGTTGCGGGCAAAACCGCGCGTCGGGGCAATGCCGGGGAGGTCGGGGAGGCGGACGAGGATCGATGCATATTGCTGCTCGGTCACGTCCTCCGCAACCGCAACCGGCTGGAATCCGGATGCCGCCTTGAGGTCGCGTTCGATGCGCGCCATTGCGTCGCCGTCGAGCTGCAACAACGTGCGGAGCTGGCCCAGCACCAGTTCCTTGCTGTGCATGCGATCGGGAATGATGTCGATGCGGAGCGAGACGCGGTTGTTGGCAAGCGCCTTGCCGTGGCGGTCGACGATCCAGCCGCGACGCGGCGGGATGAGCGTCAGATTGACGCGGTTGCTTTCGGATTCGAGGACATAGCGATCATTGTCGATGATCGAGATATAGCCCATCCGCGCCGCGAGCGCGGCGCCCACGGCGATTTGTCCGCCGCCGACGACAAGGGTGCGGCGCGTGAAGGTGAGGCCCCTCCAGGCTTCGGTAATGGGCGGACTTTTCTTGCGGGACATGAAAGCGGAAATTCGTTGGCAATCTGGGGCGAAGGCTAAGGCGGGGGCGGGAGGCGGGCGATTATCGGCGCTTGAGACGGAAATTGTCAAACTTGCCGGTCAGGCGGAGGAACAGCGGCATCAGCAGCACCGAAATGATGATCTGCGGCAGCACGAGGCCGAGCATATGCCCGGCGGGAGCGTGTGGAAAGGTGATAAGCACCGCAAGCGCCTGAACAGCGGCGACGAGCAGCGCGCCGATCGCCCAGTCGTGCAGGAAGCCGCGCCAATAGATGCGCTGCGAGAGATAGGCGATCGCGATGCTCGCGGCGGTCCACAGCGCGATGGCTGTGCCGATCGGCGCGCCGCTGAACAGATCGTCCCACAGGCCGAGCGGCAGACCGATCCACACCGGCCACATTTCGGTGCGCAGAAGTTGCCAGCTCAGGAAGAAGAGGAGACCGAGCGGGGGCAGCACGGGCGAACTGGCGACGAGCGGCAGCATCAACGGCAGCGCCGACGCGATCATCACCGTCGCGATCGGCACGACCTGCATCCGCCAGCGCGAGGCTGGCTCGCCGATCCGCTGTCCGTGCCGGTTCATGGCGCGCCGGCTGCCGTGGAGGATTGGGCGGGCACCGCCTGCGCCTCGATATTATCGGGCGTATAGGGGCGCAGCACCGCTACCGCGTCGACCTTTGCCGGGTCGGCCAGCGGACGCGCGAGCGCGCCATCGTCCTGGCGCCGCACGACGATGGCGACCGGAATGTTCGGAGGATAAAGGCCGCCGGTTCCCGACGTCACGAGGATGTCGCCGGGCTTGAAGGGATTGTTCGCGATGTTGAGCGTGCGAACGTCGAGATCGCCGTTGCCGCGGCCCGTTGCGAGCGCCGGCAGGCCGTCACGCGCCCGGCGCACCGGCACGACATTTTCGACGTCGGTAAGGAGCAGCACCTGCGACACCGATGGCCCGGCGGTCAGCACGCGGCCGATCAGGCCGTCGGCGCCGCGTACCGGCTGGCCCGCCAATACACCCCGGTTGCGCCCGAGGCTGAGCAGCGCGATGCGGCGGCTGCTCGTCGAGGTCGAGGTGAGCAGATAGCCATGGGCGAGCGCCGAGCGATCGGTCTGCTGCAGACCGAGCAGCGACTTGAGCTGGCGATTTTCCTCTTCGAGCGCGCTGGTCGCGACGAGACGGCGGCGCGCCTCGGCCAGTTCCTTGCGCAAGCGGCGGTTCTGCGATCCCGCGCCGACGTAGGCCGACACAGTGTCGTCGACGCCCGAGATCGACCCGATCACCGACCGCGTGCCGCGCGCGATCGGCGCGGTTATTTCCTGACTGGCGACGCGCAGGGCGGCAAAGCCGACGGGGTCGGCGACCGAAAGGATCGCCAGAAGCAGCCCCGCAAGCGCGCCCGTTATCGCAATAACATAGGCAGCGAAGAGGCTGTACTGGGCCTTTCGGGATTGCCCCGGACGCCGATGTGCCGGGCGAACCATGGACCGTCTGTCCGCGATCAGGCTTGCTGCAGCACGCCGCGGAAGGCGGGATCCTCCATCGCGCGGCCGGTGCCAATCGCGACGCAGGTCAGCGGGTCTTCCGCGACCGTCACCGGCAGGCCGGTTGCGTCGCGCAGCAATTCGTCGAGTTCGCGGATCAAAGCGCCGCCGCCGGTGAGCACGATGCCCTGGTCGACAATGTCGGCTGCGAGTTCGGGGGCGGTGTTTTCGAGCGCGATGCGCACGCCTTCGACGATCGTGCCGATCGGTTCGGACAGTGCTTCGGCGATCTGCGCCTGATTGATCGAAATTTCCTTCGGCACGCCGTTGACGAGGTCGCGGCCCTTGATGTGGATCGTCATGCCGACGCCGTCGGCGGGCACGCGCGCGATGCCGAAATCCTTCTTGATCCGCTCGGCGGTCGATTCGCCGATCAGCAGATTGTGATGGCGGCGAACGTAGGAGACGATCGCTTCGTCCATCTTGTCGCCGCCGGCGCGGACCGAGGTCGTGTAAGCCAGGCCGCGCAGCGAGAGCACCGCGACTTCGGTGGTGCCGCCGCCGATGTCGACGACCATAGAGCCGATCGGTTCGGTAACCGGCATGTCGGCGCCGATTGCGGCCGCCATCGGTTCCTCGATCAGCCACACCTGGCTTGCCCCGGCGTTCGATGCGGCGTCGCGGATCGCGCGGCGTTCAACGCTGGTCGAACCCGACGGCACGCAAATCACGATTTCGGGGCTGCGAAACGCGTTGGCCTTGCCGCCGTGCACCTTGGTGATGAAGTGCTTGATCATCTGTTCGGCGACATCGATGTCGGCGATGACCCCGTCACGCAGCGGGCGGATGGCCTCGATGCTGTCGGGCG